>JAPLSM010000298.1 GCA_026398635.1 Spirochaetota bacterium | reverse complement strand
ACCGTCCTCTGCAAAACGTCAGGCTTCAGCTTAATGTCATCGTTCGCGGCTCGACGTGAGCGGGTGAGTAAAACAAGGACGGAGGCGATAGCTATCAGGAATCAGGTCCAGCCTATCACCCTTCGGCTGCGCCATTACCGCGGAGATCAAGAAGGACCGCAACATCTACTACCACTGCACCTTCGACAAGGGCCCCTGTGGCGGGCTGTACGTGCGCCAGGAGGAGCTGGAGCGCCAGTTTGAGGAGATTCTCGGGGAGTTCCAGTTCTCCGAGGTGATCTTCGACTGGATGCGCGAGGCCCTACGGCAAAGCCAGAAGGAGAAGGCGGAGTTCCACCGTCGCTCCATCGAGAAGCTGAACGCTCACTACACCAAGCTTCAGAACCGGATTGACCAGATCTATCTGGACAAGCTGGACGGTGAGGTCGAGGAAGCGTTCTACCGCCGAAACGTCTCCCAGTGGCGCGAGGAACAGGCCCAGATTCGAGCCAGAATCGAGCGGCATGAAAAGGCTGACCAGAACTACATCGAGCAGGGTATCCGGCTTCTGGAGATCGCCCGGAATGCTCGTCAGTTCTACCACAGCCAAGGCCAGACCGAGCAGGCGGCCCTTCTGCGCTTCATCATGCCAGGCTCGTCTCTTCAGGAGGATCAGGTGGTCCCGGCCTTCAAGCCCCCATTTGACATCATTCACCGAATGGCCCAGGAGGCGCGCCGCTGCGCTCAGGACATAAAAAAACAGGCAGAATGTGACCCAACTGCCTGTCCAACTCTGCTCCCCCGGCTGGACTCGAACCAGCGACCTAGAGATTAACAGCGACTCCCGGTAGTTACTCAGGGTTTTCCAGAATGTCTCTAAGTGCCAGTTTTGTAGGAAATATTGCGAGTCCGCTGTCATAGATGTTACATGATGTAGAGGGGTTTCCCAGAATGAATTCTACAAAATATTCTACAACTTCAGCGAAGATACTAACCCACTAGGTCGCTTATCTTTCTTTGAAAGTCTAGATATAGATCGTGACAATAACGCAGAAGCTCGGGAGGACCGAGGTGAGTTCATTCGAACTGGCGAACCCTTGCACCCCAAGCGCTTTTTACGACTACCTCGTCAGCTTCTCGCACGACTCGCACGAGGCGTGGTGGTTGGACTGGTTCGCCCCGGCGCTTTCCATGAGCTTCCACCTGTTCGGCGCCGCGCGGTTCTTTGACCCGTTCGTCCAGGCCGGCCTCGGTTGCGCGGGGCGGGTACGCCTCGGTCCGCCCGTGGGGTATTGGTCGGCGGAGGGCATGCCCTATATCTCCCTGTTCCCCTTCATCGGTGGCGGCGTGGCCTTGAATCTCGACGGGTTCCTACTCGGTGCCAGGATGGCCTACACACCATTCGAGAGCCCAATTCCCGCGACACCCCTGCCTGCCTACCCCCTGGGCCAGTTCCAGGTGACCTTGGCAGGAGGTTTTCCCATCAACTGGTAGCGGGGCAAGCCCGTTGAATGCGGGCGACTCAGGCTACGGCTCATTCGTGATCCACAGGCCCTGCCGCTCGTAGTCATGAGGCACACCCTCGACGTAGCCCAACTACAACACCACGGTGGGAATCCCTAGCAAGGCTGCGAGCTGCTCCAGTTCGACCCGGATGTCTTCCCAGACGATCGCGAAGTGGAACTCGAAGCCCTTCCCGATCACCGTGGGTAGGACATCCTTGATGGCGCACTCGAACTCGACTTCGACGCTCGTGCCGGAGAAATGCCCGTGATCGTCTCGGGCCTTACCCCGGGCGATCAGCATCCGGTAACCGTCATCCGTCTGGCCGAGGCGGCACACGGTCACCGTGCCCGCCTTCAGCGGGTTGTCGAAGGCATAGGCGAGGTTGCGGTTCGGTTGCACTCCCGCAACAGCGCCTGTCCTGGGGGAGGCGAGCGATATTGCCCCTGCCCCGCAATGCCAGAAGACGACGGTGTTCCGTTCTTCGCGTATCTGCACCAGGTCCCCAAGGAATACGGTGCTCTGGGCGAGCAGGTGCTCAATGGTCATCGACACTGCGCCCAGGATGTCAGCCTCGCAGGCTGCGGGAATGCCGGCGTCGTTGAGGTGCGCCAGGGTGGAGCACGCCACGGCGCCATAGGGGCTGAAGAACTCCGGCCAGCACCTCACCGCCACCGCCTCGAGGCCGAGAGACTGGACGGTCTCCTCGAGGGTGACGTTGAACTGCGAGGACTTCCGAAGCTGTTCGGGGTCAAGGCGATCGATGCCGGCGACGCGCGCGCTGTCCGCCTCCAGGTTCGCCCGCCAGCGGGGCTCGGCGACCTCCGTGCTCTGGCGAAGGAGCGCGTCCAGGTTGACCTGCACCACGGTGGGGCCGATGGTCCTCTGCAGCCTCAGGGCGTCGACGTCAGAGGCGAAAAAGCCCGGCGGATGGGCGCCAACCACCCCGATCTTCGCTTTCCTCAGACGGCCGGCAACAGCGGATGCCTTCAGCCACGCCGAAAGCTGTCGCGGCGACTCGCCATCGGGGACGGCATGAAGGTATGCGAACTTCCGGCCGAGGCGGCTCAGGACATAGCTAGCGGCGTTCAGGCCGGTGAGGGCGTTGAGACGGAGTCGGCCCTGGGTGTCGGGTTCCGGCATGCTCCACAGGAACACGGGCTGCGGGAGCCCACTGGCGACCTGTGCGACGAAGCGGCCGTCGACGAACGTCGCAAGCAACAGCACGACGCCGTCAGTCCGGGGATCGGCAGAATCGCGGACCCACTGCGCGACCTCGTCGGGGTCGGTGAGGAGTTGGGGCGGCCGCGTCACCTCGGCGCCAAGACGTTCGAGGGTCTTCGCCGCCTGCAGATAATGCTTCTTGCCGAGCTCGATATCGAAGCCCGGACGCCCGACTCCAATCAACGTCACATGGGGGTTGAGCATCCCGTGTTTCCTTTCGATGGTCGCCCCGGATGGCTACGGGTTGATGATGACCTTGTTGTGCTGCGAATGTTCCATGACGTCCATCGCCGCGTGGATCTCCTTGAGGGGGAACCGATGGCTGATGGTCTTCTCCACATCGACGAGGCCGCGCTCCATCAGGCGGATCGCCTTCTGCATGGCCCGCGGCGTGGTGCCGAAGCTTGCGTCCATGCGCGCCTCGAGGAAATGGGCGAGGCCGCCGTCGAGCTCGAATCTCTCGTGAGTCGTGATTCCGAAGATGTTCCACCGAGTGCCGCGCCTCAGCAGCGAGACCATCAGCTTGACGGCTGCGATCGGTCCGGCCGCCTCTACCACGAGATCCGGACCTTCCGGCAGGATTTTGTAGATGCGCTCGCGCACGTCATTGCTCGAAGCGTCGACGGCATGGGTTGCGCCCAGCTCCAGGGCCCGCTCCCGCATTCTAGGGTTCAGGTCCACGGCTACGCATCGGCCGGCACCGGCTGCATGGGCTACCATCAGGCACAAGAGGCCGATCCCGCCGACGCCGATGATGACGACGTCATCGCCGACGCTCATCTCACTCTTTTCGATGACACCCTTCCAGGCTCCGGAGAGCGGTTCCGTGAGGCAGGCGGCATCGAAGCTGATCCTGTCGGGCTTCAGGTACAGGGTATTCGCCTCGGTCAGCATGTACTCCGCAAACGCCCCCGGGCGGACGTCTTCGGGTCCGTCGCCTCCGGTCGTGAAGGCGTGCTCGCAGTAGTGCGTGTTCCCCATGCGGCAGCTCTTGCACACGCCGCAGTACCCGGAGGGCTGCACGATCACCGCGTCACCCTCTCGGAACCCGCGCACACCCTGGCCGACGCGCGAGACGACCCCGCTCGGCTCGTGTCCCGGGATGAACGGGAAGCTCACGTTCCTGCGGATCCCCCGCACCGCTTTGAAGTCGGTGGCGCAGATCCCGCAGGACTTGATGCGGACAACGACCTGGCCGAGCCCGGGTTCGGGAGTCGGGACCTCCTCGAGCTCGAGTCGGTTGAAGTCCTTCAGGACAGCTGCAAGCATTTCTCTGCCTCCTGGGTCAGCGGTCGCGCGCCGGGCGGGAATGCTCCGGCGCGGGATTGTACAGCACCGCCTTGATCGCTTCCCTGCCTTCCAGCCTGTCGTACGCGGTCCGCCACTGCGCAAGCGGGTACCGATCCGTGATGATCCTCCGGATCCGATCGTTCTGCCGGCTGAGGATCCTGAGGGAAAGGTCCCACGATGAGCGGGACGAGGTACAGGAGAACACGATCCGCAGAGGCTTCAGTACCGCGGTGTTGTACTCGATCGGGATCGTCTTCTGTGACGCGATGCCGAGTCCCACCATGGTGCCATCCTTGCGCAACATCCGCAGCCCCTGGTTGATCGCGTCCGGCGAGCCCGAGCAGTCGATGACGGCATCGGCCAGCTCTCCGCCGGTCTCATGGGCAATGACGGCTTCCACGTCCCTGCTGGTCGCGAGGACGGAGTGGGCGCCCAGCTCCCGGGCCAGATCGAAACGGCGTGCCCCATGAGTGGTGGGAGTGACGCACACGACCCTCTTGAAGCCCTGGTCCAGCAGCATGACGAGGGTGAGCAGCCCGATCGATCCCATGCCGAGGACGACCGTGTAGTCATCGGGAGCAAGCCGTGCCCGTTCGAGACACCCGTACACGCAGATCGCCATCGGCTCGGTGATCGCCGCCACGTCGAAGTCGACGTTGTCGGGGATCCGATGCAGCAGCCATTCCTCCATGACGACCAGCTCAGTGTAGACCCCGGGAGAGACCCAGCCGGGTGGCTGTTTGTCGCGGCAGAGCTCGTACTTCCCGCTTCGACACATGCGGCACCGTCCGCACGCCCCGACCGCCAGTTCTCCGACCACCCGGTCCTTTGACTTGACCGCGGTGACCTTCGATCCCACCTCAACCACCTCCCCGCTGTACTCGTGGCCGACGATGTTGTCGTCCGGCATCTGCATCGCACCGTGGAGCACATGGACGTCCGAGGTGCAGATCCCGATCGATGCCACCCGGATTTTCACCGAGGTCTCCGTCGCCAGTCGCGGCTCGGGGAGGTCTACGAGCTCGAACACGGGCGCCGCCCCGCGCGTCCGTTTCACCAAGGCTCTCATCGTTCTTTGCCTTTCATTGCCCGCCCCCGTGGGTTGCCCCCCCTCTTGACAGGATTCAACAAAGGTGACCATAATTCAACCTCGTTGAATGGTCAATATGTCATGAGGATATCTCCACACAACGCGGGATGCGAGGTGCGCTGGTGGTAGAGAAACTGAAGGGGAGGATCGGTACCCAGGTACAGCGCCTGCGCCGGCAGCAGCACCGGACGCTCGACGAACTAGCGAAGATGTGCGGGTACTCCAAGAGCCTGCTGTCGAAGATCGAGAATGGGAACACGCTTCCCTCGGTGGGGGCCTTGGTGCGGATCGCGGGCGCCCTGGGCACGTCGGTGTCAGCGCTCATCGAGACCGCCGGCGATTCGCACGCCGTCTTCACCTCACGCGCAAAATCCGTCAAGTCGATGATCGAGACTCCCCAGGGGCTCCTGATCCATCCGTTTGGCACCGAGCACGCCAACAAACGCATGCAGCCGTTCCTGCAGGTATCGCACAAAGAGAAGCTGAAGCCTCGAGTCGATTCGCATGACGGGGAGGAGTTCATCTACATCCTCAACGGCAGCCTCAGGTTCCGCATCAGCGACGTCGACTACGTTCTGAACAAGGGCGACAGCCTGTACTTCGATTCGCTGGAGAAGCACCAGGGAACGCCACTGTCTGACACCGTGGAGTATCTCGATGTCTTCGTCTGAGGAAGGAGGTGATACGGGAATTCCGTTGGTGCGCGTTGCCGCATCGGTCAGCCGCCGTGAAACACCATGAGGAGGTGTCTACGATGAAGAAGAGGCTATGCGTTGTGGGTCTGTTGCTGGTCGTGGTGGCCGCGCTATCCTTCGCGACTGGAACGAAGGAGGGCGCAGCCAAGCCAGCCGGCACCGTGAGGTGGATCGCGTTCCAGCACACGTGGATCAACGCGATCAAGCCGTTCCTTCCCGAGTTCGAGAAGCAGACCGGCATACAGGTGCAGTTCGAGAGTTATCCGGATGAGCAGCAGAGTCAGAAGCTCGCCGTTGAATCGGCGGCGGGATCGCCGACCCTTGATGTGTTTGGAATCCGCCCGCTGCAGGACATGGTGCAGTTCGAGAAGAACGGGTGGTTGACGCCGCTGGCCTCATACGCGACCGCGGACACGAAGTTCAACCTCGAGGACTTCCCGAAGGTCTACCGCGACGCGTGCTCCGTTAAAGGGAAGCTGGTGGGAATACCCATTCTCCCGGAAGTGACGTTCATGTTCTACAACACCGAGATGCTGAAGTCGGCGGGACTCAAGGTGCCGACCACGGTGGATGAGCTGTTGAGCGCTGCGGCGAAGCTCACCGACAAGAACCGTGAGATCTACGGCTACGCGTCCCGGGGTCAGCGCTCCGCGGCCGTGACGCAGTTCTCCCCGTTCCTGTATTCCAACGGCGGCGACTGGTTCGTCAACGGTAAGGCCACCATCGACACCCCGCAGGCGATCGAATCCTTCAAGTTCTACGGCGACATCCTCAGGAACTATGGACCCCCGAACGCCGTCAGCCTCGCATGGGCAGGAGTGGCCGACCTCTTCAACCAGGGGAAGGTTGCGATCGCCATCGAGGGAAGCAGCCAGTACGGAACGCTGGTCGATCCGACTAAATCCAAGGTCTATGACAAGGTCGGCATCGCGATGGTACCGTCCGGCCCCGCCGGCGCCCGGCCGTACTCCATTGTCGCGTGGGAGCTGTGCATCGGCCCCAGCTCGAAGAACAAGGACAACGCGTGGAAGCTGATCAGCTGGCTGTTGTCCAAGGAGAACATGGCCCGAACCGAGCAGGCAGGCAGCTTCATGGCGCGGAAGTCCGCATGGCAGGATCCCGCGAACAACACCAAGTTCACTCCTGAGTTCATCTCGGTGAACCAGAAGAGCGCGGAGATCGGCGTTCCCTACGATCGCCCGGTGATGATCAAGGTGCAGCAGGCGCGAGACATCATCGGCAATGTGATCGCGGTTGCCATCGAAGGCGGTGACGTGGCCAAGGCCGCGCACGAGGCCAATGCGCAGTTCCAGAAGCTGCTCGACGAAGAGAAGTAGGGATTTAGACCGGCACTGGGGCGGTTGCGGCACCCCGCCAGCTGCCCCAGTGCACTTTAGCTGACATGGCACGTCAGGAACGCGAGGCCCGCAGGGCCCGCATCGTGCGGTGGCTGGACTCGAACATCAAGCTCATCTTTCTGCTGCCGTCCGTGATCTTTGTCGTCGTCATGATCATCTTCCCGCTCGGCTACAACCTGGCGCTCAGCTTCGCCGATTGGAGCATGTCCAGCGTCGAGCCGCCGCGCTTCGTCGGGCTGCAGAACTACGTGGACCTCCTGATGTCTTCGCGGTTCCAGCTCTCCGTGGTTCGGACGCTGGCCTACAGCGGCGGCTCCCTCGTCGTGGAGATGATCCTGGGGGTCGCGCTGGCGCTCTTTCTCAACCGGCAGTTCAGGGGCAAGGCGGTCGTCAAGAGCGCGCTGCTCCTGCCCATGGTGATGACCCCGGTGGCCGTGGGCATGATCTGGCTCCTGATCTTCGAGCCGACGATCGGCCTTGCCAACTACGTGCTCAAGTCGCTGTCGCTGCCGAAGCTCCTCTGGCTTGGATCCCGCAAGACCGCCCTTGCCTCGCTGATGCTCGTGGACGTGTGGGAGTGGACCCCCGTGATCGCCGTGATCACCCTTGCGGGGCTCAGCGCGCTTCCCACAGAGCCCTTCGAATCCGCCAAGGTCGACGGTGCAAACGCGTGGCAGACGCTCTGGAGGGTGACGCTGCCGATGGTCTCCTCCACCATCGTGGTTGCCATGATGCTGCGGCTGATTGACGTGCTGAAGACCTTCGACCAGGTCTACACTACCACCCAGGGAGGCCCGGGGTTTGCCACGGAGAACACGAACATACTGGGGTATCTGCAGGCGTTCCAGTACTTCCGATTCGGATCAGCCGCGGCGATACTGGTGATGTTCTTCCTCCTCATCATCGGCGCGACCATGATCCTCCTGCTCGTGAAGAATCGAATGCGAAGCGAGCAGTAGAGATGGTGATGCACCTGGCGATGCGACCGGTCCGCAAGACCCTGTTCTACTTCCTCGTCATCGTCTTCGCGCTCTGCGTCATCTTCCCCTTCATCTGGATGGTGCTGGCCTCCCTGAAGACGCAGGTGCAGATGATGGATATGACGAAGCTCTTCGCCTTCCGTCCCACCATCGCGAACTATCGGCAGGTCTTCGGCGAGTACTCGTTCGTCCGCCCCCTCATCAACTCCCTGATCATCGCCGTCGGCTCCACGCTGTTCGGGCTGTGTCTCGGCCTTCCGGCCGCGTACTCGATCGCCCGTTTTCGACTCTACCGTCTCGGGTCCCTGCTGCTGGTCACCCGCATCATCCCGGGGCTCACCTTCCTGGTGCCATGGTACATTCTCTTCGCGCGGCTGGGGCTGATCGACACATTCGCCTCGTTGATCCTGTCCCACCTTCTCCTCGGGCTTCCCCTGATCGCATGGATCATGATTCCCTACTTCGAGGCCTTGCCGGCCGAGTTGGAGGATTCGGGCCGGGTGGATGGCTGCAACAACTATCAGACCTTCTGGTACATCGTGCTCCCGCTCGGGGGCCCGGGCATCTTCACCGCGGTCGTGCTGGCGTTCATCTACTCGTGGAACAACTTCATGTTCGCGCTCGCCCTGTCCGGCTACCGGACGAAGACCCTGACGGTGGCGATCTTCAATTTCGTGGAGTACGCGGAGATCAACTGGGGCGGCCTGATGGCGGCCGCCGTTCTCATTACGGTGCCGGTCATCGCCATCTCGCTCCTGCTGCAACGGTACGTCGTACAGGGCCTGACAGCCGGCGCTCTGAAGGGATAGCCCAGGCCCGTTTCGCACAAGGCCGTCAATGAAGCTTCGAGTTGGAGTCATCGGGTTCGGAAAGTCGGCGCGGGTCTTTCACTGTCCGCTGATCGCCGCTCATCCCCAGTTGGAGCTGGCGTCCGTGGTCGAACGCCATTCCGAGGAGTCAGGCAAACGCTTCCCCGGAGTCGTCGTCCGGCATTCAGCCGAGGAGCTCACTCGCGATCCCGCGATCGACCTGGTCGTGATCGCCGTGCCGAACGCGGAGCACTTCGCGCTGGCCCGGGCGGCACTCGAGGGCGGCAAGCACGTCATCGTGGAGAAGCCGTTCACGGTGACCGTACGGGAAGCCGACGAGTTGATCGACCTCGCCAGCACACGGGGCCGCGTGCTCTCCGTCTATCACAACCGGAGATGGGACGGCGATTTCCTCACCGTCCGGCGTATCCTCGAGGGCCGACTCCTGGGCGGCCTCGTGGAGTACGAGTCCCACTTCGATCGGTTTCGGCCCGCGCCCCGCGCTGGGGCCTGGCGGGAATCGGAGGCGCCCGGCTCGGGCATCCTGTATGATCTCGGATCCCACCTCATCGACCAGGCCCTGACCTTGTTCGGACGCCCAGTCTCGGTGAGCGCGGACCTCCGAACGCAGCGCCAGGGCGCACGGGCGGTGGATTTCTTTTCCGTCGAGCTAGGCTATCCCGGTAAGCGGGCGACGCTCAAGGCGAGCCTTCTGGCACGCGAGCCGCGGCCGAGGTTTCTGCTCAACGGGGCACTGGGGTCCTTCGTCAAGGAAGGCTATGACGTGCAGGAGGAGAGGCTGATCCAGGGGCGTTCACCGCTTGAAGAGAACTGGGGTGCGGAAGACGAGGATCGCTGGGGACTGCTGAACACCGAGGTGGGCGGGGTGCACGTCCGCGGGAAAGTCGAGACCCTTCGGGGGGACTATCCCGGCTACTACAGAAACGTCTTCGAGGCTATCAACGGCACGGCGCCACTGGAGGTGACGGCCGAACAGGCCCGGGACTGCGTCCGAGTGATCGAGCTGGCCATCGAGAGCTCCCGCACGGGAGCCGTCATGAGGTATTCGAATTAGGAGGCCTGTGTGGAGGTATCGCAACGATGCATCGGCAAAAGCTTCGAAGGGGAAGAGGTTGAAGAGTTCTCGATCAGGAACTCGCACGGGCTCGCGATCAGGGTCATCACGTTCGGAGGGACGCTGGTCTCCGTGACGGCTCCGGACCGCGACGGCGTCTGTGACGAGATCACCCTCGGTTTCGACGAGCTTTCCGGCTACCTCGGCAAACACCCGTACTTCGGCGCGACAATCGGGCGGTACGCGAACAGGATCGCTCATGGAAGGTTCCGGCTGGACGGGAAGGAGTACGAGCTGTTCTGCAACAAGGGCGCGCACCATCTCCATGGCGGAAGGCGGGGGTTCGACCACGTCACGTGGAAGGCCTCTTCGTGGCAACGGTCCAACCGGGTGGGCGTCGATCTCAGCTACGTGAGCCCGGATGGTGAGGAAGGTTACCCGGGCTCTCTCTCGGTGCGCACCACCTATGCCCTCGATGAGGGCGATGAACTTGAGATCAGCTACGAAGCGACTGCGGATCGCGCGACGCCCGTCAACCTGACCAATCACACCTACTGGAACCTTGGAGGGGCGGGCACCGGCGATATCACGGGACACCTCGTCACGCTCTCCGCCGATCAATACCTCCCGGTCGACTCGGACATCATTCCGACGGGTGAGATCGCCTCAGTGGCGGGCACCACATTCGATTTCCGGTCCGAGAAGCGGATCGGAAATGAGCTGGATTCAACGGGGGGATACGACCACTGCTTTGTCATCCGGGCCAACGGGACGCGCGACGCGACCACCATGCGGCTGGCGGCGCGGGTGCGCGATCCGGTCACCGGCCGCGGGATGGAGATCTCGACGACCCAGCCCGGAATCCAGTTCTACACCGGCAACGGGCTTGCAGGGATAATCGGCCGCGGCGGGAGGCTCTTCTCCAGGTACACAGCCCTCTGCCTCGAGACTGAAGGGTTCCCTGATGCGGTGAACCGTCTGGGCTTCCCGAACCAGATCCTTCGACCCGGCGAGCGCTACCGGCAGTCCACACACATACGATTCTTCAGATGATGCGTGCTCGAGCCGGTTCTTAGGCAAAATCCTTCGAGAGCTACAGAGGACTGCGAAGAGGAATACTTTTAAAGCCTGCGACCACTAGATTCAGAGTCCAGCGCGCTAGTCGTTTGAACGCCGGATGGGTGACGAAGAACAATCATCATGAGAGTTGCTCCGATTTTATTGAACGTAAAAAAAAGGCAGCCCCGTTTCCGAAGCTGCCTTTATACGCTCCCCCGGCAGGACTCGAACCTGCGACCTAGAGATTAACAGTCTCCCGCTCTACCAACTGAGCTACAGGGGAATGCGCGAATAGCGAAACATGAAGGCGCGCGCGATGTCAAGAGCTTTCACGCGCCCACGATGGGCGACTTGGCCCCGCACTTGGCGCACTTCCCGGCCTTGATCCCTGTCACCTCCACGTGCCAGCCCACCCGTCGGACCAGCACGTTCCCGCACTCACCGCAGACTGTGTCCGAGGACTCCGCGCCCAGGTTCCCCACGTACACGTGTTTCAGGTGCTTCCTGGCCACCTCGGCAAGCCGGTGAACCGTGCCGGGGGGAGTGGGGGGCAGGGTGTACTTGTGCTGGGGATGGTAGGCGGAGAGGTGCAGGGGGATGCCGGGATCCAGGCCCGCGATGAACCGGGCGATGCCCTCGATCTGCGCCGGATCGTCGTTCTTCGTGGGGATGACCAGGGTGGTTACCTCGAGGTGAATCCTGCCCGCTGCCTCCGCGATGAACCGCTTCACTTCCTCCAGCTTGCCCCCGGTCTCGTGCCGGTAGAACTCGGGGTCCCAAGCCTTCAGGTCCACGTTGGCAGCGTCCACGAAGGGCAGGAGCTCGTCCGCGGGCTGGGGATTCAGGTAGCCGTTGGTCACCAGCACGTTCTTCAGCCCGGCCTTGCGGGCCAGCCTGGACGAGTCCAGCACGTACTCGAAGTGCACGAGCGGCTCGGAGTAGGTGTAGGCGATGGCGAAGGATCTTTCGCGGACCGCGGTGCTCACCAGCTCTTCGGGGCTGATGGAGCGGGTCTCGACGTCGATCGATTGGGAGATGTGCCAGTTCTGGCAGAACCCGCACCGGAACGAGCATCCCACGAACCCCACCGAGAGGATCCGTGACCCCGGGTGGAAGTGGTACAGCGGCTTCTTCTCGATGGGGTCCACGGCGATGCTCGAGATCGCGCCATAGCGCGGCAGCTCGAGCCTTCCGCCCCGGTTCATCCGCACGCCGCAGGTCCCAGCCTTCCCCTCGGCGATGCGGCAGTCGTTGGGGCACAGCAAGCAGTGCACCCTGCCGGCCTCGCCTGGTTCCCAGTACTGGGCTTCGCGCATATCGGGGCCAGTGTACCCCTGTCGGTAGGGTCTACGCCAGCTTCGCCTTCAGGGCGTCGACCTTGTCGGTGCGCTCCCAGGTGAAGCCGTCGCGTCCGAAGTGACCGTAGGTCGCGGTCTCCCGGTAGATCGGTTTCAGCAGGTCGAGGGCCCGGATGATGGCCGCGGGCGTCAGGTCGAAAGTGGCTGTGATGGCCTTCTCGATCTTCTCGTCGGGCACCTTGCCCGTGCCGAAGGTGGTCACGTAGACGGCTACCGGCTTTGCCACGCCGATGGCGTAGGCGATCTGGATCTCGCAGCGCTCGCACAGGCCTGCCGCGACGACGTTCTTCGCCATGTACCGGGCCATATAGGCTGCGGACCGGTCCACCTTCGAGGGGTCCTTGCCCGAGAATGCGCCGCCGCCATGCCGGGCCATGCCGCCGTAGGTGTCCACGATGATCTTCCGCCCGGTGAGGCCGGTGTCGCCGTGCGGGCCGCCGATGACGAACCGGCCCGTGGGGTTGATGTGGTAGGTGACGTCGCCCGCGAGCAGCTCCGCGGGGATGGCCTTGCGGATGACCGTCTCGATGAGCGCCTCCTCGAGGTCCTTGTGGTTCACCTCATCGGAGTGCTGGTGCGACAACACCACGGTCGAGACGTGCACGGGCCTGCCGCCCTTGTACACCACGGACACCTGGCACTTGCCGTCGGGCCGCAGGAAGTCGAGGGTGCCGTCCTTGCGGACCTGGGCTGCCCGGCGCATGATCGCGTGCGCGTAGGTGATGGGCGCAGGCATCAGCTGCGGGGTCTCGGTGCAGGCGTAGCCGAACATCATGCCCTGGTCGCCGGCGCCCTGCTCGTGGTGCAGGCCCGTGCCGTTCACCCCCTGGGCGATGTCGGGCGACTGTTTTTGAATCGTCGAGATGACCGCGCAGGACTGGTAGTCGATACCGTACGACGGGTCGTCGTAGCCGATGGACTTCAGCACGCCGCGGACCACCTTGGGCAGGTCGATGTAGCCCGTGGTGGTGATCTCGCCTCCCACGAGCACCATCCCCGTGGTGGCGAACGTCTCGCAGGCTACGTGCGACGACGGGTCTTGCGTCAGGGCTTCGTCGAGCACCGCGTCTGAGACCTGGTCACAGATCTTGTCGGGGTGGCCCTCGCCGACGCTCTCAGAGGTGAAGATGTACTCGTTTCGATTTTCCACGACACAACCTCCCGAGGTCGTGCCAAAAAACTCAGGCGGGCTGGTTTTTTAGCACTTGTTTTACGTGGTTGCAATACGCCGTAAATCATTCCACGGGACCCACGGTCCGAAAGGAAAATACCACGAGGCAGGCGGCGGGTCAATGAGGGGGGTGGGGTGGCCGGGATCAACCAATCTTCGCGGGCTGGCCCGTTGACTCCAGCACCGAGAGCCACAGGGGGTCCTCGGGCGAGAGGGCCTTGCGCTTGCCCACGGCCAGCTTGATCGGCAGGTGGGTGAACCTGCTGTTCCACTGTCCCACGAGCACGCCGGTTTTCCCCGCCATGCCCGCGTGGACCGCGTGCTGCGCGAGCTGGATGCAGTAGATGGCGTCGTGGGCGTTGGCGGGCGCTGCGCGCACGAGGTAGCTGGGGTCGATGTACTTCAGATTGACGTCGATGTCCGTGTTGGCCTTGAAGTGCTGCTTGATGCTGTCGCGGAGGAACGTGCCGATGTCCCCGAGCACGGGGTTGCCCGACCCGTCGGTCTTGCCCGAGGGGTCCTTCACGTAGTCCTGTCCGGCTCCTTCGGCCACGATGAGCACCGCGTGGCCGCGCCGGCGCAGGCGCTGCTCGAGCAGCCCGAAGAGGCCGCCTTTCCCTTCGAGGCTGAACGGAATCTCGGGCACGAGCACGAAGTTCACCTCGTTCAGCGCCAGGGCAGCGTTGGCCGCGATGAACCCCGACATCCTGCCCATCACCTTCACGATGCCGATGCCGTTGGGCGCCCCGACCGCCTCGGTGTGGGCTGCCCTGATGGACTCGGCAGCGATCGAGAAGGCGGTCTCGAGGCCGAAGGTCCGCTCCACGTAGGAGATGTCGTTGTCGATGGTCTTGGGGATGGCCACCACCCCGATGGACAGACTCCGGCGCTTCACCGTCTCGTGGATCACCTGCGCGCCGCGCAGTGTGCCGTCGCCGCCGATGGCGAAGAGCAGGTTGACCTTGTTCGCGGCCAGCCAGTCCACGACCCTCTCGTAGTCCTGCTCGCCCCGGGAGGAGGCGAGGATGCTGCCGCCCTCCTCGTGGATGTCGCGCACGGCCTCGGGGGTGAACGCCATCGGCTCGTGGCCGTATTCGGCGATAAAGCCCTGGTAGCCGTACCGGATGCCGAGGATGCGTCGCACGCCGTAGCCGTGGTACAGGGACATGACCAGCGTTCGGATGACGTTGTTGATGCCCGGGCACAGTCCCCCGCACGTGACGATGGCCGCCGCGGTCTTCTTCGGGTCGAGGAAGATGCGCTGCCGGGGACCGGCTGCCTCGAAGGCGGGAAGGTCGAGCCCGGCCGAAAGCCGTGCCAGCACCTCGTTCCGGTCCTGGTGGATCAGCACGGTGCTGCCCTCGGCCACGTAGTTGGCGATGCCGTCGCCGAGCTCCGTGCTCAGCTGGAGCGGGGAGGGGAGCCGGGCCGGGCCGAGGCTCTCTACCGCGAGGTCCGCGGGCGTGAGATTCAGATCTTCCATATCTTGTTGAGGCCCATCCGCCCCTTCACCTCGAGGATGGTGTCGCCGGCCACCTTGCGGCAGTGCACAGCGTTGGCTTCCAGCCGGTCGCGCACCTGCTGCTTGCGGCCCGCGAGGTCGTTGTACCGGTTGCGGATGGGGTCGAGCACGGCCATCAGGTTCTTGTGGAACTTCTTCTTG
>JAPLSM010000442.1 GCA_026398635.1 Spirochaetota bacterium | reverse complement strand
CCTCGTGACGATCCACCGGCTATTCTACCCGGACGAGGTGCTCCTCGCGGGTCCGCTCGCCGAGAACCCCGCGGTCTTCCGGCTGCTCGCAGAAGACTTCGCCTCGGGGCTGCCCGAGTACGCGGTCGGGAAAACTTCATTGACAACCCTGCCGGGAGGCCTTTCCGCCTGCCGGACCCGGAGCGCCGGCCCGCTCCTCAGGGACGCCCTGAGGGCCGGCTTGAGGAGGACGACATGAACGAACCGCTCCAGCTCACGATCGTCGGCGGCGGGATGATCACCGCGGACCAGCTCCTGCCGTCGATCTATCACCTTCAGCGCACCGGGGTTGTCGGGGAGATCTCGATCTGCGCGCTGAACAACGCACCGCTCACTGCCCTGCGGGACGATCCCGGCCTTGCTGCCGCCTTCCCCGGGCAGCACTTCACCCCGCACCCCTCCTTCAACGAGCCGCGCGACCGCCAGTTCCCCGGGCTCTACCGCGAAGTGCTCGCGGCCATGCCGAAACGCCAGGCCGTGGTGGTGGCAGTTCCCGACCACCTGCACCACGAGACCGTGAAGGCAGCGCTCGAGCGCGACCAGCATGTGCTCTGCGTGAAGCCGCTCGTGCTTCGCCACGCCGAAGCGGTGGAACTCGCGGGCATCGCCCGCGAGCGCGGCCTCTTCGTGGGCATCGAGTACCACAAGAGATTCGACCGAAGGTCCCTCGTCGCCCGGCGAGCCTACCGGGAAGGCCGGTTCGGCGCGTTCGCCATCGGCGAGGCGCGGCTCATCGAGCCGTATTACTACCGGAATTCGAATTTCCAGAACTGGTTCACCGTGGACCGGACCGACCCATTCACCTACATCGGGTGCCACTACGTGGACCTCGTCTACTTCATCACCGGCCTGCAGCCGGTCGAGGTGTCGGTGCGGGGCGTGCGCGGCCGGTTCCCCAACGGCAACGAGGGGTTCCTGTGGTCGCACGGGACCGTGCGGTGGGAAAACGGGGCGCTGCTCTCCGTCGTGAACGGTCTCGGCTACCCCGACCTCGCGGCCGGCTCCAACGACCAGGGGCTGGTGATGTACTGCGAGGGTGACGGCCGTACGGGCATGATCCGGCACGACGACCACGACCGGGGCGTCAGTCTCGCGTACCTCGACGGTTCGGGGCCGGGCGGGTCGCACTTCAACTACGTCAGCCCGGATTACCTGCGCCTCGTACCCTGGGAGGGGCCGGGTTTCCGTCCCGTGGGGTACGGGTACGACTCGGTGGAAGCCTCGATCCTCACCATGGCCCGCATCGAAGGGGCGGTCCGCGGGATGGACCCGGGCCGGTCGCTCGCGGAGCGGCGCCGGATGCTCGCCGAGGTGGACGAGCGCGGCATCCTCGCCACGCCGGCGAACAGCTCGGTGAATGAGCTCGTGGTGGAGGCGGCGAGAAAATCGATCCTCGCCGACGGGGCTGCTGTCCGCATCCCATAGTCCAGGATGGACGGAGGTCGTCGCCATACACGGACGTATGCGGCGACGACCCTAGTCCCGGGAGGGACTGAGTACCCTCAGAACGAACTCGGCGCGCGGCGCGTTTATGAGTACGGAAGTCGGCGTCGACCCGCACGGCTACGGTTTGCCGTCCGGCATCGCCGGATCCCCCGTTCCATTGACAACCAGTGAATCGGTTCATATACTGGAAACGCAAGACGCGGTACACCACCGATGCCCAACCCGCTGCAGCTTTCGATCGTTAATTTCAGCCGCAACTCCTACATCATCGTGGAGGGCAAGCAGCGCGCGGACAATTTCTTCATCATCCGCAGCGGCAAGGTTCGCATCAGCAAGGACGTGGAGGTTGTCGAGGAGGAGGGCGGCAACATCCTCGCTTCCGGCGACTTCTTCGGCGTCATTTCCACGATGTCCTCGCACAGCCATATCGAAACCACCCTGGCCCTCACGGACGTGTCGCTGATCTCCGTACACCGCGACCAGTACGGCCTGCTCATCGAGCGCAACGCCCCCGTGGCGATGAAGATCATCCAGAGCTTCTCGCGCAAAACGCGGTTCCTCGACGAGGCGCTGACCCGGCTCACCTTCAAAAACACCGCGAGCGCTGATCCGTCGCACCTGTTCAAGGTGGCCGAGTACTACGCCCGGGGGAGCCAGTACAACCAGGCATACTACGCCTACTACCGCTTTCTGCAGAACTGCCCCAACGACTCCAATGCCGACAAGGCGCGGGAGCGCATGGCGAAAATCCACCCCTACGCCAAGGCCGTCTACCTCGACGGGGCCGGGGAGGACTTCACCCGCACCTACCCGAAAAACACGATGATCTTCAGCGAGAACGAACCGGGTACCGAACTGTACATCATCCAGCGCGGCCAGGTGAAAATCAGCAAGATCGTCGAGGACAACGAGGTGCTGCTCGCGCTGCTGAAGCCGGGGGACATCTTCGGCGAGATGGCGTTGCTCGAGAACAAGCCGCGGTCCGCCTCGGCCATTGCCAACGAGGACGTCACCGTCATGGCGGTGAACAAGAGCAACTTCGAGCGCATGGTCCAGACCCAGCCGCAACTGATCACGAAGCTCACGATCCTGCTCGCCGAGCGGCTGTGGCTGATGTACAAGCAGCTCGCCAACACCCTGATCCAGGACCCGCTCGGCCGTCTCTACGACGAGCTGCTGCTGCAGCTCGAGAAGAACCGCTCGGTGATCACCGCGGGCGGCCCCTACACCTTCCCGTTCGGGCCGAAGGACCTGCTGACCATGGTCGGGCTCTCCGCGGAAAAGGGCAACCCCTACATCAAGAAGATGTTCGAGAATAAGAAGATGCGCCTCGCCGAGCAAAAGATCGCCACCACGGACGTGGAGGAGATCCAGAAGCAGAGCGAGTACTACAAGAAAATGGAAAAGATCGAGCGGGCGCGACGCAAAGCGGCAGCCCAGAGATAGAAACGATAGCAACGCTGCCGCTCTAGGGGCTGCGGCTAAGCGTCAACAGGGAAGCAACCCACGACCCAGTCCCCACTGTTCAGAACCCATCAACGTGCTCCGCGCCGAGTTCGTGCTGAGAGTACTCAGTAAACTCCGGTGACCTCGACGCCGTCGAAGGTCGTCGTCCAGGACGTGAGCGCGCCCACAGCCTCCTCGTGGACGCTCGCCAGCCACGGGAAGTCGACCCGTCGCACGGCCCGTCCGTCGGGCGCCATGCGGCTGACCTCGTCGATGCCCTTGGAGAACGTGAGGTGCCGATTGTCGAGGTTGCCGAAGTAGAACGTCCGGCGCTCGACCTCGGGATCGGCGGGCAGGCCGACGTCGAGGTCCTCGTCGCCGAGCAGCGGGTCGACGGGGATCCAGCCGATGGTCTCGATGTAGAACTCGTCCCAGTAGTGCGGAAGGGTGCGCTGCCCCGTGTCGCCGACGAGCGCTCCGGCCACCATGCGCGACGGCACCTTTGCGGCGCGCAGGAGCGCGCAGAACAGCGAGGAATACGCGAACGCATCACCCCGCTTCGCCTTCAGAACCGCCACCGCATCCGTCCCGCGCCCCGTCGGTGCGCGGCTGATCTGGCCGAGCATCCAGTCGTAGATCCGGCGCGCCTTCAGGTAAGGGTTCTTTTCCGCGCCCGCGGCCGTCGACGCGGCCTTCACGATCTCGGGCGCCGTAGCCGGCACCAGCGCGTCGGCCGCCGTGAACCGGGCCGCGAGGTCTGCTGTCGCCGCGTAGGTCTGTGGCACCTTCGCCGCGGTCACCTGCGTCTCCACCTGGTAGCGCTCGTACATGAAGCCGAATACGACATCCTCCCGGTCCCCCCGGACGAGGTTCTCGAGCCGGAAAAGCGCCACGTTGTTGTGTTCGCCGACGACCGGCTCGGGCGTCTGGCGTACGAGCTGGATCTTGCGCTGTTCTGGCGTCTGGATCACCCGGGGTAGCCAGAGGAAAAGGGTGTTGCCGCCCGAGGCCGCGACGTCGTACACGGACACCCCGTACTGAACGGTCGTGGTCCGCGGCCGGGTGAAGAACTTCAGGCCCGCGCCGGCGAGGGTCTCGAAGTAGACTGAGTTGCTTCGCCCCTTGTCCGTGGTTACGAGCACGTTGCCCGAAGCCGCACCGTCGGGAACGCGCAGGACGATCTCACGGTCCGACCACGACTGGTAGTCGAGGTTGTAGTCCCGGGCGGGGGCGAGCTGGCCGAGGTCGGAGGAGACGGTCGCGCCGGTACCCGCACCGCCCGTCCAGGCGAAGTAGACCTCGGAACCGCCCTTCTCGAGGCCGAAGTTCATGCCCGAGATCGTGATGGTGTCGCCGACCCTCGCCGCGAGGGGCTGGATGGAGGTCACCCAGGGATCTCCGGCCTTCGCGGGCCCCGAGGCCACCACCGGGATCTCGTCCCCGTTGATGAAGAGCAGGCCCCGGCTCATGCCGTTCGACGTCACGACGTGCACGAGTCCCGAGCCCGCTTCCTCCGGGATGGTGACGCTGATGCGCGCGTCGGTCCACTCCGAGTAGTCGGAGGAGGTCGGCGAGATGCCCGCGATGCGCACCTCTCCCCGTTCCCGGCCAAACCACCGTCCCGTGATGATCATGACCTCGCCGGGCTTGCCGGCCGCGGGGGTGATGGCGTCGACGACCGGCGGCCGGCCCGCGAGGCGCGAGCTGAGCAGCACGATGAAGACGAGGCTAACCACGACGACCGTGGGGACGAACGGCTTCGCGTGCACGATCCGCCTGAGTGTCCAAGGCTCCGCCTCGCCCGCATCTGCTGCGGCCTCAGGGAGTGCGGCGGAAACGGCAGCCGGGCCGGCCCGCTCGGCGGGTGCCGCCGACGGCACGGCGGGCCGCGGCTCGTCCGGCGGACGATCGGGGGGAGGGGGGGCGAACGGGTCGTCCATCGGCATCCCTACTTCTGATCTTCCTTCTGGTAGGGCACAATGACGATTTCGAGCTCGATGTTGAAGTAGCCTTGGGCCTCCGCGGCCGCGTCGGATATCCCGAGCGGGAAGTACAGCACCTTTTCGCCGTAGGAGACGGGGATGCTGTAGAAGGTGCTGAAATACTTCGCGTTCTTCTCGGGCGGTTCGGTGAACCATACCTGGCCCTGCGAGAGCAGCAGCACCTCTCCGTTCTCCTGCACGTACGGCGTGCAGACGAGGTAGATCTGCACGTTGTCGCCCTCGAGGCGCACCTTGACCGACCGGCCGGGGATGGTGAGTCGCGTGCTGGCCGCGGTCCAGGGCTCCTTCTCGGCCTCGGCGGGGAGGATGCGCGCGGAGATCCTGACCTCCAGCGCATTGTCGAGCAGGGCCTGCAGCGCCTCGGTGATGTTCAGGTCCTCGGCCCGCGCCGCCACGGCCGCGGCCGCGAGCAGCAGCGGGGCCATCAGGCGTCGTCTCACCATGGCTTCCTCCGGGGGAACTCCGCTTCCTTCCCCATGAGCGGTTCGCCGACGTACAGAAGCTGCACGTCCTTCGGCAGCATGATGACGTCCTCGAGGGAACTGGCGTCCTTGTCGACGGACCGCAGCAGCGACTCCAGATCGCTCACCGACGCGGCGATGCGTATTTCCGTGCCGCCGGAACCCTGCCGCGTGATGCGCACCATGCCGAAGCTGGAACGGATGACGGAGACCGCCAGGGCGCCCGCGAGCACCATCACCAGCAGCGCCGCGGCCACGGCGAGGGGCATGGGCAGCGACACGCGCCGTCGCCAGACCGGCTCGGCCTTCTCGCTCGCGAGGCCGCGCGCAACGAGACTGCTGCGCACGCGCTCCATGGCCGGCCGCCAGTCGGGCATCGGCGCCTCGAGCAGCGAGCGGCGCACGCTCTCGAGCCGTTCGAGTCGGGCGCGGCAGTCCGGGCAGGAGCCGACGTGCTCCTCCAGCGCCCGGTCCCACGGGGCGTCGATCTCCCCGTCGATCCAGGCGGACAGGATCTCCCGGTCAGGACACATGGATGCCCTCCTCGGCGAGCGCCTTCTCCAGCCGTTCGCGGGCCCGGAAGATCCGGACCTTGACGTTGTTCTCCGTGATGCCCATCACCGACGCGATCTCCCGGTAGCTTAAACCCCCGTACTCGCGGAACACGACGGGCGCGCGGAGCGTGTAGGGCAGCGTGTCGAGCGCGCGCTGCACGCCCGAGCGCGTCTCCGCCCTGACCAGCATGCGCTCGCCCGACTCGCTGAAGCCGACTGACAGCTGACGCAGCCGCTTGCTCGCCGCGCGCTCGCGCCGCCGGCGCTTCTCGTGGTTCAACGAGAGGTTCTTCACGACGCGGATAAGCCAGTACTTCGCCTGGTCGATGTCTGGCAGCGGCGGGGCGTGTTGGAGGTAGCGGATGAACGACTCATGACACAGGTCCTCAGCGGCTTCACGGCTGCCCGTCACCCGCAGCGATACGCGGAAAATGACGGGAAACAGCAAGGCGTAGACGGCGTCGAATGACGGACTGCGTGACTGCGATGCGCCACTCATTCCAAACAACGCTGCCTCTCAGTCGTTACAGGATTTTCTGCTCCTCCCCTGCCGGTGACCCGCACCTTCGTGCCTTCGGGACCGTCCTGGACCTCGATTCCTCGATGCTTCAGCAGGGTGCGCAACTCGTCAGCCCGCTTGAAATCCCGGGCTCGGCGCGCCTGTTCGCGCTCCAAAAGAAGGCGTTGCGTTTCCTCATCGAGACTGACCTCCCCCGCCCTGACCTCCGAGAGACCCAGCCCGAGAATATCATCCATCCGCAGGGCAGCACCCAGCCGCTGGGATGCGGGAATCGTGACGTCGCGGAGGAGTGACCAGAGTTCCGCGAGACAGCGGGGCATAGTGAGATCGTCAGCCGCGTGGGCCTCGAATGCCGCCAGCCGCTCGGCCGCTCGGCCCGTGGGTTCCGCCGGACCGTCCGGGGACTCGGCCCGTGCCTGCAGGACCCGGTCGAGAAGCCCGCGCCGGCCGGTCCGGGCCGCCTCCAGCGCTTCCCAGCCGAAGGCGAGCGGGCTGCGGTAGTGCGCGCCGAGGAGGAAGCAGCGGTAATCGAGCGGGTCGAAGCCCCGGTCAGTGAGCGTCGAGAGGGTGACGAAGCTGCCCGCCGACTTCGCCATCTTCTGCCGCTCCATCTGCAGGAACTCGCCGTGCATCCAGGTGCGCACCCAGGGCTTGCCCGTGGCCGCCTCGGTCTGCGCGATCTCGTTGGTGTGATGCACCGGCACGTGGTCGACGCCGCCGCAGTGGATGTCGAACTGCTCGCCGAGGTATTTCAGGGACATCGCGCTGCACTCGATGTGCCATCCCGGATAGCCCCGGCCCCACGGGGAATCCCAGAGCATGGACTGGTGCTCGAACTTCGAGCGCGTGAACCACAGCACAAAGTCGTGGGGGTTGCGCTTGCCCTCGTCCACGGCGATGCGGGCCCCCCCCCTGAGGTCCTGCCCATCGAGCAAGGCGAGCCGGCCGTAGCCCGCGAACTTCGAGATGTCGAAGCAGAGGTTGCCCCCAGCCTCGTAGGTGAAGCCCCGGGCCTCGATGCGCCGGATGAGATCGATCATGTCGGCGATGTGGTCGGTGGCCCGGCAGACCACGCCCGGCATCCGGCAGCCGAGCAGTCCGAAGTCGCGGAAGAACGCCTTCGTGTAGAACTCGGCGACCTCCCACACGGTGCGCCCCTCGCGCCGGGCGCCTTTCTCCATCTTGTCCTCGCCGTCGTCCGCGTCGTCGGTGAGGTGGCCGACGTCCGTCACGTTCATCACGTGCGTGACTCGGTAACCGGCGTGCTCGAGCGTGCGGCGCAGGACGTCCTCGAAGACGTAGGTCCGCAGGTTCCCGATGTGGGCGTAGTTGTAGACCGTGGGTCCGCAGCAATAGAGACCGACCTCGCCCGGCTTGA
>JAPLSM010000066.1 GCA_026398635.1 Spirochaetota bacterium | reverse complement strand
AGATCTCCTCGTCGCTCTCCTGATCCTGTTCGTCGTCCTGCTCCTCCTCCTCCTCGACCTCCTCCTCGACCTCCTCTTCCAGGATCGCGGGCTCGAGACTCTCAGCCTCGTCGTCCGCCTGGTAGAAGAGGATGCGGGAGCAGTAGGGGCAGAAGCTCACGTCCGCGCCGATCCGGACGGTGTTGACGAACTGGGGCGGCAGAATCATGTGGCAGCCCATGCAGACGCCCTTGGCGAGCGGGACGATGCCGATGCCGGCCTTGTTGCGGATGATGCGTTCGAACTTGAACAGGATGTCCTCGTCGAGCCCGGGCGTGATGCGGCGCTCGTCGCCGGCCAGCTTCTTGAGCTCCGCGTTCTTTTCCTTGACCTTGAGCTTGATCTTGGACTGCTCCTCGGCGACGTCCTCCTCCTGCTTCTGGATCATCAGCTGGTCCTTCTCGAGGGCGACCCGCAGCTCTTCCTCCGCCTGCTGTTCCTTCTGCAGCTCCTTGCGCAGGCCCTGCTCCTTCTCAGTGGCGTCGCGGATCTCCTTGTCGAGGGCTTCGTACTCGCGCTGGGTCTTGATGGCGTCCATCTGGCCCTCGTACTGCTCCCGGGCCCCTTCGGCCTCGGCGAGCCGCTGTTCGATCTCCGTCAGCCGGGTCTTAACGGCTTCGCTGGTAGCACCCCGATCGGCCAGCGACTTACGAAGCCGGTTCAGCAGTTCCGTTTTGGTGGCGAGGGACTTGGGGATCTCCTGGATCTCCCGCTCCACCTCGAACTTGCGGGAAAGTACTTCCTGCAGCGCCCTCAGCTTGTCGTACACGCTCCGTGCCATTGGTTCTCCCTCTCACAGGCGGGGCCTCGGCCCTCGCCGTTGCCCTAGTGCTCCAGGTAATCCTTCAGCCGCCGGCTGCGCGTGGGGTGGCGCAGGCGTCGCAGGGCTTTGGCCTCGATCTGGCGGATCCGTTCCCGGGTCACGTTAAAATAGAGACCGACTTCTTCGAGAGTCAAGCTGTACCCGTCCTCCAGGCCGAAGCGCATCTTCAGCACCTCCTGCTCCCGGGGGGGCAGCGTCTTCAGCACCGTTTCCAGCTGCTCCTGCAGCAGGCGGAAGGCCGTCATCGTGGACGGGCTCTCGACCTCCTTGTCCTCGATGAAGTCGCCGAGCAGGCTGTCCTCCTCCTCGCCGATGGGTGTCTCGAGCGAGATGGGCTCGCGCGCCACGCTCTTCACAGCCTTCACCCGGCCGGTGGCCCAACCGAGCTTCTCCGCGACCTCGTCGTCGGTGGGCTCCCGGCCGAGCACCTGCATCAGTTGGCGGCTCTCCCGCATCACCTTGTTGATCTGCTCGATCATGTGCACCGGCACCCGGATGGTGCGCGCCTGGTCCGAAATCGATCGCGTGATGGCCTGGCGGATCCACCAGGTGGCGTAGGTGGAGAACTTGTACCCCTTGCGGTACTCGAACTTCTCCACCGCCTTGATCAGGCCGATGTTGCCCTCCTGGACGAGGTCGAAGAAGTGGAGCCCGCGGTTGGTGTACTTCTTCGCGATGCTCACCACGAGCCGGAGGTTGGCCCGGATCAGCCGGTCCTTCGCCTCCTTCAGCACCATTCGTCCCCGCTCGACCTCGTCGGCGAGCTCGAGCAGGTCTTCGATCCGGTGCCCGAGGGCGGTCTGGTAGCGGTCCAGGCGCCCTTCGTTCGCCTGCCACGAACGCATGAGCTCGTGCGCGCGGTCGGGCGCGGGCCCGTTCGCGCGATCGTGGTCTCCGCCGGCCTTCTTCAGCAGCACTTTCACCTCGCGGGGTGACTCCGCCTTCAGGCGCTTCTGGATCCGCAGCTGTTCGCGCTGCAGGGACCGCACCCGGCGGGCGATGCCCGCAAGCTTCTCGGCCACCGGCGCGACGTCCTCGGGCCGCAGGTCGACTCTCTTGGGGCCGCTTTCCCGGCGGGGTTCTTCGAGCTCATCTTCGAGAAATTCCTCGATCTCCTCGCGCAGGTGCGGGCGTCGCAGGTCGACGGTGCGCGGCCGCAGGCCCTCTCGAGGCGATACGCCCGGGCGACGCGGGGCCGGCACCATCCCCCGGCCGTCTGCCGGCTCGCGCTTCTGCACGAGCCGCACCAGCTCGCGGGCCAGCGAGCCCGATCCGCGCAGCGCGGCTCGGATCGCGTTCTCCCCGTCCTCCATTTGTTTGGAGAGCTCGACCTCCTGCTCGGCGGTCAGCAGGTTCTCCTTGCCGATCTCTCGAAGGTAGAGCCGGATGGGGTCGTCCACCGAGGTCTCGCGGTCGCTGTAGATGAGCTTCCGCCGGTCCCGGGCCTTGTCCTCCTCGGGTTCCACGGCGATCTCCTCGTCTTCGAGCTTCACCTTGTGACGCGCGAGCAGGGTGATCACCTGCTCGAAACGGTCCGAGTGCACGATCGAGCCAGGCAGGAAATCGTTGACCTCATCGTAGCTGATGGTCTTCCGGCCCTTCGCGTACTCGAGCAGTTTCTTCACCGCGGCGTCGTTCGCAATGTCCACCATGCCCATCATACCCCCAGCTTGGCCAGTTCACTGTCCAGGTGCTGCTTCTCCGCGAGCAGCTCCCGCACTTCGGCGGGAGCTGCGTGCTCCCCCTCGAGGCGCCGTAGCCTCGCCTGCACCGCCTCCCGGTCGCGCTGCAGGCCGCGCTGCCGGATGCGGCGCAGGCTGTCGGCCACGATGCGCTCCGGATTCATGTCGAACTCGCCGCTCGCGGCCTTGCGGACGACCAGCTCGCGCAGGCCCGCATCGTCGAGCCGGGCGAGCAGGGCGTCCAGCCCCGCCTCCTCGCCCCGGAATCCCTCCTCGAGTGCCACGTACAAGGCGCGCGCCCGGGCGTCCTCGAGGTCCGCGAGGGCGACGCCGCCCGCCCGTACCCCCGGGAAGAGGTCCCGGTTCGTCGAGAGGGCGAGCATCAGAAACAGCTCGGGCGGCAACGCGCCCTCACCGGTTGTCGGGCCCGACGTATGCATCCGTCCGCGCTGCCGCGCCTGCCAGCGATCGAAATCGGCCGCGATCGCCTCGGGGCTCGCGCCCAGGACGTCGGCGACCTGCCGCAGGTACTCCTCGGCGCGCAGGCGCGAGGCTGCTGCGGCGGCGAAGGGGAACAGGAAGTCCCGCACCTGCTCCTTCGCCTCGGCGCCCGAACGCCCGAACCGGGCAACCGCACCGTCCAGCAGGAACGGGAACGCCGGCCGCTTCCCGGCGAGGAGTGCCCGCAGGGCTTCCTCTTCTCCTGCCTCCACGAAGTCGGCGGGGTCCCGGCCGGCGGGCAACGCCACCACCAACGCGCTCACCTCCTGCCGCTCGCACAACTCGATCGCACGCAGCGTGGCCTTCGTGCCGGCCTCGTCGCCGTCGAACACCAGGACCGCGCTTGCGGTCCACCGCTTCAGCACGCGCACCTGCTGCTCGGTGAACGCCGTGCCGAGGGGCGCCACGGTGTTGGTCACCCCGGCCTGGTGCATGGCCAGCACATCCATGTACCCCTCCACGAGGTGGAAACATCCCGCCTCGCGTATGGCCGGACCAGCCTTCTCGATGCCGAAGAGGTTCTCACCCTTTCGGAAGAAGGCGGTCTCGGGCGAGTTCAGGTACTTGGGCTGCCCGTCGCCCAAAGCCCGGCCGCCGAACGCGAGCACCTCGCTCCGTGCGTTCGCGATCGGGAACATGATCCGGTCGGCGAGCAGCGACGACCGGCCCTCGCCCCCGCGCGGGGCCTCGTTGAACAGGCCCGTGCGCGCCAGGAACTCCGGCGTGTAGCTTTTGCCGGAGAGGAACCGCCACAGCCACCGCCGATCGGGCGGGGCCCAGCCCAGCTGGAACGCCTCCGCAATCGCGTCGCTCACCCGGCGGCCGGCCAGGTACCGACGCGCGGCCCCGGCCGCGGGGCTCTCCTGCAGCAGCCAGCGGAAGCTCCCCGCCACCCGCCGGTTCAGCTCGAGATACGTCTCCCGCCGGATTCCGCCCGGCTCCTCCTCCTCGTGGGGCAGCTCCACCCCCGCCTTTTTCGCCAGCAGCTCGACCGCGTCTCGGAAGGGGACCTTCTCGGCTTCCATGACGAACTGGAAGAGCCCCCCGCCCTTTTGGCAGCCGAAGCAGTAGAACACTCCCTTCTCGGGGGTGACACTGAACGACGGCGTCTTCTCCTGGTGGAAGGGGCAGCACCCCCACCAGCGTCCGCCGCGGCGCGCGAGCACCGTGTATTCCCCAACCACCTCCGCCAGGTCGAGCCGGCTCTGGATCTCCGCGAGCGCGCGATCGGGTATCCTCATCAGCGCTTTACTTCTTCAAGTAGAGCTTCTTCGCCTTGTTGTGCGTGTCCAGGTCCTTCGAGAAGAAATGCTTTCCCGCCTCCGCGTCCCGCAGCACGAAGTACAGGTAGTCCGTGCGTGCGGGATGGAATGCGGCATCGAGCGCCACGCGCCCGGGGTTCGCGATAGGGCCCGGGGGCAGCCCAGCCCACTTGTACGTGTTGTACGGCGAGTCGATTCCCTTGTCCTCAAGCGTGATGTACTCCGGGTGCGGGAGGTGCTGAATCTCGGTGATAATATAGGCAATCGTGGCGCACGATTCAAGACCGATCCCCAGGCGCAGCCGATTCCCGAACACCGATGCGATCAGCGGCGCTTCCTCCGCAACCTGGTATTCCCGCTCGATGATCGAGGCGAGGGTCACCGTCTCGAACAGCTTCCCGCCGCCCAGGCGGCGCCATCCCGGCTCGGCCTCATCCAGCCGCTCGAAGAACGTCTCCGTCATCATCCGAACCAGCGTCTCGGCTGGAAACGGCGCCGGCACGAAGTACGTGTCAGGGTACAGGAACCCCTCGAGCGTCGTTGCCGGGACGGAGAGGGCCTCGGCGAGTGTCCGTGAACGGCCGGCGGCCTCGAAGTCTGCTGCGGGCGCGATCCCCCGCTCCTCCACGAGGGCCGCGATGCGGGATATGGTCCAGCCTTCGGGGATGGTGAGCTTGACGAGCGACTGCGATCCGGACACCAGCAGGTCGTGCACCCGCAGGGCGGTGGATCCCGGCGCCACACGGTACCACCCCGCCTTGAACGCGCCTTCCGTGCGGTAGAGGCGGGCCACGGCCCGCAGGAACGCCGGCGAGCGGATGTAGCCCTCATCGGCGAGGCGCTCGGCGATGCTGGTGAGCGATTCCCCCTTCTCGACGACGAAAAACCTGTCCCCGCGATCCACCGGGATCCGCGGCGCAGAATTGAGGAATGCCGCGGCGGCGACCGCCGTCACCAGTACCCCGGCGACGGCGGCCGCGATGCGCGGGCCGCAACGATGCCCCATGCGCCTGTCGGGTGCGCGGGGCTACTCGCGCACCAGGATGAATTCCACCCGGCGGTTCTTCCACCAGTTGTCCCGGTCGTCGAATGCCGCGACCGGTTCGGCGCCGCCCTTGCCCTCGGTGGTGATCCGCCGGGCCTCGATGCCCTGCGCGATGAGCGCGGTGCGGATGGCGTCCGCCCGGGCCTTGGACAGCGGCAGGAGCTCCTCGTCCTGCTCCTTCTTCGCCCCGGCAGGGTTCTTCGCCGGGTCGTACTTGTCTCGGTTGGCGTGCCCGACCACGAGGATCTGGTACTTGGAGAATTTCTTGAAGATCTCCGCGAGGCGCTGGATGACCTGCGTGTTCTTCAGCGCCTTCTCGGCGTCGACGTTGATGTAGTCGGGCGTGTTCGACGCGAAGGTGATGCTCGGGATCCGGACCTTCAGCCGGTCGCCGTCCCGGATCACGAGGATGTCGATCGGCACCTTGCCGCTCGCCGTACCCGTGTTGCCGAGCTCGTCGCGGATGGTGAACGTCAGGCCGTAGTCCTCGGCGGACTGCACGAGCTCCCCGGTGTCGGAGGTGCCGTCCCAGATGATCCGCTCCGTGGGCGCGCCCTTGCCGGCGAGCCGGTTGAAGTGGTGCTCCTGGGGATCGAGGATCGCGAGTGCCCAGCTCTCGATTGGGCTGAGGTCGTCCACCTTCAAACCGATGGTGAGCTCGTCGTTCGCTCCGTCGTTGTCGGGCGAGAACGGCAGCGGCGAGGCGGAGAGCTCGACCTTCGGGCCGCTCACATCGAGTCGGATGCCCGGCGTACGCGCCTCGGGCATGTTACCCTTCGTGTACTCTACGCTGAACACCGCCGTGTAGGTGCCCTCGGGCGCGGTCTGGTAGCCGACCTTCCCGTCCCAGGTGGCACTCGCCGGCGGCGCCCCCGTGCCCCCGAACTCCTTCTGGATGCCCGCCGAAGGGTGCGTGAGCACGAGCTTCCAGGACTTGATCCCCTCCTTCACGGTGACGAACAGCGAGAACGCCAGGTCGTCCCTGAACCCATCGGCGTTGGGCGAGAATCCGGCAGCGGAGGCCGTGACGTACACCGGTGTCGGCCGGGTGTCCACCTGGATTCCCCGCAGCTCCTTCGCCGTGGCGTTGCCGGATGGACGTGTGGCCTTCACCACGTAGGTGTAGAATCCGTCGGGTACCCGGTTGCCGTTGTCATCCTTCCCGTCCCAGGTGAAGTCGGCGGCCTTGCCCTTCCAGAACAGTCCGCGGACCCTCTCGGCCTTCGCGTTCCTGATTTCGCCCTCCCACAGGTCCTCCTCACCCGAGACCTGCTTCACCGCGAGCGCGTCGAGCCTGCCGTCCCCGTCGGGCGAGAACAGCAGCGCCCCGGCGCTGACGGATATCTCGGGGTAGGTCGTATCGATCCGGAACTGGTTGCTGATCACCCGCGGCTTGTTGCCGTTCGCGTAGGTGACCTCGAGTTCGACCGCGTAGCGGCCGTCCTTCGCCTTCTTCCCCGCATCGTCGATGCCGTCCCAGGACACCTCGCCGGGTGCCGCGTTCTTCCCGGTGAAGGAGCGCACGGCGCCGCCGCCCTCGTCGCGTACGCGGAACGTCCAGGCATCGACCCCGGAGGCCACGCGCAGCGTGGGGAGGAACCGGATCCGGTCCTTCACGCCGTCGCCATTCGGGGAGAATACCGCCAGGTCGGTGGCCACGATCACCGGGGTCGCCTCTGTGTCGATGCGCACGGCGACCGGCGCCGAGGTGACGGTGTTGCCCGCCCGGTCGGTTGACGTGAGGGTGTAGGTGTAGGTGCCGTCGGCCAAAAGTTTCCCGCCCCCGTCCCGTCCGTCCCAGGCGAAACGCTCATCCGCCCGACCCCGCCACACGAGATTCCGCACCTCCTTCGCGGCGGGATCCCTGATGGTGCCGGTCCAGAACAGCTCCTCGGAGGTCTCCTGGAAGATCGTCACCTCGTCCTTGCTGCCGTCGCCGTTGGGCGAGAATACTGCAGCGTCGGCCTTGGCAGCGGCCGCCGGCGCGGTCACGTCGATCGTAATCGCGGGCGACAGCGCCTTCGGGTTGTTCCCGTTCACGTAGAGGATCGAAAGACCCGCCTGGTAGGCGCCCTCGCTGAGCCGCGCGCCGGCGTCGTCCTTCCCGTCCCAGACCGCCGAGGCGGGGATCGAGAGCTTGCCCTCGATGGTGCGCCGTGCGGCCTTGTTCGCGTCGCTGATGACGAGCTGCCACCGCTCGATGCCCGTGGTCACCGGCACGCGGAAGTCGAAGTTCACCGCGTCCTTCACGCCGTTGCCGTCCGGCGAGAAGTACGACTGGTCGATCGCGAGCTGGATCGGGGTCTCCTGCGTGTCCACGATGACGTTGTCGAGCTGCACAGCCGAGCTGTTGCCCGCCCGGTCTGTGGCGGTGATCCGGTAAGCGTAGACGCCGTCGGGCACGCGCAGGCCCTGCTCGTTCTTCCCGTTCCATTCCCAGGGCGCGAGTGCCTGCTTTTCCCAGGCGAACGAGGCGACCGCTTTTCCGGCGACGTCGGAGAACACGCCCGTCCACTTGTCCTCGCTGCTGCCGGTCTGCTGCACGGCGAGGGTGTCCTTGTTGCCGTCGCCGTTGGGCGAGAAGATCAGGTACGGGGCGCTGAGCGTGACCGCCGGCGGGGTGTTGTCCACCACGACGGTGCCCGTGGCGCTCGCGCCGGTATTCTCATTGTCGTCCCACGACTCCACGACGTAGGTGTAGGTGCCGTCGGGCACGACCGTGCCGGCGTCGGATTTTCCGTCCCAGCGGATCGAGTCGGGGACGGGGATGCCCTTCTTGGCGTAGATGAGGCGCTTCCAGAGGTTGCCGAGGTCGCGGGTCTCCTGCCGGTCCTCCTTGTTGAGGATGGTGCTGACGGCGGTGCCCGACGGGTCGAGCACCATGAACTTGTACCCTTTGACGTATCGCTGGTCGGTGATCGCGAGCGCCAGGGTGAGGTCGTCCTTCACGCCGTCGAAGTTCGGCGAGAGGTACTTCTCACCCTCGACGTCGAGCGTGATGGACGGCGGCGTGCGGTCCACGACGCCGATCGGCATGTTCGCGCCGAGCCCGAAGGCCCAGATGCCGTCCTGCAGCGCCATGGCCGAAGCGGTTACCTTCATCTCGCTCTGGTTGTAGCCGCGCTCGGTGGCGTCCTCAGTCTCGACCTTCGTCGGGATCTTCGTCTTGATCTTGAGCGACAGGCCGAATCCGAGCGGCAGCGAGCGTGGCGTGTCCACGTTCAGCAGCTGCCGCAGGTCGAGGTTCAGGTAGGCGTCCAGGAATACGAGGTCCGCGGCGGAGAACTCGGTCCCGAGCTGGAAGCGGACATCCTGGAACGTCGGGGCGCTGAGGTCGCCGCTGACGGTGAGGAGGAAGGGGTCCTTGTCGATCAGCGAGAACGATGCCGCGACCGCGGGGGTGAAGGTCGGCGGCCAGGCGAGTGCGGCCGTGGAGTCGAGCGGGTGATATCCCTTGCCGAGCCCGCGCAGGGCCACGCCCCAGCGGAAGTCCTTCATGAACCCGATGTCTCCCGGCAGATTCAGGAACCCGAGATCGCCCCAGAGTCCCCAGTCCGAGCCGAACTCGAAGCCGAGGCCGGCGCCGATGTAGAACTCGGGGAAAAGGTCCTTGGCGAACGAGAGGTGCAAAGCTCCCAGGGCGCCCCAGTCGAGGGTTGGGAAGCCGGCGGTGGCGAACCGGCCCACCGTGGTGAACACACCGACCTTCGTGGGAAGGGTGATGCCGAGGTTCACAATGTGGCCGCCCCAGAGAGAAGGCGAAAAGTCCATCAGCCCGATGTAGCTGAGATCGAGCGTCACGCGCTGCTTGCCGGCAGCGACCGCGGGGTTGAGCAGCGTGGCGGGGGGTGACTCGAGGCTCACTGAGTTCGCGCTGCCGGCCAGGAACGCCGGCGAGAGGAAATCGTAGAACCCCGTTTCAGCAAAACCTGACGGTGCTGCCAGGCAGAGGCTGACGAACACCAACGCCACGAGCCGCACCCGACCGGCCCTGCGGCTGTTCCCGAGGATGTTCACGTTCATGCTGTTCCTCCCGTTGACATCGATGATAATTCGGTTCGAGACACGAATCAACTACCTGCCGAAAACCGAAGCCTCATCCGTTCCAACTCGTCGATAGTGAGTCGATCGTACAGCCTACGCTCGAGACGGACAAGCAGGGCCGCGAGAGGCTCCGCGAGGGATTCTTCACGCGGCTTGAGCAGTACGTACAGTTCCTCGATCTCCGCGTCCGTGAGTTCGAGGGCGGTCACAGGGTCAGCTCCATGCCCTCCTGGGCCGTGAAAATGGCGAGCTTGCCGGTGCCGAGCTGCTCGAGATGCCACTGCGCTCGGCGCAGCATCCCGTGCACCTTGCGGTCGTCGTACCGGGGCTCGTGGTGAAACAGCACCAAGGCCTTCACCTTCCACTCCTCGGCGAGGTTGACGGCCATGGTGAACGAGGTATGGCCGAAGTCGAACTTCGAGAACGATTCCTCGAGGGTATACTGCGAGTCGAGGATGAGCAGGTCGGTGCCCGCGAAGAACGCCCGGTTGCCGCTGCGGGCCTGGAACTCACGCTCGGTCACCTCGGAATCGGTGGCGAATACCAGGCTCCGCCCGCCCTCCCTGATCCGGTAGGCGTACGAGCCGCCGGGGTGGTTCATGCGCATCCAGGAGACCTCGGCGCCACCGATGCGCAGCGGGGCCTGCTTGAGCTGCACGAAGCGAAGTCGGGCCTGCATCGCGTCCATGGTGACGGGGAAGTACGGCGGCTGCATCTGGGCACGGATGATGCGCTCGATCTGCGGATCGGGGCTCAGGAAGGTGATCCGGTTCCCCTTCACCCAGGCCGGTCCGAAGAACGGGATGCCCTGGAGATGGTCCCAGTGGAAGTGACTGAAGAGGATGGGGATCTCGTGCGTGGAGTCGGCCTGACGCTCGAGGGAGACGCCGAGCTCACGCAGCCCCGAACCTCCGTCGATGACGATCATCTGGCCGTCGGACAGCCGCACCTCGAGGCAGGTAGTGTTCCCGCCTACCGTGCCGAACAGGTAGGCCGGCAGCGAGGCGAGAAACCGCTCCCGCGATGCGGCGTCCGCCAGGTCCTCGGGCCGGACGCGCTGGACAACCGAGGCGATCTTGCTGCGCACCTGGTCTGGCGCGAGCGGCGACGGGATGGAACCGCGCACGCCCCAAAACTTCACCTTCATTGGGATCCCTCACTCACTCAGGAGGGGGTCGGCAAGCCGTCGTGCGAGCCAGCGCTGGATGCGCGACCGCCCGTGCAGCCGACCCTTCCCGATGCCGGGGCAGGCGGCAGCCTGCTCTTCCCAGCTCTCGTGCGATGAGAGATTCGAGCTCCAGAACGGGAAGCTACGGCACTGCAGCGGCCGAGAGGCGTAGACAGAGCATCCATCGGCTTCCCAGAGGATGCAGTCGAGGTTGGGCTTTTCCTGCAGGCTGACCCGGGTGAATCCACCGATCTTGACGATCCGGCAATACCGGCGCCGTGCCTCGGCAGTGTCCACGCCGAGGGCACGGGAGATCCGTTCGAGATCGCGCGCCGAAAGGAACACGTAGCCTGGCGTGTGCCGGCAGCACTGCGAGCACCGGGTGCACGAGAAACGCAGGCCGTTGCGGTACA
>JAPLSM010000448.1 GCA_026398635.1 Spirochaetota bacterium | reverse complement strand
GAGCCGTTGACGCACGCGAGCAGGGGCGCGAGGGTCCTCCGGCACCGGTGCACGGTCTCGAGCATGCGCTCGTGAGCGAGCTCGAAATCCACGATGGTGGTGAAGTCGCGCAGCCCCTGGTCGATCTCGGACACGCGCAGGCTGTCGGAGTCCAGGGTGTTCCTCAATAGGTACAGCGTCTCCACGTCCAGGGCGAGCTGGTAGATCTCCTCTTCCCAGATCCCGAAGGAGCTCTCCCCCACCACCGCCTGGGTCGGTCCCGGCTCGGGCACGGTCTCGCGTCCGGGCGGAACGGGGCCGGTCGTGCACACCTGCGGCCCGTGCCCGGCGTACGCCTCGGCAAGCAGCGTGAAGCGCTCGCCCGCCTTCGCCTTGCGCGCCAGGGTGATCTCGTGGTGCTCCTGGTCGCGGGCGGCAGCAGCCTTCCCGTTCACGAACACGAGCGCCTCTCCCCCGAAGTCGGGGGCGAACACGATGCGCCGGCCCGCCCCGGCCTTCGGCACCTTCACCGAGGCGCGGAACCACCCGTATTCCCATTTCGCCCCCCAGGCGGTGCCCGGGGGCATGGGCTTGAACCGGCCCTTCGCCGCCTGCTCGGCAGAGAGCTGCTCGGCCGTGACGAACCCCTCGAGGACCAGCGGTGCAAGCGGCCGGTAGACGTGCTTTCGGATCTCGTTCCGCCAGTTGTCGATCCGGCGGGTCCATTCAATGGTGAGTGCCATCCCGCGACTATACCGGCGGGCCGCGCGGCACATCAAGAGCGGGAGTTCGGCCGCAGACGTGCCGCACCGGGGTCTCCGGCACCCCTCCCGTCCCCGTTGACACGTGCTCGATCGGATCGTATATTCATGCAATCTTGCTCGATAATTATGCAAGGAGTACACCATGAAGGCCCGGGCTGCCCGCCTTGCGGCTATCCGCAGGATGGTGACCCAGGAGGCGGTCGACAGCCAGGAACGGCTCGTGGCGCTGCTCGAGGTCGAGGGCTTCACGGTGACTCAAGCCACGCTGTCGCGCGATCTGAAGCACCTGGGCATCGGCAAGGTGCCCGGCCCCGATGGCACGTACGCCTACACGCCGCCCGATGCCGAGTCCCGGCCCGGCACCGCGGCCACCCTCGTACAGGACTTCCTGCGGGGCTTCGTCTCGCTGGAGTTCAGCGGCAGCTTCGCGCTACTGAAGACCCTCCCCGGCCACGCCGCGAGCGTAGCCTCGGCGCTGGACAACCTGCGCGTGGAAGGCATCCTCGGCACCGTGGCGGGCGATGACACGATCCTCGTGGTGCCCCGGGACGGGGTGACCCGGCAGCGGATCCAGAAGGCGCTCCGGCTGCGGATACCGGGCATCTTCTAAGGACAGAGGGAGGAACCAGACGCAATGAGAGCAGCCGTCCTCGGCGCCACCGGCTACACGGGTCTCGTGCTCCTGCGCCTGCTCGCCGAGCACCCGCAGGTGGACGACATCATCCCCGTCTCCTCCTCGCAGCCCGGCGAAGCGGTCGACTCGGTCGATCCCGGCCTCTCGCCGGCCATCGCGGCGAAGCTCCGCTCGACCGGAGGGAAGTTCGTCGCCGTCGAGGAGGCCGGCCGCATCGCTACCGGATCGGGCATCGACGTGGTCTTCTCGGCCCTGCCCCACGTGAAGTCCGCTGAGGTATGCGCGCCGTTCCTCGGAAAAAGCGTGGTCGTCGACCTGTCCGCCGACTTCCGGTTCGCAGACCCCGCGGTCTTCGAGACAGTCTACGGTCACGCACACCCCCGGCCCGAATTGTTGAAGCAGGCGGTCTACGGCCTCGCGGAGTGGCACACGGAGCGGATTCGCAAGATGGACATCATCGCCAACACCGGCTGCTACCCGACGGCCACGCTGCTGCCCCTGCTGCCCCTCGCCCGGGCGGGTCTCGTGGACGGCTTGGTGGTGGCAAACGCGATCTCGGGCGTCTCGGGCGCAGGGAAGAAGGAGCGCCTCGACCTGCTGTACTGCGAGCGCACCGAGAACGCCGGCGCGTACAACCCCGGACGGTCGCACCGGCACGCGCCCGAGATCGAGGGCGAGCTGAAGGCCGCCCGGCCGTCGCTCTCGCTGCTCTTCACCCCCCACCTCGCGCCGCTGAAGCGCGGCATGTGCGTCACCACCGTGGTGCGTCTCGCCAAGGACCCGCCGGCGGAGGGCTCGGGCAGCATCGGGGAGGTGCTGCGCGCAGCCTACGGGGGCCGACCGTTCATCCGGCTCACGGGCTCGCGCGTGCCGCAGACCCGCGACGTGTGGGGCTCCAACCGGTGCGACATCGGGTGGCAGCGGGAGGGCGATCACCTGATGCTCTTCTCGGCCATCGACAACCTGGTGAAGGGCGCCTCGGGACAGGCGGTGCAGAACATGAACCTCCGGTTCGGGCTCGACGAGGCGGCCGGCCTGCCCCGGCACGGGCAGGTGTAGCCGTGACGCGCGACCTGGTGGTGGTGAAGATCGGCGGGAAGGCGGCCGGCGAGGAGGATCGCCTCCGTGAGATGGCCGCGGAGATGGCCGCCCTCTCGAAGGGCCAGCGCTTCATCGTGGTGCACGGCGGCGGCGCCGAGGTCACGGCGGTCTCGAAGCGGTTCGGCATCGAAGCCACCTTCCGGGACGGTGTGCGCCTGACCTCGCCCGCGGAGATGGACGTCGTGGACATGGTGCTGTCGGGCAGGGCCAACAAGGCCCTGGTGCGGATACTCGCCTCTGAGGGTCTCGCCGCGGTAGGCCTGAGCGGCTCGGACGGCGCGACCTTCACGGCCAGGCCGATGGGCGGCGACGCGTCAGGCGCGGCACGCACGGGCGAGGTCGACGCCATCGACGCGCGCCTGCTCGAGCTGCTGATGTCGCACGGGTTCCTGCCCGTGCTGTCGTCGACGTCCATGGACGC
>JAPLSM010000038.1 GCA_026398635.1 Spirochaetota bacterium | reverse complement strand
GCGGTGTAGTCGATGAGGTGCTCGGACCGGGCCCGGCAGAGGATGTCGCACACCTCGAGCGGGGAGAGGCGGTCCATGACCGCGGGGCCGAACGGGTCGCCGACGGGGTTACCGACGCACCAGAAGGGCATCGAGAGCCTGCGGGGTTTCACGGGGTGGTTTCCTTCGCGTGGTCCCCGGGGTCGCACGTCTCGCACAGGTTGTTCCCGTGGAAGAGGATGCGTTCCAGCCCGAGGGGCCGGAAGCACTGCGCGCAGCGAAGCCGGTAGGGGAAGAACCGCCGCCGCTGCCAGACGGCCACGGCGATCACCGCGGCCGCGAGGGCCACGAGGAAGATGTCGCGTACGGCGAGCCGGATGAATGCGTAGATGACCACCCAGGCGGCGATGAGGAGGACGGTGACGAGCAGGGTGGCCTCGCGCTTGGCACCCACAGTCCCGGAATACCGGCGCTGCGCGAGGTGGTAGCCCCAGAGCAGCAGCACGGGGACGAGCATCCACTTGAGAAGGAACCGGGCGACGGCGGTCATGGGAATCCTGGCCGCGTACTGTAGACCGGCCGAGGCGGAGAGGTCAACACGCGGTCGCAGCGCCGGCGGGCGCGCCGCCGGCCGCGCGCCCTTCGCGTTGACGCCAGATCGGGCCTCGTCTATGATCGGCGGATATGAAATCCCTCGTCACGTGGCAGCCGCCGATGCGCGGGGAGTTATACGCCCTCGCGTCCGTCGTGGCCGCCTCGGTGTGGTTCTTCGGATGGCGGGCGCTCGCATTCATGGGCTTCTCGGGCGTGATGCCCGCGAGCTGAAGCGGCGAAGGGAGACTGCGGATCGTGTTCATCAGCGCGTTCCACAGGGAAGTTCCTCATCAGCGTGGGCACGGCGGCCAGCATCGCCGCACCGCTGGTGGTTCTCATGGCTGACGCCGACGCCGCCATCGGCAGCTTCGGGAAGGTGAAGATCTCGATCAACGACGGGGCCCGCGAACTTGTCGTGGACGGCGGTCGGCCGCTGCTCTCCACCCTCAGGGCCGAGGGTATCTTCGTGCCGTCCGCGTGCGGCGGCCGGGGGGCCTGCGGCTTGTGTAGGCTCCAGGTGAGCGATGGCGCGGGAGAATACTCGGCGGTCGAGCGGCACTGGATATCCGAGATCGAGCGCAGCAGGCAGGTGCGCTTGTCCTGCCAGGTCAAGGTGGAGCGGAACCTGCGCATCCTCGTGCCCGAGAAGCTGTTCGCGATCCGCGAGTACAAGACCGAGGTGGTCTCGATCCGCGACCTGACCTACGACATCAAGGAGTTGACGCTCAGGTTGAAGGACCCGCCCGAGATCCATTTCAAGCCGGGCACGTACGTGCAGTTCGTGGTGCCGGCGTACAAGCTCGCGCCCAATCCGGTCTACCGGGCCTACTCCATCAGCTCGCCGCCCTCCTCGCAGGGCACCATCGAGTTGGAGATCCGGCTCGTGCCCAACGGCATCGGTACGACCTACGTGTTCAATCACCTGAAGGTCGGCGACCCCGTGACGATCAGCGGCCCCTACGGCGACTTCACCCTCCGGGACAGCGACCGGGAGATCGTGTTCGTGGCCGGCGGCTCGGGCATGGCGCCGGTCAAGAGCATGCTCCTCGACATGGCCGAGAAGGGCAGCACGCGCAAGGCCACCTACTTCTTCGGCGCCCGTGCCGTGCGCGATCTCTTCCTCGTGGACGAGATGCGCGCCCTGGAGAAGCGCCTTCCGCACTTCAGGTTCGTGCCCGCCCTTTCCAGCCCGCTGCCCGAGGAC
>JAPLSM010000413.1 GCA_026398635.1 Spirochaetota bacterium | reverse complement strand
AAGTCGACCACCTTCGGGTTGAACCCGGGCGCCACGATGAACTTCGCACCGGCGCCGAGGGCCTTCTTCGCCTGCTCGACGCTGAGCACCGTGCCCGCGCCCAGCAGGACTTCGGGGACCTCCCGGCTGATGCTGCGTATGGCCTCCTCGGCCGCCGCGGTGCGGAAGGTGATCTCCGCCACGGGCAGGTCGCCCGCGGCGAGCGCCCGGCCGAGGTTCGCGGCGTCCGCCGCCTTCTCGATCTTCACCACCGGCACCACGCCGAACTCGCCCAGCCTCTTCAGTGTCTCGTGCATCTCATTCCTCCCCCTTGGGCGGCGCTCCCGTGACCCCTTGGCTCACCGCCGCGCCAAGGGGCCACCGCACCGCCTACCTCTGGATCGTGTTGACGGGATACGCGGGCTTCCCGCCCGAAAGGACCGCGGCCACGTTCCGCGCGGCCTTGGTCTTCAGTTCCGGAACCGACTCCTCGCTGTACCACCCCGCATGGTCGGACAGCACCACGTTCTCGAGCCGGCAGAGCGGGCTCGCCGCGTCGAGCGGCTCGGTCTCGAACACGTCGAGCCCGGCCCCCGCGATGCGCCGCGCCGCGAGCGCCGCAGCCAGCGCCTTCTCGTCGACCACCGGACCGCGCGAGGTGTTGACGAGGATCGCCGCGGGCTTCATCAGGCCGAGCTGCCGCTCGCCGATCATGCCCCGGGTTTCGGGACCCAGGGGTACGTGCACGCTCACGTAGTCGGACTCGCGGAGCACGGTCGCGAGGTCGGCGGGCTCGGCGCCAGCCGCGCGCACGGCCGCGGCGTCCACGTAGGGGTCGTAGACGAGCACACGCGCCAGGCCGAATCCCGAGGTCTTACGATGCAGGCATCGGGCGATGGCGCCGTAGCCGACCAGGCCGAGCGTCCGCCCCGCGATGCGCCGGGTCGGCACCTCCTTATGCATGTTCCACCGGCCGGCCCGCACGCCGCGATCCTTGTAGGCCACGCCCCGCACGCAGGCGAGCAGCAGCGCGAGCGCCTGGTCGGACACGTCCTCGATCGAGTAGTCGGGCACGCGCGCCACCCAGATGCCCTTCGCGGTCGCGGCCGCGACGTCCACGTTGTCGTACCCCACGCCGTAGCGGGACAGCACCCGGCACCGGCCGAGCGACTCGATCACCCGCCGGTTCATCGGGAACAGGTTCACGAGGATGCCGTCGGCCGCCGCGAGGCCGGCGATCGCCTCGTCCTCGCCCTTGAAATCGTTCACGACGAGCTCGGCGCCGATCTCGGCGAGCACCGCTTTCTCCTCGGTGTACGACCCGTACCGGTCATCGGTGACGGCCACCGTGAAGCGTGCTGCCATCGGTTCAGCTCCCTTCCAGTTCCACCAGCCGGCCCTCGCGGTGCGACTGGTAGATGGCGTCGACGATGCGCAGGACGTTGAAGCCGTCGCGCGCGCTCGTGCCGCGCACCTGGTCCGCCTCGCCCCGCAGGCAGGCCGTGAAGTGGGCGAGCTCGTCGGTGTAGCCGAGGTTGGCGTGCTCGTCGACCGCGGGACGGGTCCAGCCATGCGTGAAGTCCGCCTTCTCGATGGCGTAGCCGAAGCCCTTGCGGGAGTAGACCGACAGGGGGCTGCCGAAGGTCATCTCGACCTTGATCACCCCGTCGCTGCCGTAGGCCTCGACGCAGTCCTCCATTCCGCCGGCCGTGACGTAGTTGCCCTCGACCACGACCTTCGTGCCGTCCGCGTAGCCGAGGATGCCGATGCCCCAGTCCTCGCCCTCGAACTGCGGGTGCAGCAGGTTCTTCGCCCCGCCGCCCGAACAGCTGCCCAGGACGGTTTTCGGCATGCCGAGCAGGTGGTGGAAGAAGCCGATGGGGTGTACCGCGAGGTGGATGACGCTGCCGCCGCCGCACGTCTTCAGCTTCATCGCGAACGGGGAATGGGACCCGTTGTGGCACTCCTTGCCCCGCCAGTACAGCGGCTTGCCGATGCCGCCCTCGGCCGCGATGGCCTTCGCACGCACGAGGGCCGGCGCGAAGATCCAGTCCTCGGCGTAGAAGAGCCGCCGGCCCGTCCGGGCCTGCGTTGCCACCACGCGCTCGCCGTCGGCGATGGTCGTGGCGAGCGGCTTCTCGCACACCACGTCCCGGCCCGCTTCCATGGCCGCGATCGCGACCTCGGCATGCAGGAAGTTCGGCACGCAGAGGTCAACGAGCTCGACCTCGCGGTCGGCGATCAGCTCGCGGTAGGTCGCGTACGCCCGGGGGATGCGGTACTTCGCCTGGAACCTCGAGCGGGCCGCCTCATCGAGGTCGGCCACGGCGGCGATGCGGGTGCCGGGCACCCGGGCCCAGCAATCTGCGTGGAACTCGCCCGCGAACTTCGCGCCGACGATCCCGATCGTCACCTCCCGGGCCATGCTCAGGCGCTTCCCTTCGGCTTGGCGTGCTTCTCGTCGTACAGCAGCCGTCCCTCGCCCCAGACCCGAACGGGCCAGCTCGAGAGGTCGAAGGGGTCTCCGTTCCAGCAGGTGAACGACGCCCACTTGCCTTTCTCCAGCGTGCCGAGGAACCCGTGGATGCCGAGGATCTCCGCGTTTCGCCGGGTGATGATCTCGATGGCCTGCTGCCGGCTCAGGCCGCAGCGCAGGAACCAGCGCAGGGTGACCGGCAGGTTGCGCTGGGGGATGACGGGGTGGTCGGTCATGAGGCCGTAGCTCACGCCCGACTCGATGAGGTAGCGCAGGTTGCGCCAGTTCTCGTGCTTCAGCTCGACCTTGTAGGCGAAGGCGTCGAGCGGGCCGAAGACCACCGGCACGCCCTGCTCCTTCAGGACCGCGAAGATGTGGCCGTCGTGCACGTCGCAGGCGTGGTCGACGGTGACGCGCAGGCCGAACTCCTCCTTGAGGCGCAGGAGCCCGGCGATGTCGTCAATCTTGTGCACGTGAGTGCGTAGGCGCTCGCGTCCCTCGAGCAGGGCGCGGACCACCTCCTCCTCGGCGGTGAGCGGCTTCACCTCGGGCTTCGTCAACGAGCCGCTCTTCTTCGCCCGACGAATCTCCTCGATCTTCTGCCGCACCTCCGCGAACTTGCGGCGCAGCAGCGCGATCGCCCCCATCCGGGTGAAGGGCCGGGTGCCCTTCCAGTCGTGGACGGACCGGGGGTTGTGGCCGAGGGCTGCCTTGATGCCCGCCCGTGCCACGAGCGCCTCCGTGGTGTTGTGCGCCCAGTTGCGGATGACCGCAGACCTGCCCGAAACGATGTTGCCGCTGCCCGGAAGGACGCAGGAGTAGAGCACACCCATCTCCACGGAGTCCCGGAAGGCCGAGTCGTCCATCTGGACCGAGTCGAGCGCGTCGGCGAGGAAGATCAGGCTGTCCATCTGGTCGTTGGCCTCGCCCTCGCTGCCCGGCTCGCCCGAACGTTCCATGCCGATGTGGCAGTGGGGATCCACGAAGGCGGGGGTCACCACGGGATACTCGCCCGCGGACTCGCCCTTGGGCGCCCGGGATACCCCGGTGATGGTGGTGCCGTCGAACAGCAGATACGCGTCCTTGAGCACGGACGTTCCCGTGTAGAGGGTGCGCGCGCGAACGTAGGTCATGGGTCCTCCTCGGCCATTCCGCGAGGCCGTAGTATAGCCGGATCGGCGGTGTTGGCCAACCGCGCGAGGCCCCCCGGAAAAGGTGGTCCCGGCCCCGGCCGGAGCCGGCGCTCCCCTGTTG
>JAPLSM010000302.1 GCA_026398635.1 Spirochaetota bacterium | reverse complement strand
GGCACAACGTACCGCGACCCCTTCCGGATCGGAGGCGACGTCGATGCCGTGAGCGGAGCCACGGTCTCCCAGGAAGCCCTGGTACGCACCGTGCAGGCGACGCTGCGGGTCTTCGCGACGAAGATCCTGCACCGGGAGCCGGTGAGCGAGCCTCGCGCGGCGCTCCGGCTCGCCAACTTCCGGCTCGCTGCGTTCGTCGCGGTGGCGGCGCTGAGCGTCCTTGTGCAGCTCTTAGGCCGGCGCCTGCGGCTCTGGTTCCTCGGCTCCACGCTCATCGTCCTCGGCCTGGTCTTCGGCTTCTTCCTCAGCATCGCGGACATCGTGCGGCTCGCCTTCGGCGTCGCCTTCAGCCCGGTGGAGCTCGTCCCGCGCCTGGCGCTGATCGGGATCGTGCTCGCCCTCACGGTCGCCCTCGGGCGGCACTACTGCTCGCTGCTCTGCCCCTACGGCGCCCTGCAGGAGCTTCTCTACGCCGTCTCCCCGATCAGGCAGACCGTGTCGCCCGGGCTGGACAAGGCCCTGCGCGCCGGCAAATACGTGATCCTCCTCGCCGTGCCGGTGCTCTTCGCGCTGGGCCGTGACTTCGGCGTCCTCGCGTTCGAACCGTTCGACGCCACCTTCCGCGCGATCCGCAGCCCGGCGTTCCTGCGCGATCTCGTCGTCGTTCAGACACCGCTGTTCCTCCTGCTCGTCGTGCTGATCATCGCGAGCCTGGTGACCGAGAGGTTCCACTGCAAGTACCTCTGCCCGCTCGGTGCGATCCTCTCCCTCGTCTCCGCGGCCCGCCTCCTTCCGCGCCGGCGGTTCATGCTCCCGGGCCGCACCTGCGAGGGATGCGCGAAGGGCCTCGCGGGCTTCGAGTCCGAGTGCTTCGCCTGCGGAGGGCGGAAGCCGTGAAGCGCGCGGACGGGATCGTGCTCGGGGCCCTGCTGCTCGCCGTCGGTCTCGGGGCCGGTGTCGTGGTCGCCCGCGTAGCAGCGCCCGAGGCTGCCCAGGGCAGCCGGCCGGGCGTGCGGGGGATCACCCGCGCGGAGGCCGATAAGGCCGGACTCTCGATGGTGGAGGCCTCCTGGTACTCGAAGCGGGAGAACGGCGAAGTGCGCTGCGAGCTGTGCCCGCGGCTGTGCATCCTCCGCCCGGGCGATCGCGGGTACTGCAGGGTCCGGGTGAACATCGACGGAACGCTGTATTCCCTCGTCTACGGCAGGATCGCGGCCATCCACGTCGATCCCATCGAGAAGAAGCCGCTCCTGCACTTTCTCCCCGGCGCGAAAGCCCTCTCCATCGCGACGGCGGGGTGCGACCTCGCCTGCGCGTTCTGCCAGAACTGGAGCATCTCGCAGGCCTACCCCGAGGAGGCGCAGGCGCAGACCCTCACGCCGCAGGACGTCGTCGACCTGGCGAAACGCGAGGGATGCCCGGTGATCGCCTACACCTACAACGAGCCGACCGTCTTCTTCGAGTTCATGCGGGACTGCGCCCGGCTCGCCCAGGAGAACGGGATCCGCAACGTGTGGGTGACGGCGGCGTACATCACCCCGGGACCGCTGCGCGAGCTGGCGAAGTACCTGGACGCGGCGAACGTCGACATCAAGGGGATCCGGGACGACTATTACCGGAAATACTGCGACGGTCACGTCCAGCCGGTGCTCGATGCGGTCAGGATCCTCGAGGAAGCCGGAGTCCACCTGGAAATCACCAACCTCGTGCTCCCTGGAGCCAACGACTCCGAGCAGGATCTTCGGGACCTTGCGTCCTGGGTGAGGCAGAACCTGGGTCCGGACGCGGTGCTCCATTTCTCGCGCTATTTCCCCATGTACAAGATGGAGCAGCCGGGACCTACACCCGAATCGACGCTCCTCGAGGCCCGGCGCATCGCCCGGGAGCAGGGCCTTCGGTACGTCTACATCGGGAACCTTCCCGGCGAGGGGTACGAGGACACGATCTGCCCGGCCTGCGGCCGGCTCCTGGTGAGGAGGAGCGGCTACGAGGTCGACTGGGAGAGCTACGGGATCGTCGACGGCGCGTGCCGATACTGCGGGGCAAAGGTGAGCGGTGTCTGGGTCAATCGGCCATGAGGCCGTTGCGGAAAGCGAACGCGGTCAACTCGGTCCGGTTGGCCATGCCGGTCTTCTCGAGCGTGTTCTGGACGTGACGCGCCACCGTGTGCGGGCTGATGAAGAGCTTCCCGCCGATCTCGGCGTTGGTGAGGCCGCGCGTCACCAGGCGGATGATCTCGATCTCCCGGAAGCTGAGCCCCGCCGGGTGCTCCCGAATCCGGCGCGAAGCGCCATCGCTCCCCGCCTCCTCCAACGCGGCCTCGATCCGGGCCACCGTCGGCACCATGGCGAGGCTCCGCGCAGCGTCGAGACCATCCCGCAGCACGTCGTCTGCGCGAGCCGCGTCACCGGGAGCGTCGCGCCGCAGGAGCGCCTCTCCGTAGTCGCGGCAGGTGCGCGCCAGCTCCGGCCGGTAGCCCGAGCGGCGGCAGAACGCGAGCGCATCCTCGAACGCGCACATGGCCTCCTCATGCCGGCCTAGCGTCTCCAGGAGCAGCGCGACCAGCGCATCGGAAGCCATGCCGCTCGCGTTCCAGGGCATGCGCAGCCCCTTCCAGGGACGATAGTAGTCCAGGAAGCGCTTCGCCTCGTCCCGGTCGCCCCGCAGGACGGCGATGAGGGCGCAGGCAAAGGTGCGCCCCATGGTCACCCACTCGAATGGCGCTCCTGCGGGCGCGATCGCTCCGAGGGCCTCCGCCGCCGCATCGATCCTGCGCGTATCTCCCGTGATCCACGCCATCTTGGGCAGGTAGAACGGGAACGGCGCGTGCGCCGATCCCGTCACGATGCCGAGTGACCGGAGGTGCCCCTCCACGGCGTCCATGTCCCCGGTCTCGCATTCAGTCAGCGCCAGCGTGGCGAGCACCACGGCGTGGCTGTGAGTCTCGCCCCGACCCGGCTGCAGGCGGAGGCAGGCGCGCGCGTGCTCGCGGCAGCCGTCCCAGTCTCCGCCCATGTGCGCGGCGATCGCGCTCGCCTGGTGGGCTGCGGCCATGGAGAGGGGCGAATGCAGCCGCTCCGCGTCCGCGAGCATCTCGCGGGCGGACTCCATCACGGCGGCGAGATCCCCCACGAGACAGCTGCTCTGGCAGCGGCGGTAGAGCAGAAAGCGGGCGCCCCAGCGGTCGCCGAGACGACCGGCGATCGCCCAGGCCGCCTCCTCCTCGGACCGCGCCCGCCCGGTCTCCCCCGCGCACAGGTGGGCGTAGGACAGATGCCAGAGCGCGGTCATCTCCAGCCTCTCGTCCTTCTCGCTCCGCGAGATCGCAAGCGCTCGCTCGATGTCCCGGGGGGAAGGCTGGTGCGCCAGCAGCCGGCCCTGCTGGATGGATCCCGGGGGCACCACAGCGAGCGCGCGCTCGCGAAGCGCCTGCAGACCCGTGTCGGCATACGACCAGGTCACCGAGGATCCGGCGTGAATCGCGCGCTGTACGGGCGTGAGTGCCACATCGACCATCCGGTCGATGCAGCCGAATTCAGCGAACAGATCGAAGGCTTGGGACAGGCTCTCGGCGGCCTCGTCCGATCGAGCCATGTCGTCCAAGGCTCGCGCGCGGCGGCAGAGCAGCTCCGCGGTCTGCCGGTCGGAGCACGCGTACGGCATCCTGCTCTTGACCAGGAGCGCTCGATCCAGGAGCGTCATCGCCTGGTCCGGCGCGAGGTTGGCAACGGCGTGGTCCGCCGCCTTCAACGTCAACGGGACGAACTTCGCGAGTGACTGCGGGTCCGCAGCTTCCGAGAGATGGTAGGTGATCGCCCCGGCCCACGCGTCGATATCCGATCCGGCCAGGAACTCCATGGCAGCCGCGATGCGTGCGTGCCAGCGCGACCGCTGCGCGGCCGGCAATCGGTCGCGGAGGACCTCCTGGACAAGCGCGTGCGTGAAGCGATACCGGCCGGGCTCGTCAGGCATCTCCTGCACGAAACCGGCGCTCTGCGCCCGCTCCAGCGCCGAGCGAACCCGATCGATTGGCACGTCCTCCAGGGCCTGCGCGAGCAGCTCGAGCGCGAAGATGCGGCCGATCACCGAGGCGGTGGAGAGGACCTTCAGGCTGTCATCCGGCAGCCGCCCGAGGCGTACGCCGATCGTTTCCTTCACTCCCGGGGGGATCCTGAGCTGGCCGAGACGCGCGGGCTGCGTCTCGGCCATGTCGCGGACGAGCTCGAGGAGGAACAAGGGGTTGCCGTCGGTTCGAAAATGAATCTCGTGGACGAGCTCGGAACTCGGCACCGCAGCGAGGGTCCGGGCGAGGTAGAGACCCACCTCCTGGGGTGAAAACCCCGAAAGGGCGATCCGGCGAAACCCGCTCTCCTTTGTCAGCTCAGCGAGCGCCGATCGGAGCGGGTGACGATCGTCAAGGTCCGTGTCCCGATAGGTTCCCAGCACCAGGATGGGAGTCTCGGCAATCTCCGCGCTCAGGTGCTCGAGGAGCTTCAACGAGCCGGGATCCGCCCATTGGAGATTGTCCAGAAGCATCAGGAGGGGCCGCTCCTGCCCTCCCGCGCGAAGCAGTCCGATCACCGCCTCAAACAGACGGGCGCGAGCCTCGCCACCAGGCAGGGTGACCGGAGCATCCGCGCTGACTGCGGACAGAAGGGGTACGGCCTCCGGAACGGAGTTCGATGTCGGAAGCGCCCGGAGAGCTGTCCTCCAGGGTCCGTAGGGCGGGGTTCTCTCCCCTTCGAAGCAGCGGCCCCTCAGCACGATGATATGCCGGGCTCTCGCGTGGATGGCGAGCTCGTTCGCGGTCCGCGTTTTTCCGATGCCGGCTTCGCCCACCAGCACCGAGATGCTCCCCCGGCCGCGCTCGGCCTCCGCGAGAGCTTCATCCAGCTGCGCGATTTCGCGCTCACGGCCGACAAAGACCTCTCCCGGCCGATGGGGGGACGATTCCAAAGCAGTCGAAACGCTACTTTTTCCCGCTTCGTTCAATAGATCACCCCTCGCGGGTGTTGCGGGCAGTATTGTACGCGGTGACATCGAATACCGCAAGCAGCCGGGTGATCCCGATGGTCAGACAGAACCATCGCTCGTCCTGGCCTGCGACTGCGCCTGAAGAGCATTTGATGAAGTCGGCGGATTCCCGTGGATGAGCCTCCAACCTATCCTCAATCGACGCGGGAAGCATCCACGGCGAAAGCATTCATGATGCAGCGCCGCGCAGAGGAGGGTGAAGATGAAAGGTTTCAAGTCTCTCTCGGTCATCGCGCTGTGCATGGGGGTCATGATCATGATGACAGGGTGCGCAACGACAGGGCCAACCGCTTCGCAGTCCGACGCGTTCAAGAAGGCGGTGGACGAGATCTACCGGATCTGGTCCAAGACGAACCTCAATCCAGACCTCGAGGGATTCCTCGCGATCTGGGACGCAAATGCCGTGAAGATGGCCGCGGGGAAACCCACCGCCGTCGGCCCGGCGGCCATCCGGGAGATGAAGCAGAAGGCGTTCGCGACCACGGTCTACGACACGTTCGACATCAAGACGGAGGAGTACCAGCTCGCCGGCGAGTTCGGGTGGGCTCGGGGCATCTACACGATCGTCTCCCATCCGAAGGCGGGAGGGACGTCCGTCAGCGATGTCGGAACGTACGTCACCCTGTTCCACCGGCAGGCTGACGGCTCGTGGAGGGTCTATCGCGACACCATGATGCCCCTTCCCAAATAAGGAGGCGAAGCCCTACAATCCGGCCTCGGGTGCTGGAGAACGCGACCGATCGAACTGGCGTCCCATTCCCGCGCGGTGCCGCCGCCAGATCGGTCGCGGTCGCCTTTGGCGTCTGCGGCGCGGTCTCCGTGACCGCGCAATTCTCCCTGGCCCGCATCACCCTCGCAACCCTCTCGGGAAACGAGTTCGGCGCCGGCCTGTTCCTAGGATTCTGGCTTCTCTTCGGGGGCGCGGGATGCGTCCTGCTGCCGGCCATCGTCCGCGCGCCGCGCAGGCCGGCGGCGGCGTTCCCCCTCCTGCTCCTGCTGCTCGGTGTCCTCCTTCCCGCGAGCTGCTACGGCATCGTCCTGGCGCGCCGGCTGCTGTTCGGGCTCTCGCTCTCGCTTTCCCTCGCCTCGACGCTGGGACTCGCCGCCCTCGCCGCACTTCCCGTTTCCCTCGCGGTCGGGGCGCTGTTCAGCGCCGCGGTCCGGGCCGCGCCGGGTGCCCTGCCGGTGGCGCCCGTCCTGTACTTCGCCGATGCCATCGGCTCCTTCGCCGGCGGCCTGTGCGCCTCGTACATCCTCGCGCCCCTCCTGCCGACGATCGCCATCGCGCTCCTCGCCGCTGCCGTCGTGCTCCTGACCGGCGCGGTAGTGGCCCTGCGGCTCAGGGCAGGGGTGATCCTCGCAGGGGCCTGCGCGGCTGCCGGCATCGCAGCGATCGCGATCGTCGCCGTGCCCGCGAGCCGGAACACGGCGGTCGACGCCCTCGCCCGGGCTAGATTCCCCGCCGGCGAGATCGTCGCCAGCGTGGATTCCCGGTACCAGAGCTTCACGGCCCTGCGCCAGCGTGAGAGCCTTTCCTTCTACCAGGACGGCGTGCTCACCTTCTTCTCGCAGGCCGGTGAGCGAGAGGAGGAGATGGCCCACCTCGCGTTGCTGTCACTCCCGATGCCGTCGTCGGTGCTGGTGGTGGGAAACGGGTGGCCGTTCCTCACCCGGGAGATCCTCAAGCATCCGGTCGCTTCGCTCGAGGTCATCGTCGAGGACGAGGTCGTTCACCGCAGCGGCATGGGGATCCTGCCGGCGGAACTGGCGTCCTTCCAGGCGGATCCGCGCCTGCGGATCCGCTACGGCGATCCCCGGCAGATCCTCCGCGACGACACTCGGAAATACCGCGCGGTGTTCCTGGACGGCGGTGCGCCCGAGACGCTCCTCTCGGTGCGCCCATACACCCGCGAGTTCCTCCGGTGGCTCGGTAGTCGCCTCGATGAGGATGGGATCGTCGTGCTCGCGGCCCCGTCGGTGGAGAGCCGCCTTTCGCCGGCCCTCCTGTCCCTGAACGCGTCCTTCGTCGCGACGCTGCGGGCCGTTTTCCCTGCCGTGGTCGTGATTCCGGGGGAGTACGCGGGCAACGTCATCATCGCCGGACCCGGGATCGGTCCGTCGGAGTTCGAGCCGAAGCGGCTGGCTGACGTGCTCGAGAGCCGGGGCATCGCGGCCCGGTGGATCAACCGGCACTCCCTGGCGACCATTCTCGATCCCGGGCGGGTGAAGGCGCTCGAGGGGCAGCTCGGCAGGACCGCCGGGGCGCTGAATACGCTCGAGAATCCCGCGCTGCTCCTCTTCAGCCTCGAGTACCGGGAGGAGCTGTCGGGGGGGCGGCTCGCGCTTGCCTTCCTTCGCGGGTTCCGGCTCTGGCAGACGATCGCGGCTCTTCCCGCGCTTGCCCTCGCGCTGCTCATCGCGGGGCGGCTGCTCCGCCGGGACACCGTGATGCCGGGGTGCGCAGCCGCGGCCGGGTTCTCGGGAATGGTGACGGAGCTTTCGTTGCTCGGCGTTTTCCAGCTCGTCTCGGGCAGCCTCTACGCGGGCATGGCCGGGCTCGTGGGGCTTTTCATGGCCGGCATGGCCGGGGGATCCGCTACAGCTCCCGCCCTGGCCCGGCGGGCGGGAAGGATGAACCCGGATCGAATGCTCGCCGCCGGGCTGGTTTTCGGGCTCGTTTCAGCCGGGGCCATCGCGGCGGGCTCCCCTCTGCTGGCGGGTTTTCCCCGCGGAATCTTTCTCCCGTTCCTCTCCACATCAATGGCGCTCTCGGGCTTCTCGTCCGGAGCGTGCATCACCCTCCTGCTCGGGCAGCGTCAGGCCCCGTGTTCGGCTTCCGTGAGTGTCTACGCCGCGGATCTTCTCGGAGGAGCGGTCGGTGGCGCCTGCGCCAGCGTTCTGCTGCTTCCCGTGGTCGGGAGCAGCCGGTCGCTCTGGTTCGCCGCCCTGGGGTACGGCTTCGCCCTCTTGCTCCTTACGGGGAAGGGCCTCATCCGTTCTACCAGAGCTGGCAGCCTGACAGAAGTACGACGCACTTGACGGCAGCCCCGGCATGGAGTACCGGTGCCGGGGAGGATGCACCCATGTGCGACACCTTCGTGGCCCTGAAAGGGCACACGGCCAATGGCTCGATCATCTTCGGCAAGAACAGCGATCGTGACCCGAACGAAGCGCAGGCGCTGGAATACCATCCGGCGCAGGATCACCCCGCCGGCGCCGAGCTGCAGTGCACCTACCTGCGCATCGCCCAGGCTCGCCACACCCACGGGGTGCTCATGTCCCGTCCCCACTGGATCTGGGGCGCGGAGATGGGGGCGAACGACCGGGGCGTGGTCATTGGCAACGAGGCGGTGTTCACGCGCCGGGAGCGTTCGCGCGAGCCCGGCCTGATCGGCATGGACCTACTGCGCCTGGCGCTGGAACGGGCGGACACCGCGCGCGGGGCGCTCGATGCCATCACCGACCTGCTCGCCCGGCACGGGCAGGGCGGCCTGCACAGCGCGAAGCTCATCTACCACAACAGCTACCTCCTCGCCGACCCGGAGGGCGCCTGGGTGCTCGAGACTGCCGGAGAGTTCTGGGCTGCGAAGCGCGTGAAGGGTTTCGCGGCAATCAGCAACGGCCTCACCATCGGGGGAGACTTCGACGAGTCGCACCCGGGCATGATCGACGCGGCCCGCCGGCTCGGCCTCCTACGCCGGGGACAGGACTTCGATTTCGCCCGCTGCTTCGCCGATCCCTTCTACGCGACCTTCACCGGCTGCCGGCCGCGCCGCAGCCGGGCTCTCGCACTCCTCGGGTCGCGAGCGGGCAGGATGGACGTGGCGGACGCGTTCGCCCTGCTGCGGGACCACGGCGACGAGGGGCTCGGGTACCGTCCCGACGGGCATTTCCTGATGAGCCGCATCTGCGCACACGCGGCCAATACGCTGGCCAGGGACTCGGCCCAATCAACCGGCAGCCTCGTGGCATGTCTGAGGGGATCGGGTCGAACCTTCTGGGCGACCGGAACGTCAGCCCCCTGCACGGGCCTGTTCAAGCCGGTGTGGCTCGAGGGCGTCGTGCTGCCGTCGCTGGGCCCGACCCCGGGACCCGTTTTCGACGACGCGAGCCTGTGGTGGCGGCACGAGCTGGTGCACCGGACGGCTCTCCGGGACCTGCCGCGGGCGCTCGCGATGCTCGCACCCGAACGCGACGCGGCGGAACGGGATCTGCTGGAGCGCGCCCGCGAGGCCGGCACCCGCGGCACCGCGGAACGCTTCGCGCTCACCGAAGAGGCGTTCCGGCGGGGGCGGGAGCTGGACGAGGCGATGCTCGTCCGGTTCGAGGGGGAGCTCCGTCGGCGCCCGAAGCTCCCCCTCTACAGCCCCTACTGGAAGAAAAAAAACCGGCAGGCGGGGATTCGCACTACCGGCTGCTAACAGGGGCACTCGAGGTCACTCGAGCACAAAGCCCTTCCGCTCGGCCTGCTCCTTCACGGCGAGGAGGATCGCCTGTCCGAGCGTTGAGTTCTGAGCACGGCCTTTCGTCTCCGCTTCCACGTACGCGCGCCTCTGCTCGTTGAAGTCGTTGATCTGCCGCTGCACATCCGCCCGCCGGGCGATCAGGCCGTCGACGTACTTCTCCCTCTCAGCGGGACTCATTTTCCGCATCTCGACCGGAAGCTCGTCGTCCTTCATCGAGGCGATCTTCACCGAGCCGCCCTGCACGGCGTCCGCGAGGTCCCAGCGCTCGTTCGCGTACGCTTCCTGCGCCTTCGCCACGGAACGCTGTACGCTCGTCCCGGCCCCCATGGCCGCGGCGTTCTCGTCCTGCGCCACCTGGCGCTCCTTCGACGCCTCGCCTTCCCGGCCGTACGCCACGTAGGTACCGTTCAGCTCCTCGCCGAGGCGGATGATGTCCGCGTCGAACGGGGTGACGATGTCCTCGACGGCCGCGTCCTGGTCGATGCTCAGGTACCGGCCCTCAGCCCGGATCGCGCCGTCCTTCCAGAAGGTCTCGACGCCTTCGTCGTAACCGCCGCAGAAGATCGTGTTGACGATGATGCCCCTGCGCACCGCCCGGGTCGCGGACGCCTTGTACGACACCTCTCCCTGGTCGAACGGCTCGTTGCCGGCGATGTAGATCAGCCTCAGCACGTCGTTCAAGCCGCTCCAGGAGAGCCGGTCCACCGCCCTGCCGATGACTTCGCCGCAGTACTCGTCGCCGCCATCGGTGACGAGGCCGAACAGCCGC
>JAPLSM010000078.1 GCA_026398635.1 Spirochaetota bacterium | reverse complement strand
GGACGATCTGCCGCGCAGCGCCACCGTAGTCGCGCGCGACGCCGTGCGCCTCCTCTCCGTGGAGCGGGAGGATTTCCGGAGCATCGTCGCCGCCAATGGCGCGATCGCGTTGTCCATCACCCGGTCGGTTTCCGCCATGGTACGGGCCTCGAACGAGAGCTTCCTCGAGAACCTGCACCGCAGGAACCGGGATCTCCTGCGGGCGAACCGCGAGCTGCGCCGCACCCAGGAGCGCCTGATCCAGGCTGAGCGTCTCTCGGTGCTCGGCAAGTTCGCCTCGCTGATCCTGCACGACATCCGCAACCCCATCGCCATCCTGCGCGGCTTCGCGGAGATGGTGCAGCTCACGCCTGGAGACACGGCGCTGGTCGAGCGCAACATCGGCAGGATCATCGCCGAAGCCGACCGGCTCAACCGGCTCGCCTCGGAGATGTTAGACTTCTCGCGGGGCGACATCGCGCTCAACGTCTCCATCGTCGACCTGCGCGAGCTCGTCGGCAAGGTGACGGGTGCCCTGGCCGAGGCCTTCGCGGCACGGAAGGTCGAGGTGGTCCCCCGGGTCGAGTTCGCGGGACCCGTCGTGCTCGACGCCGACCGGATGCTGCGGGCGCTGATCAACCTCGCCGACAACGCCCGCAAGGCCATGCCGAAGGGCGGGACCTTCACCATCGGCACCTCGAAGAAAGGGCGGTCCGTGATCTTCGAGGTCTCGGACACGGGGGTCGGCATGGACAAGGACGTGCAGAAGCGGCTGTTCGAGCCCTTCTTCACGCACTCGGAGGAAGCCGGCACCGGACTGGGCATGTGCGTGGTAAAGAACGTCGTGGAGGCCCACGGCGGGAAGCTCACGTACACGAGCGAGAAGGGCAAGGGCACGACCTTCCGGATCGCCGTGCCGGTCGCGGGGTAGGGGGGGGGGAACCCGCAGACGAGGCTCTCGCAACTCACTTCGCGAGTTGCTGCCGCCTTGCCCACGTCGCGAAGCGAGCAGCGGGCCTCTCGCCACGTGCTTCGCACGTGGCTGTCGGCTACGCCGCGTCGGGTACGCCGCGGCTGACTTGACAGACCAGCCCCCGTTCTTGTAGATATTGCCTTCAGAACCGTTTCCCGGTAGTGTAACGGTAGCACAAAAGACTCTGGATCTTTTTGTGGGGGTTCGAATCCTCCCCGGGAAATGACGAGGCCCCTTCGTCTATCGGTTAGGACATGAGATTCTCAATCTTAAAAGAGGGGTTCGATTCCCCTAGGGGCTAACAAGGCCGCGCGAGCGGCCTTGTCTGTTCCTTCGAGCCTTGCGGCGGTGCCGCCCCCTCGGCTATACCTGCGCACGGGAGGGGACCATGGGAGGGTTCTTCGGCGTCGCATCCCGCGAGGACTGCGTCGCCAACCTGTTCTACGGCACCGATTATCACAGCCACCTCGGCACCCGACGCGGCGGGCTGGCGGTCGCGGGACGCGATGGTATCGCCCGGTTCATCCACGACATCACCAACGCCCAGTTCCGCAGCAAGTTCGAGCACGATCTCCCGAAGCTCGCGGGGCGATTGGGAATCGGGGCCATCAGCGACTCGGAGGACCAGCCCCTCATCATCGGGTCGCATCTCGGGACCTGGGCGCTCGTCATGGTCGGGGTCATCAGGAACTCGCTAGCCCTCACCCGCGAGCTCTGCCGGACCCATGGCGCCCACTTCTCCGAGATGTCGGGGTGCGAGGTGAATCCCGTCGAGATCATCGCCGCCCTGATCAGCAGGGAGGAAAGCTTCGAGTCGGGCATCCGCAGTGCCCAGAGGGCGATCGACGGCTCATGCTCCCTGCTGCTGCTGACCGAGAACGGCATCTGGGCGGCGCGCGACCTCTACGGCCGCACCCCGGTCATCCTGGGCACTTCGCCGTCGGGAAACGCGGTCACCATGGAGACCTGCGCCTTCGCCAACATCGGCTTCGAACCGGTACGCGACCTGGGCCCCGGAGAGGTGGTCAGGATCACCCCGGAAGGCTTCGAAACCCTCCTGCCTCCCTTGGACGCATGCCGCATCTGCGCGTTCCTCTGGGTCTATTACGGCTACCCCTCCTCCTCGTACGAAGGGGTCAACGTCGAGGAGTTCCGCTACCGCGACGGGACATCGATGGCGGACACGGACGACACGCGCGCGGATTGCGTCGCGGGGATTCCCGACTCCGGCACCTCCTATGCGGTCGGGTACTCGCACCGCAAGGGCCTTCCCTTCGTGAGACCCTTCGTCAAGTACACCCCGACGTGGTCGCGCAGCTTCATGCCGCAGAGCCAGGCCGACCGTGAGCTGGTCGCGCGGATGAAGCTGATCCCGATCCGCGAGCTTGCCAACGGACACAGCCTCCTGTTCTGCGACGACTCCATCGTGCGGGGGACGCAGCTCGGCGACACCTTCGGCAGACTCTACCGTGTCGGGGCGAAGGAGATTCACCTTCGGATCGCCTGTCCTCCCCTGCTGTTCGGCTGCCGGTTCCTGAACTTCTCGCGCTCCCGCTCCGAGATGGACCTGGCGGCGCGCCGGGCGGTGAACGAGCTGGAAGGGCGCGCCGACGAGGTCCCGCCGGCCTACCTGTCGGAGACCTCAGCGGAGTACGCCGCGATGACGGGAAAGATCGCGCAGTCCCTCGCGCTCACCTCCCTGCGCTACCAGACCGTCGACGGCATGCTCGCGGCGATCGGGACGCCGAGTTCGAAGGTCTGCACGTACTGCTGGACTGGCCGTGGTTAAGGGCAACTGACCCGACGCTGTCCCAGGGGTACGGCCCGGAGCTTTGGGCGTTCGTCGTGCCTCAAGAGCGCCGTTCACAGGTTGACAGCATGAATTCGGTGGTCGATCCTGTCTGAGCACGGTGAGGGTAGGTCACTTCAATGACGACTCCCGTGTGACTCTCCGTGACTGATCACACGCGCTCCTGTCCGTCGGCTCGCCGTTCGTCGGCAGGTCTTCCGAGGACCTCAGCGTCCGTGTCGACCTGGGTGCCGTCCGCGAGTCCCACCAGCTCCTGGCCCACGGGCTACAGGCAGGTGATCGTCGGCGCCATGCCGGCTCTCAGGTTCCCGCGCCGTCCGCACCGCCGGCGACCCGGTTGTTGTAGTAGTACTCCATGCCGTCGACCAGCGCCTGCCAGGATGCTTCGATCACGTTTTCCGAAACGCCGACGGTGTCCCACGACTCCTCGCCATCTGAGGTGGTGATAAACACCCGGACTTTCGCCGCGGTCGCCTGCTCGGGGTTCAGCACACGGACCCGGTAGTCGGTCAGCTTGATCTTCAACAAGAACGGATAGATGGGCAGGAGCGCGTCGCGCAGCGCCATGTTCAACGTGTCCACGGGACCCACGCCGACCGCCGCTCCCATGAGCAGGGTACCGTCGACGCGCACGAAGATGCGGCCTACGGTCTTCGATGGCGTGGTGCCGGCCTGGTAGGACTCGAGATGGTAATTGCTCAGCTCGAGCAGCGGCCGGTGGAGGCCGAGGGTTTTCCTGATCACGAGGTCGAACGAGGCCTCGGCCGCCTCGTACTCGTACCCCTCCTGCTCGAGCCGCTTCAGCTCGTCGAGGAGGCGCGCCACCTCCTTCGACGACTTGTCGAAGTCCCCGTAGCGCGCGAGCTTCGGCACGATGCTGCTCTTGCCTGCGAGTTCGCTCAGGAGTATCCGCCGCTCGTTGCCAACGAGGGCACCGTCCACGTGCTCCATGAGCCGCGGTGCCTTGGCGATGACGTCCGCGTGCTGGCCCGCCTTGTGCGAGAAGGCCGCCTCGCCCACGTAGGGCTGCCGCTTGTCAGGGATGATGTTGGCCTTTTCGGATACGAACCGCGAAAGCGACGTGAGATGGCGCAGGTTGGGCGCGCAGGAGGCGGCGAGGCCCATCTTGAGGCACAGGTTCGGCACCAGGACGCAGAGGTTCGCGTTGCCGCAGCGCTCACCCCAGCCGTTGATCGTGCCCTGCACGTGCAAGGCGCCGCCCTCGACGGCGGTGATCGAATTGGCGACCGCGTTGCCGGTGTCGTTGTGGAAATGGGCGCCGAGCTGCGCGAGACGTGCGGCCGGAAGCTGTGCCATGATGCGCGCGACCTCGGAGGGCAGGGTGCCGCCGTTGGTGTCGCACAGCACGAGGCAGTCCGCCCCGGCATCCGTGGCTGTTTCCAGCACCTGCAGGCAGAAGGCGGAATCGTCCTTCCAGCCGTCGAAGAAGTGCTCGAGGTCGAAGATCACCTCCCGGCCCGCCTTCTTCAGCGTAGCGACAGTGTCGGCGATCATGCGGAGGTCCTCGTCCTCGGTGGTCTGGAGCACCTCCCGCACGTGGGCCTTCCACGACTTGCCCACGACGACTACCGTGGGTGTCTCGGCGTTGAGCAGCGCGGTCACGTGCGGGTCGCTGGCGGCCTTTCCGCCGGGCCGGCGGGTGGAGCCGAAGGCCGCCACCCGGGAATGCCGCAGCCCCTCCTTCGCGATGCGCTGGAAGAACTCCGCTTCCTTGCGGTTCGACAGCGGGAAGCCGCCCTCGATGTAGTCGATGCCGAAGGCGTCCATGGTCCGTGCGATCTGCACCTTGTCGTCCAGGGTGTAGCTGATGTCCTGGCCCTGCATGCCGTCTCGCAGGGTGGTGTCGAGGATGACGATCCGCTTTGCGTCCATGCGGCTGGCCTCACCGCACCCCGTGCTGCTTCAGCAGGTACGGCATCAACCCGCCCTCACGCACGATGCCCTCCATGAACCGCGGGAAAGGCTGCACGACGAGCCGCTCGCCCGAGGGCAGGGTGACGACGCCCGAGGAAAGGTCCACGGTCAGGCGGTCGCCCTCCTTCACCTTTGCCGCGATGCCCGGGCATTCGATGATCGGGAGCCCGATGTTGATGGCATTGCGGAAGAAGATCCTGGCGAAGCTCTCCGCCACGACGCACGAGATCCCCGCGGCTTTAATGGCGATCGGCGCGTGCTCGCGCGACGAGCCGCAGCCGAAGTTGCCCCCGGCCACCATGATGTCGCCCCGGGCGACCGACTTCGCGAACCCCGGCCGGGCGTCCTCCATGCAGTTTGCGGCGAGGGTCTTCGGGTCCGAGGTGGTCAGGTACCGGGCCGGGATGATCTCATCGGTGTTGACGTCGTTTCCGAACACGTGTGCGGTTCCGGTGTACTGCATCAGCGCGCTCCCTTCCGGGGTCCCGCGATCTCCGCGGGGTCGGCGACCTTCCCGGCCACAGCCGAGGCTGCCGCCACGGCGGGCGAGGCGAGGTAGACTTCGCTCGTTCGGTGGCCCATGCGACCGACGAAGTTGCGGTTCGTGGTGGACACGCACCGCTCGCCCGAGGCGAGGATACCCATGTGGCCGCCGAGGCAGGGTCCGCAGGTCGGCGGTGAGATCACCGCCCCCGCGTCGAGGAACACGTCGAAGAGTCCCTCCTTCAACGCCTGCCGGTAGACGGCGACCGTCGCTGGGATGACGAGGCATCGCACCCGGCGGTCGACCCTGCGGCCGCGCAGCACCTCCGCGGCCAGGCGCAGGTCCTCGATGCGGCCGTTCGTGCAGCTGCCGATCACCACCTGGTCGATGGCCACATCGCCCGCCTCACGGGCGGGCCGGACGTTGCTGGGCAGATGCGGGAAAGCGACCACCGGCCGCATGCCCGCGGTGTCGATCTCGACGACCCGCTCGTAGCGGGCGCCGGGGTCGGCTGCCAACGGCTGCCACGGCCGGTCCGTCCGTCCCGAGAGGTACGCCCGGGTCTTCGCGTCCGCCGCAAAGATGCCGTTCTTGGCGCCCGCCTCGACGGCCATGTTCGCCATCGTCAGCCGGCCCTCGACTGAGAGCGCGTCGATGACGCTGCCCGCGAACTCGATGGCCCGATAGGTGGCCCCCGACACCGAGATGCGTCCGATGAGCGCGAGGATGAGGTCCTTGCCCGTCACCCAGGCGTCGGGTTTCCCCGAGAAGACCGCCCTGATAGTCGGCGGTACTTTCAGCCAGGCCTTTCCGGTGAGGAGGAAGCCCGCGAGATCGGTCGAGCCGACGCCGGTGGCGAAGGCGCCCAGGGCGCCATAGGTGCACGTGTGCGAGTCGGCGCCGATCACCGTCATGCCCGGAACGATCGCGCCCATCTCGGGCAGGAGGGCGTGCTCGACGCCCACCTCGCCCTGCTCGAAGAAGTGCACCCCGGGGTGCTTCCGGGCGAACTCCCGCAGCTGCTTCACCTGCTCCGCGGACTGGATGTCCTTGTTCGGCGTGAAATGGTCCGCCACGAGGAAAACCCGCTCGGGGTACCGCACGGCTTTGGCGCTCGTGCGCTCGAACTCCTCGATCGCGAGAGGCGCGGTGATGTCGTTCGCCAGGCCGAGGTCGGGCTCGATCTCGAGGAACTCACCCGGCTGCACGGAAGCTTTTCCGGCCGCTCGGGCGAGGACCTTCTCGGTGAGGGTCATCGGCATCACTGCGCTCCCTTCATCGAGGTCTGCAGCGCCTTCCAGCGGTTCAGGGCGTTGACGTAGGCCTTGGCGCTCGCCTCGAGGATGTCGGTCGAGGCGCCCCGGCCGACGAACTTGCGGCCGTCCACCTGCACGGCAACCGTGACGTCGCCGATGGCCTGCCGGCCCGGCGTGACGGCCTGCACGACGTACTCGAGCAGCTTCGTGGAGGTGCCGAGCGCACGGTCGATGGCGTTGAAGATGGCGTCGACCGGGCCGTCGCCCGTAGCCGCCTCCTCGCGCCGGTCCTCCCCCACGAGGATACGCACCGTGGCCGTGGGCACCGAGAGGTTGCCCGACTGGATGTTGAAGTAGTCGAGGGTGAAGGTCTCGACCCCGTGCCCGAGCTCGTCACTCACGATGACGTAGAGGTCGTCGTCGTAGACTTCCTTCTTCCGATCCGCCACGGCCAGGAACCGCTCGTAGGAGCGCTTTAGACTGTCTTCCTCCAGCTTCAGGCCCAGCTCAGCGAGCCGGTTGCGGAAGCCGTGCAGGCCCGAGTGCCGGCCGAGCACGATGTGGCTCGCGTCGCGTCCCACGTCCTCGGGGGTCATGATCTCGTAGGTCTCCCGCTTCTTCAGCACGCCGTCCTGGTGGATGCCCGACTCGTGGCTGAAGGCGTTCTCGCCGACCACGGGCTTGTTGCGCGGGATGGGCGCGCCGATCGTGTTGGCGAGCATGCGCGAGGTGTTCCAGATCTGCCGGGTGTTGACGCCCGTCTGGAAGGGCAGGAGGTCCTTCCGCACCGAGAAGGCCATCACCAGCTCCTCGAGCGCCGCGTTGCCGGCCCGCTCGCCGATGCCGTTCACCGTCACCTCCACCTGCCGGGCGCCTGCCTCGACGGCGGCGATGGAATTGGCCACGGCGAGGCCCAGGTCGTTGTGGCAGTGCACGGACAGCACTGCCTTGTGCATGCTCGGCACCCCCTCGAGGATGCCCCGGATGAACCGGGCGAACTCCGCGGGTATGGAATAGCCGACGGTGTCGGGCACGTTGATGATGGAAGCTCCGGCCCGTATCACCTCCTCGATGATCCGGCACAGGAACGCGAGCTCGCTTCTCGAGCCGTCCTCGGGCGAGAACTCGACCTCGGCCACCTTGGACCGCGCGTACTTCACCGCCCGCACGGCCATCTCCACCACCTCGTCGGGCTTCTTCCGCAGCTTGTACTCCATGTGGATGGGCGAGGTGGCGAGGAACGTATGGATGCGGGGGTGCACGGCACCGCCGATGGACTCGACGGCCGCGTCGATGTCCTTCTCGACCGCCCGGGCGAGCGCTGCGATCGCCACGCCCTTCACCCGCTGGGCGATGAGGCGGCACCCCTCGAACTGCTGCGGCGAGGAGACGGGGAAACCGGCCTCGATCACGTCGACGCCGAGCCGCTCGAGCTGCATGGCCACCTCGCACTTCTGCTCCACGCTCATCGAGGCCCCGGGGGACTGCTCGCCGTCCCGCAGGGTGGTGTCGAACAAATAGACCCGCTCCATCACGAACCTCCCTTTTCCTGCCGCTCGGTCCGTTCGGACCGCGGCGCCTTCTTCCCGCGCTCCAGGCTCACCGTGCCGCTGCGTGCGATCTCCACCAGCCCGTAGGGCAGGAGGAGGGCCACGAAATCGTCGATCTTTCCCGGCGATCCGGCCAGCTCCAGGGTCATGGTGTCCTGGCCCACGTCCATCACCTGGGCCTTGAACACCTCGGCCACCTGGAAGATCTCCCCCCGTGTGCGGCCCTTCGCACTGACCTTGATGAGCGCCAGCTCCCGGTGCAGGGCCTGCGCCCGCGTGAGGTCGAACACCTTGATCACGTCCACGAGACGGTTGAGCTGCTTCTTGATCTGCTCGACGACCGCGTCGTCGCCGCCGCACACGAGGGTGAGGCGCGAGACCGTGGGGTCCTGGGTGATCCCGACGGTGATGCTCTCGAGGTTGTAGCCCCGGCCCGAGAACAGGCCCGCGATGCGGGCGAGCACGCCCTGGCGGTTCTCCACCAGCATCGAGATGACGTGGTTCACGCCGGCCTCCTACGCATCCATGAGCATCTCGTCGATGCCCTTGCCCGCCGGCACGATGGGCCACACGTTCGCCTCGCGCTCGACGAGGAAGTCGATGAAGACCGGCCGGTCCGTGACCCCGCGTGCCCGCTCGAGGGCGGGGCCTACCTCGCCGGGCGCCGTCACCCGGATGCCCACGGCGCCGTAGGCCTCGGCCAGCTTCACGAAGTCGGGGACGTAGGGCGGGCACTGGTCGCCGGGCTTCGCGCAGCCCCGCGGGCACCGGCCGTTCCTCATCAGGCACACGGAGGAATAGCGCCGCTCGAAGAACAGCTCCTGCCACTGGCGCACCATGCCGAGGTAGCCGTTGTTGAGGATGGCCACGATCACGGGGAGGCCCTCGTGCACCGCGGTGGCGAGCTCCTGGATGTTCATCTGGATCGACCCGTCGCCGGCGATGTCGATCACCCGGCGGTCGGCGTTCCCGAGCTGCGCGCCGATGGCGGCCGGGAAGCCATAGCCCATGGTGCCGAGCCCGCCCGAGGTCAGGAACTGGCGCGGCTCGCGGAACGTGCCGTAGAGCGCAGCCCACATCTGGTTCTGGCCGACCTCGGTGGTGTAGATCGCGTCGGGGAAGGCCGCGCAGAGCTCCCGGATGACCCGGGTGGGCGAGAGGCGCCCGTCGTCGGGAGTGTCGGCGAGCAGGTGCGAGCGCTTCCACTCCTCCGTCTGCGCCACCCAGTCCTCGATCGAGGGGGCCGCGAGACACCCCTCGAGCTCCTCGAGCACGAGCCGCACGTCGCCGACCACGGGCACGTCGACCGCGACGTTCCGCGAGATCGACGCCGGGTCTATGTCGATGTGCACGACCTTCGCTTCCGGCGCGAAGGTGCGGAGGTCGCCCGTGGCCCGGTCGTCGAACCGGGCGCCGACGGCGAACAGCAGGTCGCAGTGCTGCACCGCCGTGTTCGCTGCCCACGTGCCGTGCATGCCCAGCATGCCAAGGAACCGCGGGTGGTCGGTCGGGAACGCTCCGATGCCCATGAGCGAGGAAACCACCGGTACACCGGTCCGCTCGACGATCCGGCGGAAGGAAGGGGAGCCGCCCGAGATCACGAGCCCCCCGCCGATGTAGAACAGCGGCCGCCGGGCTTTCGCGAGCCTCTCGGCCGCCTTGCGGATCTGCAGCGGGTGGCCGCGCGTGGTGGGGTTGTAGCCGCGGATGGAGACGGTGTCGGGCAACGGCTCCTCCGAGGCCTCGAGCAGCACGTCCTTGGGGATGTCGACGAGCACGGGTCCCGGCCGGCCGCTCGCGGCGATGTGGAAGGCCTCCCGAAGGATCCGGCCGAGATCCCGCCGGTCGGTGACGAGGTAGTTGTGCTTGGTGACCGAGCGCGAGATGCCGACGATGTCCGCCTCCTGGAAGGCATCGTTGCCGATCATGTTCCGCGACACCTGCCCGGTGATGACCACGAGCGGTACGCTGTCGAAGTTCGCGGTGGCGAGGCCCGTGACCGTGTTCGTCGCGCCGGGCCCGCTGGTGACGAGGCACACCCCGACGCGCCCCGTGGAACGCGCGTAGCCGTCCGCGGCGTGCACGGCACCCTGCTCGTGGCGGGTCAGCACCACCCGCAGGCTTTCCTCCCCGTAGAGCCGGTCGAAGATGGGGATGACCACGCCGCCGGGGAAGCCGAAGATGATCTCGACCCCCTCCGCCTTCAGGGCCTCGATGACCAGCTCGGCTCCGGTACGTACCATGAACGTTCCTCCCTGGACCGCCGCCGCGATAAAAAAGGGGCCGTTCCCCCGAAGGAGAACGGCCCCGGCTTCTTTCGAAAGCCCCTGGTAGCCTACCCCTCCGGGTGGTCTGCGGACCCGGTAAGGATGATGATGACGCGAAGGAGAAGTACGAGGAGGATGGAGGGCAGGCCTCGGTTCGCGTTCATCGTGGGCGCATGATTATACACATCGAGCATAAATGTCAAGCAGGGGTCAGCCACGTTCCGCTGCGCGGAATGTGGCTCAGAACCGGCTCTTGCGGTCGTCGAAGGACTTGCGCGCTTTCGCGACCAGGGCCTTGAACTGCTCCTCGGTTTTCATGCCGAAGTCGCTCAAGACGGGTCGTTCCAGCTGGTCGAAGACCAGCAGGCCGCGCTCGTAGTCGCAGATGGCATTGGCGAGGTAGACGCAGTAGACGATGTCCTTCATCGGCTGGCTCGCTCGCAGGGGGTCATGGTGCAGGGCGATGCCCTCCACGAGCTGGTCGGGGAAGTTCCACTTGCGTGCGAGCAGGCTGCCGATCTCCGCGTGGTTGAGGCCGAAGGAGAACTTCTCCAGCACCGAGGCGGGGATGCCCTTGGAGGCGCAGAAGCGCTGCATGCGCTCGATCATGTCGGGGTGCAGGTAGGAGAGGATGATGCGCCCGAGGTCGTGGAGGATGCCCGCCACGTAGACGTCGTCGAGGATGTCGTCCCGCTTCTTCAGCCCCTTGGCGAGGAGGTAGGCGTAGTAGGCGGTGCGGTAGGAGTGGCCCCAAAGCTCCCGCATCTCGTCGTAACGCTCGCCGAGCACCTTCTGCGAGCCGTACGAGTACAGCAGATTGCGCAGCCCCTTCATGCCCACCACCTTCACGGCCTGGGGGATGTTGTTGACCCGTCCCGGCAGCATGTAGAAGGCGGAGTTCACGAGCTTCAGGAGGTCGGCGGTCAGGGCGGGGTCGGTGCTGATCTTGCCGGCGATCGCCGCCAGCGACACCTTGGGGTCGGAGGTGAGCCGGATCAACTCCAGCACGTTCTCGGGGAAATGGGGCAGGGCGTCCACGTCGCGCACGAGCGCCTCGGTCAACACCCGCAGCTGGTCCAGGTGCACCTTCGCCATGGGCAGGACGATCGAGGCGACGGTCTCGCCGTCCTGCACGTCGATCGAGAAGGCCTCCTCGCCGCAGCCGACGCGCTTCAGGAACTGCAGCAGCATGAGGATGCCGAGTCCCGCACCCTCGGTGGTGTCGATCGGCGCGGCGAGCGCTTCGAAGAACGAGCTGTAGGCCCGGGCACGGGCAACGCGGTCGAAGACCCGTGCCTGCTCTTTGGCGGTCATCTCCACCCCGTTGCGCACGGTGATGGCGAGCTGGCCTGAGCGCGCGTGGAAGCTGACCGCGATCCCGATGCCCCGCTCGCGAAGACGCTCCAGGTATCGGGGCAGCTGCTCGGCGATGTCGCGCCGGAAGTCCTTCATACCGAGCTCGTAGTCCGCCTCCGCGCGGATGTCCAGGCCCTTCTCCTCGAAGTAGATGCGCTTGGCGTTGGCCTTCCACGCGTTGACGATGAGCTCCTTGAGGCAGTAGGACAGGGGCTCCTGCAGGCGCTCCTGGCCGAGCTCGGCGAGCCATGTCTCGAGGATCCGGTCGAGCAGGCCGTGCGCCTCGTGGGGCAGGCCCGTCAGCCGGAAACCGAGGGGGATGCCGCTGAGGGCGGCCTTCTGGATCTGGGCGATGTCGATGCGTCCTGGCACGCGCCGCTCCCGCCTAGCTCGCGGTCCTTGCGCGCTGGCCGGTGGTGATCAGGTCGTCGATGCTCTCCGGGTGCTCGCGGAAGCTCTCGAACATGCGGATGCGCTGGAAGGTCTCCTGCTCGGTGAGGAACACGTCGACGATGTCGGGATCGAAGTGGGTGCCGCGTTCCGAGGCGATGATCTTCATCGCCTCCTCGTGCGGGATCGGCTCCTTGTAGGCTCTCTTGCTCGTGAGGGCGTCGTAGACGTCCGGCAGCGCCACGATGCGCGCCGACAGCGGGATCTGTTCGCCCCGCCGGCCGGTGGGGTAGCCGGTGCCGTCCCAGCGCTCGTGGTGGAAGGAGGCGATCTCCTTGCCAATGGTCAGGAAGCTCTGGAAGGTGATCTCCTTGTCCATCGAGCGTAGCGCGTCGCCGCCGAGCGCCGCGTGCTGCTTGACGCGCTCGAACTCCTCGGGGGTGAGCTTGCCCGGCTTCATCAGGATGGCGTCCTCGATACCGACCTTGCCGACGTCGTGGAGCACCGACGACAGGCAGAGGTCTTCGATGTAGTCCGGGGTGATGTAGTCCGCGTACTTCGGGAGCTTCGCCAGGCCGGTGGCGATCACCCGGGTGAACTGCTCCATGCGCTTGAGGTGCGTACCCGTCTCCGCTTCCCGGTACTCGAGTAGCGTGGCGAAGCCAAAGATTGCGTGGCGCTGGGTGTTCTTGATCTGCTCGAAGGACTCCTGCAGCTTCTTCTCGAGGCGCACCCGGTCGGTGAGGTCGCGCTCCATGATCGACCAGGCGATGGTTTCGCCGTCGCTCGACACCAGCGGGGTGTACGACGCGTAGGTGAAGCGGATGGTGCCGTCCTTGCAGAGCCGCGGCACGTCGGTCTCTACGTGGGGACCCTTGCCGGCGGCCGCCTGCTTGAGAACATCCGCGAGCGCCGTGCCTTTGCGGTGCGCCCGGAAGACCTCGTCGTAGTCTCGACCGGCGATCTCCTGCCAGCGGTAGCCGAACAGCTTCTCAGCCGAGTAGTTGCAGTTGAGGATGCGGCACAGGGGATCGACGATGACGATCGACGACAGGATCGTGTCGAACAGAACGATGTAGTTGCGTTCGGAGATCTTCAGGCGCGCCTCGAGGTTCTTGACGTACGTGACGTCCTTGAGGTGGGACGTGTAGCCGGTCACGTTGCCGGTATCGTCGCGGGTGATCCACGAGCTGTCGAGCACCCGGCGCAGCTGGCGGTCGCGGGCCGCGAAGTGCGTCTCGAGGTTGAACAGGGATTCGGACTCCGCGAGGCGTATCAGCTTGTCATCGAGCTCGGCGGGATTGAGGTAGAGCTGCGAGAGGTTCGGCAGCTCCTCCGAGGGGTCGTAGCCGACGAGCCGGTAGAACGACGGGTTGGCGCAGAGGATCCGGCCCGAGAGGTCGGCGGTGAACAGAGGGTCGCCGAAGTTGCGGAACAGCTGCTCCCAGCCGGCGGCGGAGGAGGGGGAGGCCGGCCGCTCCACGGGCTTCACCCGCACCAGCAGGTATTCGCCGTTGTCGCTCTCGAAGGCGAGGCCAGTCACGGTGAACCGGCGCACGGTGCCCTCGCGGTCGGCGATGTCGACGGCGTGCGAGTCGCACTGCCCGTCGAGGACGCCGAGTTCGCCCAGGAACGCGTCCTCGCGGGCGAAAATGTCCTGGCTGCGCAGGCCGGTGGTGCGCTGGAGCACGTCGTTGAAGAAGATGACCCGTCGCTGCCCGTCGAGGATGAGGAAGCCGTCCGCGAACTCCTCGATGATCTTCAGGAAAACGTCGGTCAACGGGGCTCCTTCCGCTCGCCGCAGAGATGGTACGTGCCCACCGGAGAGTGTAGCGCCGCCCTGTGGCGGTGTCAACGTCGGCGGCTTTTTATAGCGCTGCGTGCCGATACAATGATCGACAGGAGCGTGCGATGCAGAACCTCGGACTCCTCCTCGGGCCCGGCGGGGTCGCGGCCGGACCGGCGGCGGGCCTGCCGCTCGACCTCTGGGCCCACCTCTCCACGTTCGCCGGCCTCGCCGCGGTTCTCAGCGTGGCTCAGGTGGCGGTGCTGCACGCCCGCAACCGCAGCCGCGAGACCGGGCTGCTCGCGGCCGCGCTCGCCGCCGACGCGACCTGGCAACTCGCGGCCGTGGTGCTGCCCGTCCTCGCACCCGCCGTTGCGGTCCAGGCAGTGCTGCTTCTCGCAGGCGCCGCCGCAACGCTCCTCGCGCTCTTCGTGTTCGAGCGGCTCAACCTGCTGCGCGCCGGGGCGACCCTGCTGCCGGCTCTCGTGCCGTTGCTCGCGGCAGCGGTCATGACCGCGTTCCCGTCTCTCGGCGCCGTGACCGCAGCGGCCGGGGTGTATGGGGTCTCGACGCTGCTCTTCGTGGCACTCACCCTGCTTTCGCTCGCTTCCCGGCGCAACCCACGCGCGAGCGTGGCCCTCGCCGTGACCGCCCCGGTAACGGTCGGCTTCGCCCTCGCGACGGCTGTCGCGGTGCTTGCGCCCGCCTGGAGCATTCCGGTGGGGGTACCAGGCACGGTGGTCGCGGTGGTTGGCGTGGGGTTCGTACTGCGGGAGCTGGGCAACACCCAGCGCATGTACCGGCAGACGAGCGGCGAGCTGGTGGAGCGTATCGAGAGCGACTGGGAGATGGTCGCGCGAATCCGCGAGGGCAAGGAGATGCTTGAGAGCCGCAACCGGGACATCATGGGCCTGGCGGGACGGCTGCTCGAAAGCGCCCGGCAGCAGGCGTCCACCGTCGGACAGCTCATCGTGAGCCTGGCGGAAGCCGGCAGCGCCGAGGCGAGGGTCGTCGTCAAGGAAAAGGACGTGCTCGGCTACACCGAGCAGGTCGACCAGCTCATCACGAGCTTCAATGTGCAGATCCAGCAGACCCTCGGCGACATGGACGAGCTGTGGAGCCGGACCATCGTCATCCGCAAGGCGGTGAGCCAGATCATCGGCATCGCGGAGAAGACGCACATGCTCTCGCTGAACGCCTCGATCGAGGCGGCCAAGGCGGGCGTGGCGGGCAAGGGATTCTCCGTGGTCGCGCAGGAAATCCGCAAGCTCGCGGACCTCACGCGCACCGTGTCCGACAACGTCAGCGCGGTCATCCGTGAATCGAACCGCGGCGTCGAGAAGATGCTCGGCCGCATCAAGAGCCTCGGCACGGGGTTCATCGAGATCGTGAAGTCCAGCGACGCGACCCGGGTGATGATCGCGGACAACTCGCGCGCGCTCGAGGGGGTCTCGAAGGCCCACCGGGACATCCAGGACGGACTCGCGGGAGTCGACGTGCTCATCAGGTCGATCCTCGAGGTGTCCTCCGAGCTGCGCCAGATGACGGACCGGCTCGCCTCGGCGTTCTCCTGGTTCGGCGAGACGCTGAAGCTGAAGGAGGAGTCGATCGCGGGCATTCCGGCGGCGGCAAGTGGGTCCCCGTCAGCGCCGCAGGCCTGATCAGGCCGACAGGATCATCCACTCCGCCTCGGCGGCGATCTCGGTTCCCACATACGCCTTCCCC
>JAPLSM010000203.1 GCA_026398635.1 Spirochaetota bacterium | reverse complement strand
GAACGGCCCAACGGCTGCTGCATTCTCCATGCTCGGAACTGCTCCCGCGGAATCGACCGTACTATCACTCGCTTCCGTGCGTGCGAACTGCTTCACGCAGACTGATGCGAGCAGCTGCCCCAACGCGAGCCGTCTTCCCTTAACAATCAGTTCAACCATGTGACTCTACCACCAATGGACAATACCCCCGTCGAGCTTGTTGAGTGCCCCACAGCTTCCTATCACTTCCTGTTCGTCTTCGACCGCAGCGACAGCCGCCAGTCCCCGGACGATCCCGGCTTGTGGTGGCATAAGGCCGTCACGAAATCCGGCACCGAGGGGTGGATCGGCGGCAACAGCATCGAGTTCTCCTGGATCGATCCACTGAAGGTGAGCAGGGAAGTATTCTTGGGCACGCGCGCTTCCCTGAAATGAGGCCATCTGGGCCCTTGACAGGACGCTTTCCCTGCAGGTACGTTCGCAGCAGCCTTTCAACGGAAGGCGGTGAGAATCCGCCACGGACGCGCCACTGTAACCGGCGACGAACGCTCCAACAAGGCCACTGGTTGAACCCGCGAGGGGGGACCAGGAAGGCGGAGCAGGAGGATGACCCGGAAGCCAGGAGACGTTGGGGCAGTATGCAACAGGGCGTAGCCATGGATGGCGAGGAAGGTTGACCGCTGCCCTGCCTGCACGCGTTTCATTTGCAGGAGGTCCCGATGAAAATCCGGCCCGTCTCCATTATCATTGCGGTTTTCCTCTTCACGGTCGCGTTTCCGGCCCTGTCCCAACAAACCTCGTACCCCCTCACCGTGAAGGACGACACCGGGAACACCGTCGTGCTGCCCGCTCAACCCCGGCGGATCGTCTCACTCACGCTATTCACCGACGAGATGCTGCTCGCGATCGTGGACAGGCAGAGACTGATCGGCGTGACGACGTACGCCGCGGACCCGCAGATATCGAACGTCTCGGACCTGGCGGCCGACATTCCGAACAAGCTCACCATGAACGTGGAAATCATCATTTCGCTCATGCCTGATCTCGTGCTCGTGGCCAACTGGAGCGACGCGGGGTCAGTGAAGCAGATGCGCGACGCGGGCGTCCCCGTGTATCTGATGGCAAGCGGGCTCACGGTGAAAGCGATCGAAGAGAAGATCGACAGGCTGGCCCTGATGACCGGGGAGCCGGCCAAGGGTCGTGAGCTGATTGCGCGGATGGATGCGCGGCTTGCCGCCGTGGCGGACCGGGTCGCCGAGCTGTCACCGGAGAAGAGGGAGAGGGTCATCGACTACTCCCCCTGGGGCACGGCACAGGGAAGGGGAAGCTCGTGGGACGAAATCATCCGCCGGGCAGGCCTCATCGATGAGGTGGCGGATCTCACGCCGGACGAATGGGGACAGGTACCCCTTTCAAAAGAGAAAATCCTCCAGCTCGACCCGGACATCCTCATAGTCCCCGGCTGGATCTACAACGATCCCAAGGGAGCCTCAGCTTTTTATTCACAGGTGATGAGGGACCCGGCACTCCAGGGCCTTGCCGCCGTGAAAATGAAAAAGGTGTACCTGATGCCGGAGAACCTCAAGAGCGCCGTTTCACAGTACATAGCCTCTTCCGTCGAGTGGCTGGCACGAACAGCGTACCCCGAGTTGTTTCGCTGACCTGTCATTGGAGCAGAGGAGATGGCTCGTATGGGAAAAAAGCCTGTCATGATCATGGGGTGCACCAGCGATGCCGGGAAATCCTTCCTGGTCACTGCCCTGTGTCGTCATTTTTCCAACCAGGGTATCAGCGTCGCGCCGTTCAAGGCGCAGAACATGAGCAACAACGCCGCCGTCACCTCGGAAGGCCTGGAAATGGGCAGGGCCCAATACCTTCAGGCATTGGCCGCTCGCACGGCGCCCCAGGCGCGCATGAACCCGGTGCTCCTCAAGCCGAGCGCGGATACGTGCAGCCAGGTGATCGTCATGGGCAGGTACGATCCGACGATCACCGCCCTGCCATGGAACGGCCGCAAGGAGCGTCTGTGGCCGATCGTGTGCGATGCCCTGCGGGGGTTGCTCGCCGACTACGAGCAGGTGGTGATCGAGGGCGCGGGGAGCCCCGCGGAGATCAACCTGCGCCAGGGAGACATCGTGAACATGAGCATTGCTCGGGAATGCGATGCGGACGTCTACCTGGCTTCCGACATCGATCGCGGCGGCTCCTTCGCTCACCTCCTCGGCACGTGGATGTGCCTGGAACCGGAAGAGCAGGCCCTCGTGAAAGGTTTCGTGCTGAACAGGTTTCGGGGCGATCCCGCGCTCCTGGGGAATGCGATGGAATGGCTGCAGGATCGCACCGGGGTCCCCACGGTCGCCATCGTCCCGCTGATACCCCACGCGTTGCCGGAAGAGGACACGCTCCACCATCGCGCGCAGCCCATCGTGGGGCACGTCAACCTCGCCCTGATCGCCTACCCCTACGCGAGCAACCTCGACGAGTTCGATCCCCTCATCTACGAGCACGGCGTATCGGTCGTGCCGATACGCGATTTCGCGCGGCTGGACGCCTATGACGCCATTCTCCTGCCAGGAAGCAAGAATACCGCGGCCAGCCTCCGTTCGCTCCGGGAGAATGGTCTCGCTGTCGAAGTGGCCCTTTCCGCGGAGAGAGGCACGCCCATTGTGGGGGTCTGCGGCGGGATGCAGCTCCTGGGGCACCGCATCCATGACCCGAATCACCTGGAAGCCGGGGACATCGAGGGCCTGGGTCTTCTCGACGTGACGACGACGCTCGAGCTCGATAAAACCACCCGACAGCGGCAGGTGCTTTGGGTGCACGGCGGCACGGTGGAAGGCTACGAGATCCATCACGGCCGGACCCGGACAGGGCCGCGCGTCCAGGCTCACCTGGAAGAGGGGCTGGGCTGGGAGCAAGGCAACATCCGCGGGGTCTACCTGCATGGGCTGTTCGAAAACACGGGCTATCGCGACAGCTTTCTCCGTTCACTCGGGTGGCAGGGTCGGGCCGAAGACTGGCGCGCGCGCATTGATTCGGAAATAGACAGGGTCGCAACGCTTATCGCGACTTCCGGATGGGGCCAAAAAATCGATGCAGCGGGACAGTGAAAAGGATATACCCGCTGCTCCCTTGTTTACGAAAAGGCAATTCCCCTTCTCCTTCGGCGTCACCTCGTACCTCTATCCGGCGGACATCGCATACAACGTGCGTATGCTCCGAGAGACAGTGGACGAAATGGAGCTCATCCTCTTCGAGAGCGCCGACGTGTCGAGCCTTCCCACCCCGCGCGACGTGGCGCATTTTCGCGCGCTCGCCATTGAGACGGGGATGAGGTTCAACGTCCATCTCCCCCTGGACATCGACATCGCGTCCGCCGACGAACGCATCCGCGGCGATTCCCTGGATGTCGTGTCGGGGATCGTGGAGCTCACCTCTGCGCTGGATCCCACGAGCTACACGCTGCACGTGCCGCGGGCCGAAGGGGAAGATCGCCCTGCGTGGCTGGCCCGGGTGCGCCGTTCGCTGGCCGCCATTCCGCAACCGCACGAAAGATTCTGCGTGGAGACACTCGCGTGGGACCTGAGGGAGATCGACGACATCCTTGCCGATCTCGGCTTCTCCGTGTGCATCGACGTCGGCCACCTCCTTCTGCACGGCCATGACGTGCAGTCCTTCTTCGATTTCTTTTCCGGTCG
>JAPLSM010000432.1 GCA_026398635.1 Spirochaetota bacterium | reverse complement strand
CGGCTCATCACAGTTCGCAAAGCGAACCATGATGGACCCGCTCTTCCTGTCCCTTCCCTATTCCTTTCAAAGGTCTCCGGCTCTGCCGTCCCCTCTTCAGGGCCCGACACGCCACAACCTCAGGGCCGATTCTTCCCCTCCACATATCTTGCTCTGAGGAGAAAATGCCTTGAGGCGAGGGATGTTTATATACCCGGGTATCACATGTGTCAATACCCGCTGCCAGCAGAATTCCCGCCCCCCCCCCTCTCGCCTCCGCACGCCAAAGGCGTGCTAGGGCTGTCGGGGTCGCCACGCCATCCTTCGGATGACGTGGCTGCCTTGACTGCCGGGTACCCACCCGCTACAATTTCCAACAGTGAATTCGAGTTCCGGGAGCCGCGGCAAATACCGTTCGGGCCGCCCGGGGAGGAATAATGCCGAACAGCAGAATCGCCGACCCGACCCTCGCTGCCGGGGGCAGGCTCAAGATCGCGTGGGCCGAATCGCGGATGCCCGTGCTCATGGCCCTGCGCGAGGAGCACGCGAAGCTCGCGTCGCTGAAGAACATGCGCGTGGCCGGGTGTCTCCACGTGACCAAGGAAACCGCGGTGCTCGTGAAAACGATCGTGGCTGCCGGCGCTGAGGTCTCGTGGTCGGGGTGCAATCCGCTTTCCACCCAGGACGACGTGGCGGCGGCACTCGCGGCCGACGGCACCTCGATCTACGCGTGGCACGGCCAGACCCGCGACGAGTTCTACTGGTCCATCGACCGCACGCTCGAGATGAAACCGACCCTCACCCTCGACGACGGCGCCGACCTGATCTTCCGGGTCCACAGCGAGCGCACCGAGCTCGCGCCCGGGGTGATCGGGGGCACCGAGGAGACCACCACCGGCGTGCACCGCCTGCGCGCCATGGCCGCGGCGGGCAAGCTCCTGTACCCGGTGATCGCGGTGAACGACGCGCAGACGAAGTGCGACTTCGACAACGTGTACGGCACGGGCCAGTCCACCATCGACGGGATCCTCCGGGCCACCTCGATCCTGCTGGCCGGGAAGTCATTCGTCGTGGCCGGCTACGGCCACTGCGGCCGGGGCGTGGCCCAGCGGGCGCGCGGCATGGGCGCGATCGTGACCGTGTGCGAGGTCGACCCCGTGAGCGCCCTGCGCGCCTCGATGGACGGTTTCACCGTGATGCCCATGGACGAAGCCGCGGCCGTCGGCGACGTTTTCGTCACGGCCACCGGCGTGAAGGACATCATCGTCCGGCGCCACTTCGAGCGCATGAAGGACGGGGCCGTGGTGTGCAACACCGGACACTACGACTGCGAGATCCGCATCCCCGACCTCGCATCCCTGGCCCGGCGGGTCACGCAGATCCGGGCCGACAACGAGGAGCACCTCCTCGCCGACGGCCGGCGGATCTACCTGCTCGCGAAGGGGCGGCTCGTGAACCTCGCGGCCGCCGAGGGCCACCCCTCGGAAGTGATGGACATGTCGTTTGCCAACCAGTTCCTGTCGCTCGTGCGGCTCGCCCGCGAGGGACGGGGCCTACAGCGCCAAGTATACACGATCGGCGTCGAGCAGGACCGGGCGATCGCCTCGGTGAAGCTCGCCACCATGGGCAGGCGGATCGACGCGCTCACCAGCGCGCAGACAGCTTACCTCACTGATTTCGCGAGCGGCACCTGATGCCGCACTTCGACCGGTGTCGCACGTGCGGCCGCTGGACACCACGCGCGCGGCTCTCGCCCGAGGGCCGGTGCTGTCCGGAGTGCGCCCAGGTGTTCGCAGTCTGCGCCAACTGTGGGCGGATTTTCCCGCGCGGGGAAGGCTTCGACGAGGATCACTGCAGCCGGGAGTGCACCACACGCTACGTGATTGTGAGGAACTACGGGCCCCGGCCCGTCACCCTAGCCACGGAGGAGTAGGCACGGCATGAAACTGATCTTTCTCGGCCCCCCGGGCGCCGGCAAGGGCACCCTCGCCGGCCTCGTGGCGAAGGAACTCGGCATCCCGCAAATCTCCACCGGCGACATCTTCCGCGACGCGATCAAGCGCGAAACGGAGCTCGGGATGCAGGTGAAGGCGATCGTCGGCCGGGGAGATCTCGTGCCCGACGAGCTCACCGTGAGCCTCGTGCGGGAGCGCCTCGCACGGCCGGACGCGGTGAAGGGATTCATCCTGGACGGGTTCCCCCGTACCATCCCCCAGGCCGAGGCACTCGAGGGCTTCCAGAAGCTCGACGCGGTGGTGAACTTCGTGATCAGTGACGACATCGTGGTGCTGCGACTCACCGGACGGGAGGTGTGCCGTGCCTGCGGCGCCATCTACCACGTGCGGAACATGCCCTCGAAGGTGAAGGGCGTGTGCGACCGGTGTGGAGGCCAGACGTACACGCGGGACGACGACAAGCTCGCGTCCATCACGAACCGGCTGGAGGTCTACAAGAAGCAGACCGAGCCCCTGATCGATTTCTACCGGGAGCGCGGCCTCCTGCGCGACGTGGATTCCTCGACAACCCCCGAGGACACGCTGGAGGGCGTGCGCGCAGTGCTCGGCCGCAAGGGCTGATGCCCGCCAGGCCCCCCGCCGACCCTAGTCCACGACGGGCGGAGGCTCCCGCCACCCCGGTGTCTCGGGGTAGCTGACGCCCTAGGGGTCAGCGGCCGTGCAGGGACGCGCAAGGCGCCGACCTTACGGCCCCTCGGCGGGTGGTGCCGGTTCTTGCTTCAGCAATCCGCGGGCGTCGAGCTCCTTCTCCACGTCCGCGCGGGCGAGCAGCGTCTCGTTCGCGAGCAGTGCCGCGGCCGCGGCCTTGTCCGAGAACCCCGCTTCCAGAGCACGACGCAGATCTTCCAGGCCCCGATCGGGATCCTCGACGACGGTCAGAAGGAGCCGGGCCCTCCCGAACCACGCGCTCGCCGACTTCGCATCGACGGCGATGATCCGGTCATATGCCTCGAGCGCGCGGGAGAACTGCCGCTGCCGCTCCCAGGCGCTCGCGAGCAGGAGCAGGCCCTCGGCGTCCTGCGGCTTGCGCTCGACGTAGCGCCCGAGGTACTCGGCCGCTCGTGACGGATCGTCCAGCGCGAGCTCGAGCGAGCCGAGGTTGAAGAGCACGTCCGCGTCGCCGGGCGCGATCGCGAGCAGGCGGGTGAAGCGGTCCGTCGCCTCGCGGACACGCCCCCCTGCCCACAGGATGAGGCCCGCATTGTAGAGGGCGTCCTGGTTCTCGGGCGCCAGGGCAGCCGCGGCGTCGTACCGGGCAAGCGCCTCCTCGTCCCTTCCGGCCTCGTGCAGCGCCCAGCCCGAGGCGAGCAGGATCGTCACGTTGTTCGGGTCGTCCGCGACGAGGCGATCGAGGATGTCCGCGGCCTCCCCGGCGCGGTCCAGGCGCACGTACGCGATGGCGAGGTTGTAGTCGGCACGGGCGAGCCCCGGATCTAGGCGCATCGCGGACTCGAAGGCCCGCGCCGCCTCGTCGAGCCTGCCGAGTCCCAAGTACGCGTTGCCGAGGTTGAAGTACTCGAGGGCGATCTCCCGCTCTCGGGTGTCGGTGGCGCATCCCCCGGCCGCGAACGCGGCCGAGAGCGCCGCGGCGAGCGCGCAGGCGGCGGCGATGCGTACGGCCCGGAACCCTCTCATGAAGCCATCATAGAGCGAACGGCCGCCCGCCACAACCGTGCCCCGACGTCATCGAGGCTCCCTCCTGCGGCAACATTGACGAATGTTGCGGCCGCCGGTATGCTTGTAGAGAATCGAAGTCATTCGAAGCGTATGAAAGCACCGTCGCCAGCAGCACCCATCCCCGCCGAGCGCACACCTGCCTCTCTCGGCCGCGAAGGCCGGGTGACCGCCCTCACGCTCCTGAAAAGCTACTACGACGAGGAGATCTTCAACCTCCTCGTGAAGCCGATCTACGATGCCGACCTGGCCGTGAGCGAGGCGGCGATCCGCGCGTCGGGCTCGCCCGGCAACGAGGTCGCCGTCCCCCACCTCTACCAGATCATCGAGCGCGGGAAGAAATCGCAGCGTCTCGCCGCGATCCAGTCCCTCGCTGCCATCCGCGCCCCCACGTCGGTGGGGATGCTGATCAAGTACTTCAACCATTTCAGCGGTGAGGACGACGTGCGCACCGCCATCCTCGGCGCGCTCAACACCATCGCGCCCTCGCACCCCCAGGTGCAGGAGCTCGACCAGGCGGTGCTCGTCGACACGCACCAGAGCGAAGAGGCCCGCCGGATCGCCGTCGAAGCCCTCGTGGAGGCCGAGAAGAACGCGCTGCTCCTCGACACTCTGCCGCGGACGCCGCCCTCCGTTCAGGAAGCGGCGTTCACCCGGATGCTGCGGCTCGGCGGTCAGGAAATGCTCGATTTCACTAAGGACGAACTGGCCCCCGGGCCCCTCGGCGCATACCTGTGCCTCTACACGCTGAAGGCGAAGAACCAGCAGCAGAACTGGGTGCTCGAGAGCCTGCAGCGGGGACCGCGCCAGACCGTGCGCAGCTTCCTCCTCGGCCTCGCGGGTTTCCAGGGTCGGCTCCGCTACCCCACCCGGGTCTTCCGTCTGCTGCTCGTGATCCCGTTCGTGGACGTCGAGACCGAGGGCCTGGTCGGCGACTTCCTCAAACGGATCGTGCAGCAGGTGAAGAGCGATTCGCCACACCTGCTCAGCGAGTTCTCGGTGATCGCCTCGGCCCACCTCGAGCAGGTCTTCGCCAGGATCCGCCGCACGTTCATCTCCGTACGCGGGATCACCCGCAAGGAAGAGCTGCTGATGGCAGTGCTCGCGTCGCTGCTCGAGCGCTACGCCACGCCCTCGCTGCTCGCCGAGGTCCAGGCGTTCTTCCGCGACGAGGCCCCGACCCGTGCGGTGGTGGACCAGCTGCGCAGCCTTCTCGCCGGCGCCCCCCGCGAGGACCGCAACCAGTTCGAAGCCTGCCTCCCGCTGTTCCAGCTGCGCGAGCGCAAGGACCGGATGGCCATGTCGAACATGCTCAGCCGGGTAGACCTCGGTCGCCCGCTCAGCCTGCGTCGGCTCAACCGGCTCATCCGGGTGGTCGGGGTGCTGGAGATCCGCACCGCCTCGCGCAAGGTCCAGGAAATCCTTGATTTCTCCCGCGCGGAGCGCGTGCCCTTCCTCGAGGAGACCTCGATCGTCACCCTGTGCCAGCTGCTGACGCGCGCGGTCATCGAGCAGTCGCGCGAGTTCTTCCGCGACCCCGGGCGCAGCCTTCGGTCGCTGAACGGCTACGTCCGGGGAGCCCGCTACATGCCCGCCCGGATCATGATCGGACCGCTCGTCCACCTGTTGCTGCTGCCGAAGCTCGACCCGGGCACCCGCGCGCTCGCCGCCGAGAGTCTCGAACGCATGGACCTCTCCGCCGTCGCGAAGAGCCTGCCGCCCCTGCTGAAGATGTTCGACGCCGAGGGGATCGACGAGGAGGTGCGGCTGCGGGTAGCCGCCGCCCTGGCGAAGGCGGGAGACGCCGGCCTCACTCACCTGGTCCTCGACCTCACGGGCGCGTCCCGAGCCTTCGCCCGACGGGCCGCCGTGCGCGTGCTGCGCGGCCTCTGCGCCCGGGGTGCCGGTGTATCAGCGGACACCCTCACCGACCGGCTCTACCGGCTGCTCGAGGACGCGGATCAGTCCGTCCGCCTGGAGGCGCTGCTCGCGTTGCTCGCGATCAACGACGACTACGCCGCGCAGGTCGTAACCGATGACGCACGCGCGGGGAAGACCGACCTCGTGGCGGAGCTGATCACCAACATCCCCCGCCCCCTGTCGCGGGAGACGTTCGCCCTGGTGCGGTCGCTCATGTCCGTGGAGAGCGCCCCCGTGCAGGCCGCGATACGGTCGCTCAGCCCCGAGCTCTGCCAGGGGGCGTTCGCGGAGGAGACCCGGCAGGCACTCGTGCGGGGCCTCGTGCCGCCCGTCGGCGCGGCGACGTTCGCCCCGCCGGCGACGCCCGCAGCCACGCCGGCCCCGTCGGGGAGCGCCCTCTCGAAGGCCAAGCTCGAGTTCAAGCTGCGCCGCGAGCACGTCCAGGTGCTGACGGTGTTCTTCATCGACATCGCGAGCTTCACCGAGAAGTTCTCGTCGATGACCGACGACATGTCGTCGCAGATGAAGCTCGTCAACGCGTTCGAGGGGAACGTCGTCCCGACCATTACCGCCAGCCGGGGCACGGTCGTGAAGAAGATGGGCGACGCGATCCTCGCGGTGTTCAAGCACCCCGTGAATGCCGTGACGGCCGCCATGACGGTGCAGCAGAAGATCCAGCACTACAGCGCCACGCAGCTCGCGCACGAGAAGTTCCAGGTGCGGATCGGCCTGAACACGGGCGAGGTGACCTGGAAGGACAATGACGTCTTCGGCCACCCGGTGAACGTCGCCTCACGGATGCAGACCGCCGCCACCCCCGGCGACATCCTGATCACCGAGGCCACCTGGAAGGAAGTGCGCGAGTACGTGCGGTGCACCGAGCTCGGCCCCATTCAGGTCAAGGGCATCGCGGAGGCCATCACCGCCTATTCGCCCGAGGAGATCCTGGTGGACCTGCAGAAACTGCGGGCCGCAGGCAGCGGCGCCGAGCGGGGTCCGGTCCAGGCCGGGTCCCTGGAACGCCTCCGCGAGTCCATGTTCGTGCCCGAGTTCCGGGTGCCCGACGACAAGGCCGATCGTGCCGGCATGGACCTGCTGCGCGACCTCTTCGGCGAGATCGCCCGGGCGGTCGGGGACATCCTCCCTGATTCCCAGGAGTACGATTTCAAGAAGTATCTGCAAGATCGGTGGAACGACCTGATGCGCCGGCTCTGAGGTCGGCCAGCACCATGGGCTCCCGCCCTGGGGATGGTGCGTGGTCGTCCGCGTGCACGGATGCACGAGCGGACGACCGCCTTCCGTGGTCTTGGGGCGTTCGTCCCTTCCCGGATCGGGATTTATTGACCTTTTCGGCGGCCGATGGTATAGTCGGTCCCGTTTCCACTCAAAGGGGGAGGTCTATTGGCTGAAAAAGATCTCAGGATCAATGAAGCGATCCGGATGCGGGAAGTGCGCCTGATCGACGGCGAGGGCGCCCAGAAGGGCATCGTCCCCACCATCGAGGCGCTGCGCATGGCTCGGGAGGCGGGGCTCGATCTCGTGGAGATCGCCCCCCAGGCACAGCCCCCCGTCTGCAAGCTCCTCGACTACGGGAAGTACAAGTTCGACCTCGAGAAGAAGACACGGGAGTCGAGAAAACACCAGAAGCAGGTCCGGATCAAAGAGATCCGGATGCAGCCGAAGATCGACGGCCACGACCTGGAGTTCAAGACCCGGCACGTGCGGGAGTTCCTCGACGAGGGGAACAAGGTCAAGGTAACGGTCCGTTTCCGCGGCCGCGAGCTGGCCCATACCGAGCTCGGCAAGGTGGTCCTCGACCGCATATTGGAGAAGCTGGAGGGGAACTTCCTCCTCGAGCGCGCCGCGCAGATGGAGGGCCGTACGATGTCCCTGCTCCTGAATCCGAAGGGAACCAAGGCCAGGAAAGGATAGTCCGAGCATGCCGAAGATGAAGACCAAGAAGAGCGCCTCCAAGCGGTACCACATCACGGGTTCCGGAAAGGTGCGCTACAAGAAGCAGGGCCTGCGGCACATCCTCACGAAGAAGAACGCCAAGCGGAAGCGGCGCCTGCGCCTCTCCGCCACGCTGAGCCCGGTCGAGACGAAGCGGGTCAAGCAGCTGCTCCCCTACTCGGGGAGATAGCCGCCGGGCGCACGATCACACAGGAGCGATACAATGCCGAGAGCGAAGAACGGAACGAGACGGAGGGAGCGGCGGCGCAAGATCATGCGGGCCGCGCGCGGGTACTGGGGCGGCCGGGGACGCCTCTTCAAGACCGCCAAGGAGTCGGTCCTCAAGGCGATGGTGCACGCCTACCAGCACTGCAAGGACCGCAAGCACGATTTCCGCAGGCTGTGGATCGCCCGCCTCTCCGCGGCGACCCGGGCCGAGGGCGTGAGCTATTCCCAGTTCATACACGGACTCGAGCTGGCCGGGGTGACCATCAACCGCAAGGCCATGTCGAACATGGCTATCGAGGACCCCGCGGCCTTCAAGGCGCTCATCGCCCGGGCTCGGGAGGCGCTGCCCGCGCCGGTGGCCTGATGATCTCCCTCGAGCAGATCCGGCTCCTCGAGCAGAAGGTCACGAGCGCGGTCGAACTCATCCGGGTGCTGAAGGAGGAGAACGCGACCCTGCGCCGAGGCCTCGATTCCGCCCAGCGGCGGATGAAGGAGCTGGAGACGCTCGTCGAGGGATTCAAGACCGACCAGAGGGAGATCGAGTCCGCCATCGTGCGGACGCTGCACAACCTCGACGACCTCGAGGAGTCCGCAGCCGGGGCTGCCGGAGCCGCCGCCGCAGCCCGCGAGAAGCCCACCCGTCACGACGCGCCCGCGCGCGACTCGGCGCCGGCCGACCCGAAGCCGGCGGCCCCGGCCGGCGCCGAGGCGAACCAGCCGGCCGGCAGCGAGCTCGACATCTTCTAGAGCCGGAGGATCATGGAGAAGCGCCAGCTCCGGATCGACGTCCTGGGATCCTCCTTCACGATCCAGTCGGACGAGAGCGCCGAGCACCTGGAGCGGGTCTCCGCCTACCTCCGCGAGAAGGTCGAGGAGGTGAAGGCCCGGTACTCCTTCGCCACCCCCCTCACCCTCGCGCTGCTCGCCGCGCTCAACATCGCCGACGAGCTGGTCAAGGAGCGCTCGGGCAGGGCGGCGCGCACCACCCCGGCCGGTCCCCGTGAGCTCGAGGAGATCGCCGCGAGCCTCATCGAGCAGATCGACGGCGCACTCGCCTCGCGCACGAGCGACGACGGCGACGGTGGGCCGTCGGGCTGAAGCGGGTACGGCGGGCAACCACCCGCCGCGTGCGTCGCACATGAAAAAAGGGCGCCCCGGAGGGCTCTCGCCCAAGCACGGTACTCCGTGCGGAGGCTGCCGCCCTAGGGGCGCCCTTCGCGTCTTCGGCGCTCGCGCGCCGTATGTCGCTACTTCACTTCCTTAAGGAGCTTCTTCTTGCCGTCCTGGATCTCGAACAGGTAGGTCGGCTTGTTGGTCGGCACGCCGTCCTTCATGTCCCAGTCGAACTGCAGGCCCTTGAAGCCCTTCACGTTGGCGCAGTAGTCGGCGATCTTCTTGCGCTCCTCGGCGAGCTTCTTGGGATCGCCGGTCACGCCGGTCTTCTCGATCGCTTCCTTCACCATGTACAGCGCGTCGTAGTAGTTCGGCGACAGGCTGAAGGGATCCATGTCCTTGTGATCTTTCTTGAACGCCGCCTTGAACACGTTCCAGCGCGGGTTGTCGACGAAGGGGTTGATGTAGTTGTACACGACGATGCCGTCGATGTCCTTGCCGCCGGTGGCGTACAGCTCGGGCACGTCGCCGCTGGAGAAGACCAGGAGCTTGCCCATATCGGTCCAGCCCCGGCCCTTCAGCTCCTTGATGATCTTTCCGATCTTCTCGCCGTTGCAGACGAACACGATGCCGTCAGGCTTCGCGTTGAGCGCTTTCACGACCAGCGGGCCGAAGGTGACCGCGTCGGTGGGCACCTCGACCTTCTCGACGGTCATGCCGAGGCCCGAGAGCCCCTTCACGTGCGCGTCGGCCATGCCGGGCCACGGTCCGTAGTTCTCGACGAACTGCACGACCTTCTTCATCTCGGGGTGCAGCTTGCCCCACGCCGCGACCAGGATGCCGAGGCGCTGCTCGGTCGGAGGGAACCACGAAACGGTCCACGGGAAGTATTTCTCCGCGTACTCGTACGAGGTCGTCGCGGTCATGGACATCATCTTCGCCTCTACCGCGATGGGCATGGCGGCCTGGATGACGTTCTCGGGCACGGGCCCGAGGGCCACCAGGGAGTCCTTCACGATCTCGGCCATCTTGACCGAGCCGAGCTGCGGGTCGAGCGCGGTGTCCACGCCCACCACCTTCACGGGCTTGCCCTTGATGCCGCCGGCCGCGTTGATCTCGCGGGCTGCCTGCTGGGCACCCCAGTCGAGGTACTCGCCGATGCTCGCGATCGGCCCAGTGAGTGAGTTGAGGAACGGGATCGTCCACTCCTTCACCGCAACCTTGGGCGCGCAACCGATCAGGGCGACGAGCGCCACGATCAGCACGAGCCAGAATGCCTTTCTCATAGCTCCTCCTTCAGAGATGTATTGCGTCTCCTTCGGCGCGCCGAAAGAGTACGTTCCAGCTTGACGACGAACCGGCGGGTGACGAACCCCTCCGGCTTCAGCACGAGGACGAGGATCAGGGCTGCTCCGTAGATCACGATCCGCCACGCCTGCACGGACGCCGGCAAAAGCATGGGCACCCCGTAGAGGATGGGCGCGACGACCAGCGAACCCCACTGCGTGGCGTAGCCGCCCACGAAGATCACGGTCATGAAGATGCCCACGAGGTGGAAGGTGAAGAAGTCGAGGTGCAGGCTCTTGTAGATGAAGGCGTAGAGCACGCCGCAGGCGCCCGCGACGGCGCAGCTGAACGTCTGCACGAGCATGCCCAGCCGCTTCGCGTCCGCCCCGAGCGACGAGGCGAGGTCTTTGTCCGTGAAGACCGCCGAGGCGGCCCGGCCGAGCCGGGAGTGGTCGAACCGGAAGATGAGGAACCCCACGAGCAGCAGCAGGCCGAAGAGGATGCCGAGCATCGCCCAGCGGTGACCGTCGGGGGTAGCGGCGATGCCCGGCAGGCCGAACATGCCGAGGGTGCCGCCCACGGCCTTCAGGTTCTCGATGACCGTGCGGGCGATGTAGATGAACGTGAAGCCCACGATGACCACCGCGAAGGTGGGCGCGTCGCCGATGAACAGCGACACGACGTACCCGATGAGGGCCGCGACCGCGATCCCCGCGAGGAAGGCCCAGCCGAAGGGCACGTGCATGGTGCCGACGAGGTAGCCGGCCAAGTAGCCCGAGATGGCCATGTTCGCGACCGTGATGAAGTGCAGGTGCGCGACCCGGTAGGGCAGGTAGAGCGCCCAGCTCATCAGGACATTGATGGCGGCGTTGGCCAGGAAGTAGTACAGCGGCAGCGGCACGGCCGACCCCCTAGACACGATGTCGAAGCTCGGCCGAGCACATGGATGTGCGCAAGGCCGAGCCTACAGCTTCAGGCCGAAGATGCCCTTCGGCTTGACGAGGATGACCACGAGCATGATGACAAAGGCGATGGCGTTCGACCACGAACCCGAGATGTAGCCCTGCACTACGGCCTCGAGCACTCCGAGGCCGAGCCCCACAACGAGGCCGCCGACCAGGTTGCCGAGGCCCGCGATGATGCTCACCGCGAGCACCTTGTGCGAGACCTGCTCGCAGAGGCCGGGCGTGGCGGAGCCGAGGAGCATGGCGAGCAGGATCGCGCTCACCCCGCCGAGGAGGCCGGTGATGGCGTAGCTGGCGAACCCCGTGCTGATCAGCGGGATGCCGACCAGGCGCGCGCCGTTAGGGTCTTCCGCGATCGCCCGGAACGCCCGCCCCGCCCGCGAACGGTACAGCAGCACGAAGAAGCCCGAGACCGCGATCACGCCCACCCCCAGGGCCACCACCTGCCCCATGGTGAGGGTGATGAGGCCTGCCTGAAGGATCGGCCGGCTGCCGCCGAGTGCGTTCGGGAAGGCGACGGGAAACCCCTTGTTGAAGCTGTGGGACAGGACGTCGGTGATGATCATGCCGATGGCCATCGAGAGCACCATCGTGCTGTTGATGTCCACCTCGCCCCTCTTCTGCATCACCTTCTGGAACAGCGGAGCGCTGGCGACGTTGGCGAGGATCGAGGCAGCCACCGCGGCGAGCACGCCCAGGACGAGGTTGTTGCCCGTGTACTTCAGCACCACCCACGCGATGTACATGGAGAACACGACCACCGACGGGTAGGAGAAGTGGATGACCATGGCCACGAGCAGGAGCAGGTTGAAGCCGGTGACCAGCAGCACGTAGATGCTGCCGAGGCTCACACCGTTGATCAGCTGTGCGATCAGGACCTGCATGCCTCACGCTCCCAGGTAGGCTTCCCGGACACCCGGGTCGCCGAGCAACTCCGCGGCGGTGCCGTGCATCGCGACCGCGCCCGTCTCCAGGACGTAGCCGCGGTGCGCGCACTTCAGCGACTTGTACGCGTTCTGCTCGGACAGGAGGATCGTGTAGCCTTCGCGGTTGAGGCGCACGATTATTTCGAAGATCGTGTTCACGACGATCGGCGCAAGGCCGATGGACGGCTCGTCGACCATGATCAGCGACGGGGCGGCCATCAGGGCCCGGCCGATGGCGAGCATCTGCCGCTCGCCGCCGCTCAGGGTCCGGGCCACCTGGTTCTTCCGCTCCCCCAGGACGGGGAACCACTCGAACACCCGGCGCAGGTTGGCGCTGGCCTTCGCCAGGTTGTGGTGCGCGCCGAGCAGGAGGTTGTCGAGCACGCTCATGGCTGCGAACACGCCCCGGCCCTCGGGCACGAGCGAAATGCCGCTGCGCACCACCCGATCGGCGGCCATGCCTGCGATGGGCCGGCCCTTGAACTCGATCGAGCCCGCATCCGGCCGGTTGATCCCCAGCACCGTCTCGAGCAGCGAGGTCTTGCCCGCGCCGTTCGCGCCGATGAGCACCACGATCTCGCCGGTCCGAACCTCGAGCGAAGCCCCGCGCAGGGCCTGCACGTGGCCGTAGGAGACCGACAGGCCGTCCACCTTCAGGAGCAGGTCACTCTGCGCCAAGGTAGGCCTCCAGCACCCGGGGGTCTTTCTGGATCGCCTCAGGTGAGCCCTCGGCTATCTTCTGGCCGAAGTTCAACACGGTCACTGTGTCCGAGAGGTTCATGAGCATCTTCACGTCGTGGCTGACCACCACCACGGTCACCCCGCCCTCCCGCACGACCCGGATGATCTCCTCGACCTTCTCCGTCTCCTTCCTGCCCATGCCCGAGGCCGGCTCGTCGAGCAGCAGGATCTTCGGGTCGGAGACGAGCGCCCGGGCGATCTGCACGAGCTGCCGCTCGGTCCACACGAGGTCGGCCGACCAGCGGTCGGCCGATGCCTCCAGGCCCGTGACGGCTAGCGCACGCCGCGCGCGGCTCTCGATGTCGCGCTCGCGGCGGGAGGCGACGAACGGCAGCCGGAGGAACGTATCGACCGCCGCCTTCCCGACGCTGTCGTTCACACCCGCCATCACGTTCTCGAGCACGGTGAGCGAGGGCACGAGCTTGCCCGCCTGGAAGGTGCGCCGGATGCCCATGCCCGCGATCAGGTCGGCCCGCTGCCCTGTTATGTCGCGATCGGCGAGGTGCACGGTGCCGGAATCGGGCTTCAGCAGACCCGTGATGCAGTTGAAGAGCGTGGTCTTGCCCGAACCGTTGGGGCCGATGATGCCGTGGATGGCGCCCGCGGCGACTTCAATGCTCACGGAATCGAGCGCCCGCAACGCCCCGAACGACTTGATCAAGCCCGCGATCTTCAGCATGAGTCCTTTCCCGTGGTTTGGATGCGGCAAGTGTAGGGAGAACCGGGGCCGCGTGTCAACCGCGCTTCCTACCCTGAGTCGCCGAGGCGAGGAAGCGGTGCGCGGCCACCACGTAGACCCGGGCCGCCTCGACGAGCTCCGCCACCTCCACGTATTCGTCGGCCTGGTGCGGGACGTGCCGGGGTCCCGGGCCGTTCACGAGGCAGGGGATGCCCTTCCAGGCGCTTAAGTATGTGCCGTCGGTGGCGCCCGGCACCCCGTTGTAGACCGGCTCCCTGCCCGTCACGTCCGCGAACGCCGTCGCCGCCGCCCGCACGATCGGCTCGTCCTTCCCGATCGCTACCACGGGACGGTCCTCGATGAACTCAATGGCCGCCTTGAATTCGGGATCGTCGGCCGCCAGCCCGGCGAGGATGGCCCGCAGGGCGTTCCTGACCGTCTCGTGGTCCTGCTTCGGCACGGTGCGGATGTCCACGTATGCGAGCGCCTCACCGGGCATCACGTTGAGCTGCGCGGGGCTGCCCGGCGGGGGGCTCTGGATGACGGTGAAGGTGACCGAGGGAAGGCCGAGGTACTCGTCGGACCCGCACCGGCGCTTCTCCTCCGCCTCGAATCTCTCGAAGGCGAGCACGATACGCGCGAGGCGGGTGTTGGGGTTGACCCCGCTGAGAGGCATGGCGCCGTGGGCCATGCGCCCGGTCACGAGGATCTTCGCGCGGATCGCACCCTTCATGCTGAGGCAGAGCTGGTTCTCCTCGGGCTCGGGAACGAGGCAGGCGTCCACGTCGTCGGCGTGGCCCCGGCGGATGAAGTCCTTGATGCCGATCATCATCCCTTCCTCGTCGCAGACGAGGCCCAGCCGGATCTTCCCCCGCCACGGGACGCCGGCCTTCGCGAGCGCCTTCGCTGTCAGGAGCGCCACGGCCACCCCTGCCTTCATGTCGCAGGAGCCCCGGCCGTAGAGCCTGCCGTCCGCGATCTCGGCGCCGAAGGGGTCGCGGGTCCAGCGCTCACGGGCGCCCTCGCTCACCACGTCGGTGTGACCCTCGAGCATGAGGCAGGGTCCCGGCTGTCCGGAATCGAGCGTGGCGATCACGTTCTCGCGCCCCGGCCCGGCTTCCTCGATGCGCGGCTCGACGCCGAGCTCGCGCCGAATCCACCCCGCCACAAAACGCACCGCTTCCCGCTCGGTGTTCCCCGTTTCGGGACGGATGACGGAGTCGATACGCACGAGGTCCTGCGTGAGGCGCACCAGCTCGTCGGTGTCGATGGCCGCGACCAGGCGCCGTTCCCGCTCGTTCAGCATGTCCTAGGTCCCCTGCTTCTCCGCGTGGAACCGGTCGAGCGCCTTCACGAGCCGGGTGACGGCCGCGTTCACGGGCACGGGGATGCCCAGCGCCGCCGCCTCGCGCACGATGGCGCCGTTGATGAAGTCGATCTCCGTCGCCCGGCCGCGGTCGAAGTCCTGGAGCATGGACGACCGGTTGGCGCCCGTCTTCTTCGCCACCTCGCACACGGTCGCGAACGGGTCCGCGTAGGAGAGCGCGATTCCCCGGGCCTTCGCCACGGCCACCGCCTCCGCCACGAGGTCGGCCATCAGCGACCGGGTCTCCTCGAGGTCGAGCAGGCGACCGTTCTCCCGGCCCACGAGGGCCGTGAGCGCGTTGATGCCGACGTTGATGACGAGCTTGCTCCACACGAGACCCGCCACGTCGGCCTCGACGTGCGTCTCGAACCCAGCCTGGGCCAGCGCCGTCGCGAGTGCCACCAGGCGCCGGTGCGAGCCGCTGGCCATGCCGAGGTGCGTGGGCCCCTTCCCCGCGTGACGGATGCGCCCCGGGCCAAGGAAGGTCGCGCCCTGCGACGTCACCCCCGCCGCGGTCCGCTCGGCGCCGAAGTGCTTTCGAAGGATCGCCTCGTTGCCAAGGCCGTTCTGGAGCGTGAGCGCGATGGTCCCGGGCCCCGCAAGGGGCGCGAACTGGGCGGCCACCGCCTCCGTGGCCGTGGACTTCACGAACACGATCAGAACGTCGGAGTCGCGCGTGTCCGCGGGGTCGGTGGTCGCCGAGGGACGGCAGGTGAGCACCTCGGAGTAGCCCGCCTGCTCGATGGCCAGGCCGTCGTGCCGGATGGCCTCGACGTGCTCGCGGAAGACGTCGTAGAGCACCACCTCGTGGCCGGCCCGGGACAGCATGCCGCCGAACAGGGAGCCCATGGCTCCCGATCCGATGATCGAGATTTTCATCCGGGGCTCCCGCTACAGGCCGTACGCCTTGCGCAGCTCGACGACGACGTCCTCCTTCATGGTGAAGGTGTGCTCCTCGGCCGGGAACTTCGACGTCTGCACGTCGCCGATGTACTTCTTCACCGCCTCGAGCTGGATCGAGTACACGTCGGCGTAGACTTTCACGAACTTCGGGGTGAACCGCCGGAACAGGCCGACCATGTCGTGAAGCACCAACACCTGGCCGTCGCAGTCGAGGCCGCCGCCGATGCCGACCGTGGGGATCTTCACCTTCTGCGTGATGATCGCGGCGAGCTGCCGTGGGATGGCCTCGAGGATCAGGGCGAAGGCGCCCGCGTCCTCGAGGGCGAGGGCGTCGTCGACCACCCGCTTCGCCTGGTCCACCGACTTGCCCTGCACTTTGAACCCGCCGAGCATGGCCGCGGTCTGGGGCGTGAGGCCGATGTGGCCGAAGACGGGGATGCCGGCCTTCACGATGGCGCGGACCACGGCGGCCATGTCCTGGCCGCCCTCCAGCTTCACCGAGTCCGCGAGGCCGTCCTTGTACAGGATGCCCGCGTTCGTGATGCCCTGCTCGATCGAGATATTGTAGGACATGAAGGGCATGTCGCTGACCACGTGGGCGCGCTTGACGCCCCGCATGACGGCCTTCGTGTGCATGAGCATCTCATCCATGGTGACGGGCACCGTGTCCCGGTAGCCCAGCTCGACCATGCCGAGGCTGTCGCCGACGAGGATGATGTCGATGCCTGCCTCGTCCACGATCAGGCCCTGGGGGTAGGAGTAGGCGGTGATCATCGTGATCTTCTTCCCCTGGCGCTTCATGTCCCAGAGGTCGCTCACGAGCAGCTTCTTGATGTCGCTCACGGTTTAGTCTCCTTCGGGGATGGGATGAGTCACTGTACCCCGACGGGGCCGCTATGAGCAAGCGCACCGACGCGCACGGCCGATCGGAGTGCCGGTGCCCCGACATTGACAGCCTGGCCCGGGCCGGGCCATTTTATCGCCATGCACGATGCCATCACCGACGTGCCCGGGATCCTCGTCGGGCACGCCCAGGACCTCGAGGGAGGTACCGGTTGCACGGTCGTTCTCTGCGGAAATGGTGCGCTCGCGGCCGTGGACGTTCGCGGCGGCGCGCCCGGCACGCGCGAGACCGACGGCCTCGACCCGGCGAACTCCCTGTCGGCCGTTCAGGCGGTGCTGCTCTCGGGCGGCAGCGCCTTCGGTCTCGACGCGGCCTCGGGGGTGGTCGCCTGGCTCGAGGAGCGCGGGCTCGGCTTCGAAACCGGCTTCGCGAAGGTGCCGATCGTTCCCGCCGCGGTCATCTACGACCTGTCCGTCGGGAACCCGCGGCGGCGGCCCGACGCGGCCATGGGTCGGGCGGCCTGCGAGGCGGCCGCGAGCGGCCCGGTCGCGCAGGGCAACGTCGGCGCGGGAACCGGCGCCACGATCGGCCCGAAGGCCATGCTGAACCGGATCATGAAGGGGGGCCTCGGCACCGCCAGCCGCCGGGTGGGCGGCCTCGTGGTCGGCGCGATCGTGGTGGTGAACGGGTACGGCGACGTGGTCGATCCCGCGACCGGGGAGACCCTCGCCGGAGTCCTCCGCGAGGCCGGCGACGGGTTCGCGGGCGCCGTGGAGATGATGGTGCACCGGCCGGTGGTGGCGAAGGGGTTCTCGACCAACACGACGATCGCCACGGTGGCGACGAACGCGCGCCTCACGAAGGCGCAGGCGCGGCGCGTGGCGATGATGGCCCACGACGGCTTCGCCAGGGCTATCGCGCCCGTGCACACCGGCGACGACGGGGACACGATCTTCGTCCTCGCCACGGGTGAGGTCGACGCGGACGGGAGCGCAGTCGGCGCTGCAGCCGCGGAGGTCGTGGCCCGGGCAATCGTGAGCGCCGTGAAGCACGCGGAGTCGGCCTACGGCCTGCCGGGGTACCGGGAGATCCGGGAGCTCATCAAGCGCCGGGCATGAAGATCCTCGTCATCAACAGCGGCAGCTCCTCGATCAAGTTCCAGCTCATCGAGATCGAGGGCCGGGCGTCTCTCGGCAAGGGCATCGTGGACCGCATTGGCCTCAAGGACGGGCTGTTCCGTTTTGCGCCGGCCGGCCGGGAGGCCGTGGAGCGGACCGCGGACGTCGCCGACCACCGGGCGGGCATCGCCGTGGTGCTCGACGCGCTCACCGACCACGCGACGGGCATCATCCGGGACCCGGCGGAGATCGACGCGGTGGGCCACCGCATGGTTCTCGCCGGGCCCTCGATCAGCGGCCCCGTGGTGTTCGACGAAGCGCTCGTGCGGCTGGTCGAGCGGCACACGCGGCTCGCGCCCCTGCACAACCCGCCGACCCTGGCCGGCTACCGGGCGGCCGCCGAGGTTCTTCCCGCGGTCCCGCACGTCGGGGTGTTCGACACGGCCTTCTACGCTACGCTGCCCGCGCGGTCGTACGTCTACGCTATCCCGTACGAGTATTACGAGCGTCACGGCATCCGGCGGTTCGGCTTCCACGGCATGTCGCACCAGTACGTGTCGGGCCGGGCCGCGGAGTTCCTCGGCCGGGACCCCGCCGATTTCCGCTGCGTCACCTGCCACCTCGGCAACGGCGCCTCCGTCGCGGGAGTGAAGGACGGGAAGCCCGTCTACACCTCGCTCGGCTTCGGGACCGTGGCGGGGCTCATGATGGGAACCCGCTGCGGCGACGTCGACCCCGACGTGATCCTCTACCTCGTCGACACCCTGAAGATGTCGGCGACCGAGGTCCGCACCCTGCTCTACCGCAACTCGGGGCTCAAGGGCATCAGCGGCATCAGCAACGACATGCGCGATGTCGAGCGGGCCGCGGACGCGGGCAACGCCCGGGCCGCACTCGCGCTCGAGATGTTCGCGGGGAGCGCCGCCCGTCACGCGGCCGCCGCGGCCATCGGGCTCGAGGGACGCCTCGACGCACTCGTGTTCACCGCGGGCATCGGCGAGAACTCGCCCCGAACGCGCGAGATGATCACCTCAAAACTCAGCCTGCTCGGGGTTTCGGTCGACCGGGAGGCCAATGCGGTGCGCGGCGCCGAGGCGGTCGTATCCGCGCCCGGCGCCCCGGTGCCCGTGCTGGTGATCCCCACCAACGAGGAGTTGATGATCGCGCTGGAGACCCGGGACGCGGTCCTGGGTGGCCGCGACGCGCTCGCGCGCCTCGGTCAGGCCGGCGGCGCGCCCACGGCCTCGTAGTCGCAGCCGTAGACCTGGACGATTCCCCGGGCTACTGCGTTCGCGAGCCTCGCACAGGCCGCGGGCTCGCGGCCGCGGAGCTTGCCGTACAGCCAACCGCCCGCGAAGGAGTCGCCGGCTCCCGTGGTGTCCAGCGGCTTCACGGCCTCGGTCGGCACGAGCTCGGGCGCGGCCACGTCCCTGCCGCCCACCCAGCAGCCCCGGGCGCCCACCTTCATGACCACGATCGGCGCGATGGCCTTCGCGGCCTCCATGCAGTCCTCGTCGCAGGCCGCGCCCGTGAGCAGCGCAAGCTCCTTCCCGTTGGCGAAGAGCAGGTCAACGGAACGGGGTACCCAGTCTTGGAACCGTTCGCGGTAGCGCTCGACGACCCACGGGTCGGCGAGGTCGAATGCCACAGGGATGCCGTGCGAGCGCGCGAACGAAGCCGCCTTCTCGGCGGCCTCGCGCTGGTTCTCCGTGTCCCAGAGGTAGCCGGTGAGATACAGGAGCCGGGACCGGGCGAGACGGTCGAGATCGAGGTCGCCGGCCCGGTACAGCCGGCAGGCGCCGAGGTTCGTGTTCATCGTGCGCTCGCCGTCCGGCGTGACGAGGATGATCGAGGTGCCGGTGCGCGCCTCCCGGCGGACGAGTGCTGGCTCGACGCCTGCCGCGCGCAGAGCCGCGAGGTAGCCGTCGCCGAGCGTGTCACGACCGACCGCGCCTCCGAACAGAGGCGCCTCAAGCGCGCCGTCGCGGTTCAGCCAGGCCACGCCGCGCAGCGTGTTGGCCGCGCTGCCGCCGGGGAGCGAGCGAGGCGCGGCGAAACCGCTGCGTGGGCTCTGGAGGGCCGCAACGAGTGCGGCGGACTCCGCCTCGTCGATGAGGTGCATGGTGCCGGGCCGTTTGCCCCGGGTGGCGAGGAACGCGGCGTCTACGCGGGCGATGAAGTCCACGAGCGGATTTTCCACGCTGAACACCGAATGACCGTCCACGGCCCCTCCCTCGCATTGACACCCCCCGGCCGCGACGCTACACTTGCCGGAGGATCACCATCCTACGGAAAGCCTGCGACGATGTCCATCATCACGAGCCACGAGATATCGCGGTTCTATGAGGAGTACCAGCAGACCGAGGTCACCTTCAACAAGCAGGTGATGGAGGCTACCGGCCTGCTGTCGACGCATCTCAAGGCCGCTGGCGGCGAGACCCGGTGCGTCCTCTACGCCTGCTCCATGGCGGCCGCGAAGCTGCTCGTGCCGGACCTGCGTGAGCCCTTCCTCCAGGCCATCCAGAAGGCTGGCGGCCACCTCTCCGTGCGGCTCACCTTCAAGCGTCCCGAGAAACCCGATCCCCTCACCTTCTACGTGGCCGGGCGCCTGACCGGGACCACCCCGTACAACCCGCAGAACCCCAGCGCGCAGCTCGTCGCCCTGGAGTTCACGGGACGGCCCTCCGACGACCTGATCCAGGCGCTCGGCGTGCTGCTCGAGGCGAACACGAACGCTCAGCGCCGGCGCGAGGAGCGCATCACCATGACCCCGGACGCCCTCAAGCGCCTCGGCATCGAGTCGCCGAGCACCATCGTCGTCGAGGGCGCGGACACCCGCTGCATCCTCCGAGACCTGTCCTTCGGCGGCGCCAAGGTGCTCGTGGCCAATCTTACCGTCTCGGTCGCGGGGCAGCCGATCGGGCTCAAGGTGAAACGGAACGAGGGCGACGAGACGATCACCCTCTGGGGCGAGGTGGCACGAGCCGAGGAGGTGTCGGGTCACCCCGAGTTCCTGGCTCTGGGCATCAAGTTCCTCGGCGATCCCCCGGTGGTGTACAAGATGATGCTCAGCGGGTTCCTGAGCGGCGGACGCCGGATCCTTCCCGCCGGTCCCGCCGCGGGGAAACCCGGCGCCACCCGCCGGCCGGCGCCTTGACCCGTGGCGGCTGACCCCGGCCCGGCACCTGCCTCCCTCGGCTTCATCTCGATCGCCGGCACCATGCAGCGCGCGATCGGCGACTTCACCCTCGACCCCGCCATCCTCATGCCCGTGGAGCTCGGCCCCGGCGAGACGTCGGGCACGACGAAGGAGCTCGCCTGGGAGGCGATCGTCTCGGGCACCCTGAAGCTGCTCGCCTGCGAACCCGCGCACGAGCACGCGGACTACTACCGAAGGTTCGTCATCGCGGTGCGGCCCAACATCAAGGCCGAGTTCACCGGTGCGGGCATCATGACCGACCGCAACGGCGACCACGAGCTGGCCGTAGAGATCTTCCGGGCCCTCGAGGGCCTCTTCCCCGGCGACGCGGTCACCCTGATGAACCTCGCGCTCGCCCACGACGGGCACTCCCGGGCTCTCGAGCGCACGGGCCGCGAGGAGACGGCTGAGGCCGCGCGCGAGTCGGCCTTCGAGGCGTACAAGCGGGCGCTCGCCGCGGACCCGGGCGAGCCCGCCGTGCACTACAACCTCGCCTTCTTCCACCTGCACCAGCGCTCATTCGAGAAGGCCCGGGAGCACTTCGCCGCCTTCGTGCGCCTCTCGGACGACGCGGCGAAGCGGGCGGAAGCCCTGCGCATCGTGAAGGAGATCGACGCCCAGGGGCTGGCCGAAGGCCTGTTCCAGCGCGCCTTCGACGCCATCCGCATGAACCACGAGGAGGAGGGCGTGGCCCTGGCGCGCCGGTTTCTCGAGACGCACCCCGACGCGTGGAACGCCTGGTTCCTGGTCGGCTGGGGGTGCCGGCGGCTCGGCCGGTGGGCAGAGGGCCGGGAGGCCTTCGAGAAGGCGATCAGCCTCGGCGGGTCGGGCCCGGATCCCCTGAACGAGCTCGCCATCTGCCAGATGGAGCTCGGCGACCTGGCAGCCGCCGAACGCACCCTCCGCGCGGCACTCGCGCTGGAGCCGGAAAACACGAAGGTCATCTCCAACCTCGGCGTCGTCGCGCTCCGCCAGGGCCTGGCCGAGGAGGCCCGCGGCTACTTCCGCACGGCCCTCGAGCTGGATCCCGCGGACCCGGTGGCCCAGGGTTACCTTTCCTCCCTCGAAAAAAAATAAAAAAGGGGGCTAAAGCTTCAACTCCCCCCTGCCGAGAAGAGGAGTGAGGGCGACCCTGGCCTTCGGGCCGGGGCGGCGGTCCCTCCTCCGCTCCTCTCCAGTATCGGCGAGCCTGGACGCCGCTGGAGCGGAAAACGGACGGAGGGGCGCCGAAGCCGGAAGGTCCGTTGGACCCGACGGCGCCGCGGGCATGGATGCCCGGGGCGGCCCCGCAGCGTGTTCAGGGAGGATCTCATGATCATCAATCACAACCTGAGTGCGCTCTTCGCCAACCGCCAGCTCAAGGTGAACAACTGGGCGCTGGACAAGAACATGGAGAAGCTCTCGTCCGGCAGCCGCATCGTCAGGGCCGGCGACGACGCCTCAGGTCTCGCGGTGAGCGAGAAGATGAGGAGCCAGATCCGCGGTCTGCGCCAGGCGAGCGACAACGCGTCGAATGGCATCTCGTTCATCCAGACCACCGAGGGGTACCTGCAGGAGACCCAGGACATCATGCAGCGGCTGCGCGAGCTGTCGGTGCAGGCGTCCAACGGCATCTACACCGACGAGGACCGGATGCAGATCCAGGTCGAGGTGTCGCAGCTCGTCGACGAGGTGGATCGCATCGCGTCCCACGCCCAGTTCAACGGCATGAACATGCTGACGGGCCGCTTCGCGCGCCTCGGCGCCGAGAACGTGGTGACCGACTCGATGTGGCTGCACAGCGGCGCCAACATGGACCAGCGCGAGCGGGTCTACATCGGCACGATGACCTCCGACAGCCTCGGGCTGCGCAACGTCGGCAGCAAGCAGATCGTGTCGATCTCGACCCCGGACAGCGCCAACCGCACCATCGGGATCGTCGACGCGGGCCTGAAGGCGGTCAGCAAGCAGCGGGCCGACCTCGGCGCGTACCAGAACCGGCTCGAGCACGCGGTGAAGGGCCTCGACATCGGCGCGGAGAACCTGCAGGCCGCCGAGAGCCGCATCCGCGACGCGGACATGGCGAGCGAGATGGTCGAGTACACCAAGAACGCCATCCTGGTGCAGTCGGCCACGGCCATGCTGGCCCAGGCCAACACGAAGACGCAGACCGTGCTGACGTTGTTCCAGTAGCGAGGCATCATTGAGAATGTAAGCACTGCTCTTTGAAAACGAACCCTCCTTGCGTGTGTTCGTGACGAGGGGGCGTGTGCCCTAGGCGAAGCGCCGTCCCGCGGGGGGCGGCGCGGAGCCGGAGACCGCCGCCTTGTTGACGGGGAAAACCGGGAACGGGGGGAAGGGACGCGCGAACCCTTCCCATGACGCTGCCCCAGCAACACACAGTGCCCAGGACGCCAGAGGCAGGGATGCCTCGAGCACACACGGAGCAAGGAGGGTCACGATGATCATCAACCACAACATGAGCGCCTTGTACGCGAATCGGTTGGTGAAGTTCAAGGAATGGGACCTCAACAAGGACATCGAGAAGCTGTCCTCCGGCCAGCGCATCAACCGCGGGGGCGACGACGCCTCCGGGCTGGCGGTTTCGGAGAAGCTGCGTTCCCAGATTCGCGGCCTGAACCAGGCCGGCCGCAACATCGAGAACGGGATCTCGTTCATCCAGGTGGCCGAGGGCTACCTCTCGGAATCGCAGGACATCATGCACCGCATCCGGGAGCTGGCCGTACAGTCGTCGAACGGCATCTACACTGACGAGGATCGCATGCAGATCCAGGTGGAGGTGTCCCAGCTCGTCGACGAGGTCAACCGGATCGCCTCGCACGCACAGTTCAATGGAATGAACGTGCTGACGGGGGCCTTCGCGAGTTCCGCAAACGGCGGCACGGAGGTGCGCCAGCTGTACTTCCAGGTGGGCGCCAACATGGACCAGCGCGAGCGCGTCTACATCGGCACGATGACGGCGCACGGTCTCGGGCTGCAGGCGGGAGCCGCCAACACGGTCTCCGTCTCGGCGCCCGACCCGGCCAACCGCACCATCGGCATTGTCGACGACGCCCTGCGCCGGGTCTCCCGGCAGCGGGCCGACCTCGGGGCGTATCAGAACCGCTTCGAGATGGCCGCCAAGGGGGTCGCCGTGGCCTCGGAGAACATGCAGGCCGCCGAGTCGCTGATCCGCGACGCCGATATCGCGGCGCAAATGGTGGAGTACACGAAAGATTCGATCCTGCTACAGTCCAGCACGGCGATGCTGGCGCAGGCCAACCTGAAACCCAGGTCGGTGCTGCAGCTGCTCGCCTGACGGAGGAATAGCGGGACGTACCGTTCCCGACGGGAGAGGGTGCTGGACGTCACCTTTTCCGACTTTGATGGGATCACGGGGGGTCGCGCCCCCCCGCCCATCTCTTCCACGTGTGAGAGGTGCGAAGCGCCCCAAGCACGTGGAACAGGGCGACAGCGACGCGTGCGGAGCGCGCGTCGCGAGAGCCCCGAAGGGCGAGAGCCCAGGCCGAACGCATCGCCCCCAGGCAGGCGCGGCGCGAGGCCAGCTGAACAGCGAGTGCACGGAGGCACGACTATGGGTATGGAAATTCCGGGTATCCTGAAATCCGCCGGGGTGCCCGAGATGCTGCAGAAGGAAGCGGGACACCTCGCCGAACGACGGGAGCCCCGGGTGCAGGCCGAGCAGGAGCTCACCCGGCAGGAGGTCGAGCGGCAGGCGCGGGCGCTGGAGGACACGTTCCAGGCGTTCAACCACCGGATCAGGCTCTCCGTCAACGAGGAGATCAACCAGATCATCATCAAGGTCGTTGACGGGAAAACCGATAAGGTCATCAAGGAGATCCCCGCCGAGGAAATCCAGCGCATGACCGCAAAGATCAGGCAGATGATCGGCTTCCTGGTTGACGAAAAGATCTGATCTGCCTGACAATACGCTCGGGGGGACACGGTGATTCATGTCTGATATCACGATCCCGGGCGTGACGAGCAAAGTCGATACCAAGAAGATCATCGACGCGTTAATGGAGGTCGAACGTCAGCCGCTAAAGCGCATGCAGGCGGACGCCGACCTCCTCGCCAAACGGAAGACCGCCTGGCAGGATTTCAACCGCTCCCTCACCACCCTCCGCGAGGGGACGCGCGGTCTCTACGGGTTCGAGAACCCCTTCAACGACCGGATCGTCGACTCCTCCGATGCGAAGGCTATTACCGCCACCGCGACCCGGCAGGCGATCGACGAGACGCTCGCGGTGGCCGTGAGAAGAGTCGCCACCGCTGACCGGTTCCTGTCCCGTTCGCTCGGGCGCGACTTCGCCGTCGACGCCGGCAACTACGTGTTCAGCGTCGGCGGGAAGGAGATCAAGCTCGCCTACAGCGGCGGCAGCCTCAAGGACTTCGCCGAAGCCCTCACCCGCAAGGGCGGCGAGCACCTCCGCGCCTCGGTCGTAAACGACACGAAGGAGACCCAGGTCCTCCTCATAGAATCCAAGAAGACAGGCGCCGAGAACCGTCTCGTGCTCTCGGGCGCTGCCGCGGACCTCGGCGTGAAGACGGGCATGCTCGAGCGCCGGCTCGCCGCCTCGCGCGAGATCACCCTCACCGAGCGCGGGGTGGCCGCCTGGTCGAAGACCCTCGACCCGTCCCAGTACAAGCTCACGGACGGCGTGCTCACCCTCGAGCCGGGCGCCGAGCTGAAGGTTCCCGTGCAGCCGTCCGTCGCCCTCGACGAGCGGATGGTCCTCGAGCTGTCGGTGAAGGTCGAACTCCTGAGCGAGGAGGCCGCCGCGGCCCCGCCCACGGGTCCCCGGGTGCCCGAGACCGGGTCGATCGAGTTCGGCGGCGTGCGCATCGAGAGCGGGCGGTCGGAGGCTCCCCTCCCCGAGTGGGAGGCGCCGAAGAAGCCCGAGAAGGTGAGCGATCCCCAGGTGCTCTTCCTGGAGAGCGGGGGGAAGCTCGTGGCCCTGCCCGGGCTCGCGGACTCGGGAGAGTTCCAGAAGATCACCATCGAGGTGGGAAAGCTCGCCGGCTCGATCGACAGCCTCGACCTGCGCAACCGCAACACGCACCGGCGCATCTCGATCACCGACGTGGCCCTCGTGGATGTCACGCAGCGGGGCGATTACGTGCCCGTGAACGCGGTCTCCGAGGCGGCCGACGCGGTGCTGTCGCTCGACGGCATCGAGGTGACCCGCCCGTCGAACGTGATCGACGACGTCGTGCCCGGCGTCACCCTGACGCTGAAAGCCCCCTCGAAGGACCCCGTGGATCTCACAGTGCACCGCGACGCGAAGGCCATCAAGGACACCGTCCTCTCGCTGGTGGGCGCCTACAACCGCATCATCACCGACGTGGACGTGCTCACCCGCAAGGACGCGGCGGTCATCGCCGAGGCCGGCTACCTCACCGACGAAGAGAAGAAGAAGGCGACCGAACGGCTCGGGCTACTTACGGGCGAGACCATGCTGACGAACCTCAAGGCCTCGATGCAGCAGATCATGATGAACGCCTACCCCACCAGCCGTTCACGCGACCTCGCGCTGCTCGCCCAGATCGGCATCGCGACGGACCTGCGGCGTCCGGGCTCGGGGGTCGACAAGACGCGCCTGCGCGGCTACCTCGAGGCCGACGAAGCGAAGCTCGAGAATGCCATCGCCTCGATGCCCGACGCGATCCGGGAGCTGTTCGGCAACGACACCGACGGCGACCTCGTGGTGAACACCGGGGTGGCGTACTCCCTCGACGCGCTGCTCAGGCCCTTCGTGCAGACCGGCGGCATCCTCCCGAACCGGGTCACGGGCACCGACACGCAGATCGCGCGCAGCGCACGCGAGATCAGCGACTACGAGAAGCGTCTCACGGCCAAGGAGGCCGAGCTGAAGCGCAAGTACGGCCTGATGGAGAGCGCGCTCAACGAGATGGATAAAAACTCCCAGACCCTTAAAAACTTCACCAACAGCACCTCCAACAACGGCAACTGAGGATCCGTCGCATGCGCCTCACGATCAACGGCGAAGCGGTGCGGTTCAGCCTCGAAAACGAGCGTACCCTCGGCGAGGTGGCCACGGCTGTGGAGCGCTGGCTCGCCGACTCGGGCTTCGTGGTGGTCGCCCTCTCGGCTGACGGGGAAGACCTCGCCGGGTCCCCCCGGGAGCGCTGGCAGGCGCGGCCGGTCGACGGCATCAGCGAGCTCGGCGTCAGCGTCCGACACGCAGCGGAGCTGCGCCTCGAGCATTGGCGGGCGGCTGCCGGCGTGCTCGACACCCTGGCCCGTGCCCTCGATACCGACAAGGTGGACGGCGAGGCGCTCGCCGCCGCCGGCGATGCCCTCGCCGCGCTGCGCGCGAGGCCGGCGGGCCCCGATGCCGCGGCGGCAGCCGCCCGGCTCGAACGCTCCCTCGCGGGCGCCACGGCCGCTGCCGTGCGCGGGTGGCCCGCGGATCGCCGCGCCGGGACCGCAGCCCTCGCGCGCGAGCTCTCCGGCACCCTGGCCGTCGTCGCGGAGCAGGCCGCGGACCCGGGCGCTGCCCTCGCGGCAGCCGCGGAACCCGTGGCGCGCCTGCTGCCGGGTCTCGCCGAAGTTGCCGTGCAGCTGCAGACGGGTCGCGACCGGGAAGCCATGGCCACGGTGACGGGCCTCTGCGACGCGGTTCAGCGCCTGCTGCCGCTCGTTTCCTTCCTGCCCCGCGACGCCGGGCGCGAACGTCTCATCGTCGACCTGAACGCGACGCTGCGCGATCTCCTGGCAGCGTTCGAGGCGAAGGACACCGTGCTGATCGGCGACCTGGCGGAGTACGAGGTGGCGCCGCGACTGGCGCAGCTCCTGCCGCTCCTGGGGAGGCACCCGTGATCGTCCTGCAGGCGGGATTCCGGTTCATCAACACGGGCCAGGGCACGCAAACGAACGTGATCTGGTTCGTCGTCATCTTCGGCGTCGTCGTCGTCGCTCTCCTCGTAGGCGCAATCGTCAGCCGGACCCGGCGCGGCCGCACCCCCGAGGAGATGCGGCGGTACAGCCGGCACCTCTTCCGCCGCACGGCGAAGTCCATGGGCCTCACCACCGTCCAGGCGGAAACCCTGGAGCGCCTCGTTGCGGCAACGAAGATCCGGCAGCCCTTCCTCGTCTTCTCGAGTCCGGCCCTGCTCGACGACGTGCTGCGCCGGGGGCTGTACTCGGTCGAGGCGAACCGGGCGGGACCCGAGGAGGAACGCGAGGCGCGCAAGGCGGTCATCTTCGGCATCAAGCAGGCCCTCGAGCGGAACGCCCGGCGCGGCGCCGTGCTGCGCTCCACGCACCTCGTGAAGCCGGGGCAGGTCGTCGCGGTCGGCACGGAATCAGGCGGGAAGTTCCAGAGCCGGGTCGTGTCGAACATGAAGGACTTCCTGACGATCCTCGCCCCCGCGGCGGACGGCACCCGCTGGCCCCGAGGAACTCCGGTGGACATCTACTTCTGGCGCGAGGGCGACGCGGGGTACACCTTCCGCTCGAAGGTGCTCGGCTACGACACCGTCAAGGGCACCTCGTGCGTGCTCGTCCAGCACACGAAGACCCTGCGCAAGGAGCAGCGCCGGCGAGCCCGGCGCAAGGAACTGATGCGCGCCTGCTTCTACTATCCCGTGCGCATCGCCGATGCCGGCGGGCAGCGACGGGCGATCATCGAGCACAATCTGCGCGCCCTCGGCACGGTGGTCGACCTCTCGACAGGCGGCTGCGCGATCCAGACCATGTCGCCGTTCGAGCCCGGCCGGCTCGTGATGGTCGAGTTCGACATCGAGCGAAAAACGCCCATCCGCGCCTTCGGCAAGGTCCGGGGGGTGCGGCGGTCGGGACCCCGGGGCGGCGTGATGCACGTGATGTACACCCGGGTCACCCGGCAGTACCTCAACCGGATCTGCGAGTTCGTCTACGATTTCTCCAAGCCGCGTACCGTGGCCGAGGCGAGCGTCCAGGCCCGCCCCGAGGGCGCGCGGCCGGTTGCGGCCCAGCGCGTGAAGCCCATCCGGAGCCGGCCGTACCTGCCGCGCTGAAGGTGCGCGATTGACCTCGAACGTGGCGAACGGTCCCGTCGTGCTGTCAAGCGCGAGCCCCGACGAGACCCGGGCGATCGGCGAGCGGATCGGCGCCGCGCTGGCACCCGGATCGGTCGTGCTGCTCCGCGGCCCGCTGGGGGCGGGCAAGACGGTGCTCGCCAAGGGCATCGCCCGCGGGCTCGGCATCGAGGACGAGATCATCAGCCCCACCTACACCATCGTCGCGGACTACCCGGGGCGCATCCCGCTCGCGCACGTGGACCTCTACCGGGTCGAGGGCGCGACGCAGATCGCCAACCTGGGGCTCGACGACCTGCTCGCCGGCCCGGGCGTGACCGTGGTCGAGTGGGGGGAGAAGCTCGAACCGACTCTGCGGGGCCGCGGGGCCGTGCGGGTGACGATCTCCCTCGAGCCGGACGGCGGCCGCCTCATCGTCGTCGAGGGGCTCGCGTCGTGAGGACCCTCGCCATCGACACCGCCACGGAGGTGCTCGCCCTCTGCGCCGACGACGGCGCGGCCCGGGCGTCCCTCGCCCTGCGTCACGGGCTGCAGCACTCCCCCGCCCTCCTGCCCCTCGCGGACCGCCTGCTCGCGTAGCTGGGCTTCGCCGCCGGCGACCTGGAGCTGGTGGTCTGCTCGGTGGGCCCGGGATCGTTCACGGGGATCCGCATCGGCCTGGCCACGGCGAAGGGCATCGCCTTCGCCACCGGCTGCCCGCTGGTGGGCGTCTCTACCCTCGACGTGCTCGCCCTGCCCTGGGCCTGCTTCGCCGGCGACGTCTGGTCCGTGATCGACGCCCGCAAGGGCCGCTGGTACGCGGCAGGCTACCGCGAGGGCCGGCGCGTCACCGAGTACCTCGACCTCGCGCCGGACGATCTCCGTGCACGGTTCGCGGCCGGTACTGGCCGGATCCTGCTGGCGGGCCCGGACGCTCCGCGCTTCGCGGAAGGCCTCCCCGGAATCTCCGCCACGGACCTGTTCGACCCCGCGGCGGTGCTCAAGGCCGGCAGGGACCGGTTCGCGTCCGAAGGCGCGAACCCGCAATCCCTGAAGCCGCTCTACCTCAGGCAGAGCGAGGCCGAGATCGAGGCAGGACGCCGCGATGGACGGTGAGGAGCAGATCGTGAACGGCAACGGCGACGAGCCGCTCGAGCTCGAGGCCCTCGAGGAGGCGCCGGACAGCGGCGAGGAGCTCCTGCTTTCCTCGGACGAGTTCGCGAAGTGGAGCGCGGTCCGGCTCGAGGACCCCGTGCCCTGCCTCTTCCTCGACGCGAGCCTCAAGATCCTTTTCGCGAACCGGAGCTCCGCTGCTCTGTTCGGAATCCCCCAGCGCATGCCCGGGCTCTGGTTCACCCAGTTCTCCGCGCCGTTCTTCGATGAATCGCGCAGCGCGGAGCTGTTCCGGGCCGTGCGGTCCGCCGAGAGCGGCCACCGGTGGATCGGTTCGATCGAGCGCACGGGAATTGACCAGCTGCTCGGCGTGTACAAGGTGTGGATCCTGCCGCTACCGCACCCGAGCGCCTTCGAGCCGCGCGCCTTCCAGGCGATCTGCCTCGACATCACCCCGGAGTACCACTCGCTGGTGCAGGGCACCTTCGCGAGCCTGCTCGAGGCGGCCCTACGGAAGGACAACGACACCGGTCACCACGTCGAGCGGGTCAACCGGTACGCTCGGGAGCTCGCGAGCGACCTCCACGGCCGCGCCGGGTGGCCCGAGGTGAACCGGCAGTTCATCGAAAGCATCTCCCAGGCCGCCGCCCTCCACGACGTGGGCAAGATCGGAACTCCCGACGACATCCTGAACAAGGTCGGGGCCCTCGAGCCGTGGGAATGGGAGATCATGAAGGAGCACACGAAGAACGGCGCCTACATCCTGCGCCGGTACCACACCCCCATGGCCGGCGAGATCGCGCTGCGCCACCACGAACGCTGGGACGGCACCGGCTATCCCTACGGCCTCGACGGGACCCAGATCCCGCTCGCCGCCCGGATCGTGGCGATCGCCGACGTCTACGATGCGCTGCGGATGCGCCGCACCTACAAGGAGCCCTACCCCCACGAGCGCGCGGTCGAGACGATCGCCGCGGAGCGGGGCATGCAGTTCGACCCCCTCCTCGTCGACCGCTTCCTCGCGATGGCGCCTTCGTTTGCCCGGATCTTCAGCGAGCTGGCGGATTCCGCGTAGGGTCGGCCCCGAGTCCCTCGAGCCGGGGCAGGGCGTCGGGCGCCGCGGCCGCGGCGCGCCGGTTCTCCTCCTGGATGGCCCGGTAGATCTCGAGCCGGAAGACGGGAACGGCGCGCGGCGCATTGATGCCCAGCTTGACCTGGTCGCCCTTGATGTCCACCACGGACACCTCGACCTGGTCACCGATGACGATCGACTCGCCGATGCGGCGCGCGAGGATCAGCATGTCGAGGCTCGGTGCGCGGCCAGCTCGTCGGCGATCACGTGCCGCACCCCCCAGCGGGGATCGTTGCTCACCACCTGGCGCCCCACGCGGGTGCGCCGGTTGATGAGGAGCGGACCCTGGAGGTTCGCGCTCATGCGCCCCCTTTCGGCGGGCACGGTGACGATGGCGAACACCAGCCGTTCCTCCGCGCCGGCGAGCTCCAGCACGGCGAGCTCCGCGGGGTCGGCGCCCGGGTCGTAGTCGGGCCGGAACGAGAACGGGTCGACCAGCACGAAGGCGACCTCGGGCCGCTCGAGGGACTGGAGCCAGTAGAACGGCGGCTGGGCCGCGTCGAGGATCGCCCAGTCCCGCAGGTCCTCGAAGCCCAGGAGGCCCCACGGCAGGCTGATGCGCTGGCGCTCGTCGAGGTCGACCTCGCCGTACGGTCGGGTGCGGACGCGCATGCCGTTAGCGCAGGAAGTCCAGGAGCGTCGGGGTGAGCACCTTGGCCGCGACGTTGAGCGCCGCCTCGTGCCCGTATTCCAACGCCTTGAGCTGCGTGAGGGCCTCGGCCACGTCGAGATCGCGCTCCCGGCTGTCGAACCGTACCAGCTCGGGCTTCTCCCACGAGAGGCGGGAGGCCACCGCCTCGAGGCGCGTGTCCTTCGCGCCCACGCCGGCGATGGTGCCCGCGAGGGTCGTGATGGCGTTCTCGATGCCCTTGAGGCCCGAGGAGCCCACCTTCTCGGAGGATCCCTCGAGCAGGCTGTCGCGCAGGTGGATGACCACGTCGAAGATCGAGCCGCCGAACACCCGGGCGCTCTGCGAGGTGTTCAGGGGCGGCCGGCTGCCGCCCCGCGCGAGCACCCCGAGGTCCTGGAGCACCGTGGCGCCGCCGAGGTCCGAGAGACTGATCTGGTGCGGCTGCGTCGACTGCAGCACCAGGCCGCCGGTCACGGGGTCCAGCGTCGCGCGCACCGGTGCGCCAGAATCGTTGATCTTCGCCATGATGGCGCTGATCGGATCGCCGGTCGCGAGCCCGATGTCGACGCCGTCGACCCGGATCGTCGCGTCGGCCTGCACCCGGTACTGCGTGGCGTCCACGGTCGCGTAGATCTGCTGCTGCTCGGCCCAGAAGGCTCGGTTGCCGGACATCACGGTGGAGACCGCGGTGCCCTCCGTGACCTCCACGGGGTTCTCCCCGTCGTTGCCGAGGTAGCTCACCTCGACCACGAGGTCGGAGGCGCCGCCCGGCACCCGGCCTTGGGTGAGACGGAACGGTTCCGTGCGAGAGGCGGTGCCCGAGAACAGGTAGTTGCCGCTCTCGTCGCGCGCGTTGCCGATGGTGATCAGCTCGGCGAGCAGCTGGTCGACCTCCTCGCCGATGTAGGCGAGCTGGGACGCGTCGTAGATGCCGTTGGCGCCCTGCACCGCGAGCTCCCGGACGCGCTGCAGGACGTCCATGGCGCTGCGGAGCTGCCCCTCGGAGCTCGAGAGGCTCTCCCGCAGCGCGTCCGTGTTGGACGCGTACTGGTCGGAACGGAAGATCGCCGACTGCAGGCGCACCGAGCGCGCGGCCGCCAGCGGGTCGTCGCGCAGGTCCTTGATGCGGCTCTGCGCCCCGACCTTGTTGTTCATCTGGTTCAGTTGCCACTCGTGCAGCCGCAGGTAGTAGCTGCTGTCGTAGCTGGGAAGCTGCGAGCTGATCCGCTTCATCGTCGTCGCTCCTAGACCGCCATCCGGTTGATGATCACGTCGAGCATCTCGTCGAAGGTCGTCACGAACCGCGCGATGGACTCGTAGCCGCGCTGGTAGGTGAGCATCTTCGTGAGCTCCTCGTCCATGTTGACGCCCGAAAGGCTCTCGCGGGTGTCGGTGAGGTCCTTCATCACGAGGTTCACCGTCTCGAGGCCCCGCCCGGCCTCCTCGCCGCGCAGGCCGATGGACGCCGCGCGGTCGGCGAAGAAGTTGTCGAAGCTGGTCGTCACGCCGAGCACGACCGGCTCGGTCCTGAGCTGCGCGATGGCCAGCGCGGTGGCGCCGTCCCCGGGTCCCTCGGACCGGCCGTCGAGGGCCGAGGCGGCGGCGATGGAAGCAGGGTCGTCTGCCATCTTCGGGTTGACCGCGATCCACCCCGACGGGTGCGCGAGCGGCGCCACCGAGAAGTCGGTGCCGTCGGCCGCGAGCGCGGCCGTGGCGTCGGCCCGCGTCCACGCGTAGGCGCCCGCGGGGCCGGACTGGTCCAGGATGCCCGCGTAACCTACCAGGAACCGGCCCGAGTCCTGCAGGCCCCGCAGCACGAAATCAGGGTTCCGCGCGTCGGCGGCCGGCACGCCCGAGATCGACAGCCTCCCCTCGCTGTTCTGGCGCGCCGCGACCTCGGCGCCCGAGAGGTTGATGCGCTCCACGAGGTCGCGCACGGTGTCAGTGGGGAAATACTCCACCGCGACGTCGCCCCCGGCCCCGGGCAGCGTCAGCGTGCCCCGGAGGCCGACCTGGTTCGTGGCCGTGAGCGTGTTGGCGCCCGTGACCCGGTAGACATACGTGGCGTCGTAGGCGCCGTCGCCGTTCGCGTCGTAGTTGCCCTGGGCATTGTCGATGAAGGGGTGCTGCACGAAGAAGTCGGCGCCCGTGCTTCCGTCCAGACCGAAGCCCCGGCGGTGCGCCTCGTTTACGAGGTCGACGAAGTTCTGGGTGAGCAGGTCGAGGGCCTGGATCTCGCCCTTGGTTTCAACGTCACGCAGCTCGACGAGCGAGGCGAGCGTGCCGCCGCGCAGCGTCACCGGGTCGCCGCCGTCGGCCCACACGAGCTTCCCGTACCCCTCGTCGTTCGGGTCCGCCTCCAGGGCGAACTCTTCGTGATGCCGGCCCTGCACGAGGTGCATGCCGCCCGTCGAGATCACCAGCTCGTCCGGGTCCCGGTAGCTCACGCTGATGTCCAGCAGCTTCGACAGCTTCCCGACCAGGAGGTCGCGCCGGTCGTACAGGTCGTTCGGGTTATCCCCGAGCGCCTCGGATTTGATGATCTCGTTGCTGAGGGCCGCGATCTCGCCGGTGAGCGAGTTGACCTGCTCGACGGTTCCCTTGATGTCGCCGTCGATCATGTCCCGGACGGCCTTGAAGCGCCGGTACCGGTCGTTGATGCCCTCGGCCAGCGAATGGCCGCGCTCGAGCACCGCCCGGCGGGCGCCGGTCTCGGTGGGCCGGGCGGACAGCTCCTGCCAGGACTGCCAGAACCGGTCGAGCAGCGTGCGCACGCTCTGGTCGGTGGGCTCGTTGTGCACCTGCTCGAGCATCAATAAATATTTGTCCCGGGCTTCCCAGTATCCCTGGATGTTCTGCTCGCCGACGATGCGGCTCTCGAGCAGCATGTCCCGCACGCGGGTGATGCTCGAGACCTCCATGCCCTGCCCGATCTGCCCGGGGGTTTCCGCCCGGTTCAGCTGCGGCGCGTAGAGCGGCTCGAAGGCCTTCAGCTCCACGCGCTGGCGGCTGTAGCCCTCCACCGTCGCGTTGGACATGTTGTGCCCGACGGTCTGCAGGGCCGTCGAGTGCGCAATCAGGCTGCGCTTGCCGAGTTCGATGGGTGCGAACGTGGACTGCACGCGGCGCCTCCTGGAGCCCTAGAGGGAGTGGTCGACGAGCGAGGCGCCCGTCGGCACGGCCGGCCGGCCCTGCGGGTCGTACATCCTGCCCCGGCGGCCTGGGAAGATGCCCTCGAGCACCCGCCCGAGGGTGCCCGAGAGGGTCTCGGCGGAATAGCGGAGCCTGCCCGTGGCGGTCTTCAGCCGGAAGACCGCGGTGCGCAGGCGCCGGCCGCTGTCCTCGAGCGGCTGCCGCTCGGACGGCTCGAGCCGCCCGACGAGGGCCGACAGCGGGGTGCCCGGCGCCATGCCGAGCGCCGTGGCGAGATCTGCCACCGCGGCTGCGCGTTCGGCCTCCACGCGCTCGATGCGGCGGGCCATCCCGTCGAGCCCCTGGGCCACCACGAGGCTGCCCGTCCAGTCCTTCGCCTTGAACGAGGCGCCGAGCCGGTCCAATTCGCCCACGAGGTCGCTGAACATCAGGGCTTCGCGGTCCATGCCCTCACGCAAAACGCCCACGAGGCCGGTCGCGCGTGCATCCATCGCCGGTTCCACTCCTTCCCTTCCATTGTCGGAAGCCTTTTTCTTCCCATGAGGACGGGATTCTGGTATGCTCCCGCGCGGCTAAAGGAGTCGGGATGGCAGCGCAGCGTGACCTGATCGTCGTGGGCGGGGGCGCCGCGGGGCTCGCCGCGGCCCAGTACGGGGCCCGGGCGGGGCTCGACGTGCTCGTGCTGGAGCAGCTGGCCTCCGGCGGGCAGGCGCTCATCATCGCCACCCTGGAGAACTACCCTGGCGTTTCCGATCCCGTGAGCGGCTTCGAGTTCAGCCAGCGCATGGAGCAGCAGGCGGTCCGGTTCGGGGCCGAGATCATGAATGCCACGGTGTCGGCGATCCGTCGTGACGGGGAGATCTTCACGGTCGAAACCGACCGGGGCCCCCTCGCCGCGCTCTCGGTGGTGCTCGCCACGGGGGCGAAGCACCGGCACCTCGGCGTGCCGGGCGAGCAGGAGCTGGCGGGCCGGGGCGTCTCGTGCTGCGCGACCTGCGACGGCCCCTTCTTCAAGGGCAAACGCATGCTGGTCGTGGGCGGAGGCGACGCGGCCTGCGACGAGGCCATGTACCTCGCCAACCTCGCTTCTTCCGTGCTGGTAATTCATAGGCGCGGGCAGCTGCGCGCGCAGAAGGCGCTCGCGGACCGCACGATCGCGAACCCGAAGATCGAGGTCCGGTTCCACACGGAGGTGCGGCGCATCCTCGGCGAGGCGAAGGTGACGGGCGTGCGCCTCGTGGACAACACGACCGGCCGGGAGTACGACGAGACCCTGGACGCGGCGTTCATCTTCGTCGGCAGCATTCCGCAGACCGCCGCGGCCCCCGGGGTGCGCCTCGACGAGGGCGGCTCCGTGGTGACGGACCAGCGTATGGAGACCTCGATCCCCGGCCTCTTCGCCGCGGGCGACGTGCGCTCCACGCCGTTCCGGCAGCTGGTCGTCGCCACCGCCGAGGGCGCGGTGGCGGCGCACGCGGCCGGCCAGCGCATCGAAGCCCTGAAGGGCCGGGCGTACGCTTGAGCTTCCGGCTCGTCGTCCACCCCCGCATGGACGGCCGCTTCGACATGGCCGTCGACGAGGCGCTGGCCGAGTTCTGCGGCCGGGGCGACAGCCCGCCCGTGGTGCGGCTCTACGGGTTCCAGCCCGCCGCCCTGTCGCTGGGGCGGTTCCAGCGCGCGGCCGGCCTGCTCGACGCAGCAGCCCTCGAGGCCGACGGGATCGGCCTCGTGCGCCGGCCGACGGGCGGCCACGCGGTGCTGCACGACAACGAGCTCACCTACGCCGTGGTCTTCTCGCGCGAGGACGCGGAGGATCTGGCCGGATCCTCGCGCAAGCGCGCGGTCTACGAGTACATCGCGGCCTTCCTGCTCGACGGGCTCGTCCGGCTCGGCATCCGGGGATCGGTCTGCGCCGCGCAGGCCGGCGACCCGCGGAACCCCGAATGCTTCGGCGCCGCGGGCGAATACGAGATCGCGGGCGTCTCGGGACGCAAGCTCGTCGGCAGCGCCCAGATGACCACGCGATCCGCCGTGCTCCAGCACGGGTCCATTCCCCTTGAGAACCCGGGCCGCCGGGTGTTCCGCTACCTGCGCGTCGAGCCGCCGGCCGACTTCCGCGAGCCCTCGTGCCTCGCCGAGGAAGCGGGCCGGGCGCTCGTCTTCGAGGAGGTCCGGGAGGCGTTCGCGCAGGCCGCCCGCGCGCGCTTCGGCGCGGACGACGACGGCCTCACGGCGGCCGAAACGGCACGGGCCGAAGCCCTCGTCGCCGAGCGGTACGCCACGGACGCGTGGAACCTCCGGTGCTGACCGCCCTCCTCTGCGCGCTCGCCGCCGCCGCGGCTGCGGTCCCGGCAGCCTCGACGCCCGCCGCCCCGCCTGCCCCGGCACCCACGGCTGTGGTCCCGGCGCCCGCCGCCCCGGCCGCGATCGGTTTCTGGGAGGCCGCCCTGCCCTCCGCCGGATCTCCCGAGCAGGCTGCCGCGCGCCTCGCCGCATCCATGAGCGACGAAGAGCTGCTCGGCCAGACGCTGTTCCTCGGGTACCTCGGCACCGCTCCGTCCGCCGAGATCCGCGCGTGGATCCGGGACCGGGGCATCGGCGGGGTGAAGATCTTCGCGCGCAACGTGGCGGACCTCCCCTCGCTGGCGCGCGACGTGGCCGACATGCAGCGCCTGTCCCAGTCCACCCGGCTCGCGATGCCGCTGCTCGTGGCCACGGACCAGGAGGGCGGGTGGGTCCGGCACATCAAGCGCGAGACTTCGATCACGCCGGGCAACCTCGCCATCGGGGCCGGCGGCCTGCCGCGCGACGCGTACCTCACGGGTTGGTACCTCGGCCGGGAGCTGGCCGCGCTCGGCATCAACATGGATTTCGCGCCGACCGCGGACACGTACTCCGATCCCGAGGCGACCGTCATCGGGCCCCGAAGCTTCGGCTCGGACCCGGCGGCGGTGGGACTGCTCTCCGTCGCGTACGCAGCGGGCCTCGCGAAGGCGGGCGTGATGGCGACGGCCAAGCACTTCCCCGGCCACGGTTCGGCGGACCGGGACTCGCACGGGAAGCTCCCCGTGATCAGGGTCGACCTCGAGACACTGTTCGCCCGGGACCTGCTGCCGTACCGGATCCTCGCCCGCGAGGGCGTTCCCGCGGTGATGAGCGGCCACCTCGCCTTCCCCGACATCCTCGGCGACCTCACCCCCGCCTCGCTGTCGCCGTTCCTGCTACGAACGGTGCTGCGCGACCGGATCGGGTTCCGGGGCATGGTGGTCACCGACGACATGGAGATGGAGGGCGCGTTGAACGGAACCCTCGACGTGGCCGTTGCGTGCCGGCTCGCACTGGAGGCGGGCAACGACATGCTGCTGCTCTCGCACTCGCCCCCCAGCCAGGAGAAGGTCTGGCGCACGCTCGGCGCCGCCATGCGCCGGGAACCAGGCTTCCGGGCGATCGTGGCGGAAGCGGCGACGTACGTGCTCGCGGCGAAGCTGCGCTTCCTGGGTCCCCGGGGCCGCGATGCCCTCTTCCCCGACGCGGATCGGGTGCCGGCCTCGGTCCCCGCACCGGGCGCGGCCGAGTTCTTCCGACAGAGCGCGGCCCGGGCGGTCACGCTCGTGTCGGGAGGACGGGTGCCCTGGCGGCCCGCGGAGGGCGAGCGGGTCCTGCTGTGCGGGCAGATCGACGAGTTCTTCGAGGAAGGGCTCGCGCGCTGGCCCGGCGCCGAGACGCTCGCCTTCTCCTACGAGCCGTTCTACGCCGCGGACCCCGACGATCTCGCGCGGGTCCCCGAGCGGGCACGCCGGTACGACACGGTGGTGTTCTGCCTCGCGAACGACAACAGCCTCGAGGTGCTCGACCGGATGCGGGACCTCGGCCCGCGCCTGCTGGTGGTCTCGACCCTGAGCCCCGTGTACCTCGCGGAGGCGCCGTGGGTTTCGACCGCCGTGGCCGTCTACGGCAGCGGGCGGGACTCGTTCCGTGCCGGGTTCGCCGTGCTCGCCGGCGAGATCGCCGCGGCGGGCAGGATGCCCGTGTCGTTCCCCGGGGCAGCCCCATGAGCTGGCGGCCGGCCTCCCACGCCGACGAGGAGCGCCTTGTCGCGTTCCTGTGCCGCGACGAAGCACGGTGCGCGGGGGCGAGCGCGCGCGTGAAGGCCGGCGAACGCGGCTGCACGGCGTACGTTGACGAGACGGCCGGCGCGATCCGCGGCGCGCTCGTCGCCACGACCGCCGGGCTGGTGCTGCCCGTGCTGCCCGAGGGCGCGGGCGACCGGGCCGGCCTGGCCGGGCTGCTCGGTGACCTGCGGATGCCGGTGCACTCGATCGGAGGTCCCGAGGCGAGCGTGGCCGCGGTCGAGTCTGCCATGCCCGTTGCGCCCGCCACGCGCATCGAGTACCGGCTCATGAAGCTGCCGCGCACGGCCTGGGCAGGCCCGGCAGTGCACGCGAGCGCTGCTGCCGCGGCCACGGGGGTCCGGGTGCGCCGGTCGGCAAGGGGCGACGCGGCGCTGCTGTTTCCCCTCCAGCGCGCGTACGAGCTGGAGGAGGTGGTGCTCGATACCGCCCTGTTCAGCGACGCGGCCTGCCTGAAGCTACTGCGCCAGGGGCTGCGGCAGGAGATCGTGTTCCACGCCGCGCGCGACGGCCGTCCCCTGGCCAAGGCCGGCACCAATGCACGGGGATACGGTGTGGACCAGATCGGCGGCGTCTTCACCGTGCCGTCGGAACGCGGAAAGGGGATAGCCCGGATCGTGATGGCCGCGCTGCTCGAAGCGATCTTCGCGGACAAGCCGGTCGCCTGCCTGTTCGTGAAGAATGGGAACGGGCCCGCGATCGCGCTGTACGAGCGGCTCGGCTTCGTGACCCTCGGCGGGTACGTCATCTCGTATTACGGGGTCTAGACATGGATGTCTGAACCGCGCCGTAGCCATGGGCTCCCGCCTTCGCGCGCCAGAGGCGCGCTAGGGCTGCCGCCCGAGGGATGGCGATAGGCGCGGTATTAAGGCGGGCCCGATGCCGAAGCTCGAGATCAGCAAGGTCCACGACGCGTACGCGAAGGGCGGCGAGTGCCCCCTGTGCACCCTGGTGGATGCCGCGGAGCGTTGGTACCTCGAGTCGTGTCTCGGCGGCAGGGCGATGGCGAGCGAGACCCGGGTGCTGACGAACGAGAAGGGGTTCTGCCCCGAGCACACCCAGCGCCTCTACCGGGGTCACAACCCGCTCGGCCTGGCGGTGATGACCCACACCCACCTGCAGCACCAGGCGCCGGCGCTGCGCAAGGCGCTCGCGGGCGCCCGCAACCCGGGCCGCCGGAAGGCCGGCCTCACCGCGCTCGCCGATCGCATCAGGATGCTGCGCGACCGGTGCCAGGTCTGCGACATGCTCGCGGCGGACCTCGAGCGCTGGACCTTCACCATAGTCTACCTCTGGAAGCACGACCCGGAGTTCCCCCCGCGCCTCGGCGCCTCGCGCGGCTTCTGCCTCGACCACCTCCGCGCGGTCACCCTCGCCGCCGGGAACATGCTCGGATCGGCCGATCTCGAGCGTTTCCTCGCGGACGTGATCCCGCTCGCCGAGAAAAGTCTGGAGCGCCTCGAGGCCGAGGTGCTCGATTTCACCCAGCTGTTCCAGCACACCGAGCCAGGCCAGGGAACCGAGGAGCAGCGCACCGCCCTTTCGCGGGCCCTCCAGGTGCTCGCGGGAAGGCTGATGAGGAAGGAGTAGAACCATGCAGCGCGCATCTCGAGCGGAGCGCGGCAGCGGGCGTACGAGCGGCGCGGTTCCCCCCGGCGGGCGCGTGCTGGTCGTCGCCGCGCACCCCGACGACCCCGAATACGGGTGCGCGGCCACGGTCGCGAAGTGGGCGGCCGAGGGCCGCGAGGTGACCTACCTGCTCCTGACGAGCGGGGACAAGGGTAGCAAGGACCCGCGGGTGCTGCCCGGCCAGCTCGCCTCGCGCCGGGAACGCGAGCAGCGCAGCGCCGCGGCGCACCTCGGGGTGAAGGAGGTCATCTTCCAGCGTCACCCCGACGGCATGCTCGAAAACACGATGGCCATGCGCCGGGAGATCGCGGGCATCATCCGGCGATGCCGGCCGCACCTCCTCGTCACCATCGACCCCTGGAGACGGTACCAGACCCACCCCGACCACCGGGCAGCCGGGCAGGCGGCGCTGGACGCAGCGTACGCGGCCAAGGAGATCTACCTCTTCCCCGAGCAGCTCGTGGACGGGGTCGAGCCGTGGCGCATTCGGGAGGCGTGGCTGTTCTGGAGCGAGAACCCGGACCGGTGGGAGGACGTGGGCTGCTGCATCGGCAAGCGCATCGCCGCGCTGCGGCGCCACGCGAGCCAGGTCAGCAGCGACCCGAAGAAGCTCGCCGAGGGTATCCGGAAGTCGGCGCGGGAGACCGCGAAGAAGGGTAAGCAGGCATTCGAGTTCGCGGAGGCTTTCAAGGTCCTGCACTGGTAGCCCCGCGACGCGGCCTCTTACCTTGAGAGCGTCGCGAACTCCCTGGCCTGGTACGCGAACGCCTCGAGACGCGTCTGCAATCCCACGTCCTCCTGGCCGTCCCAGGCGACGTCCACCCACGGGATGCCGCGGTGGTCCCGGCGGAATGCCGCGGCGACGGACATCACGATCGTGCCCGGCAGGCAGGTGAACGGCAGGATGTTCGCCACCCCCGAGATCCCCTCCTGCGCGAGGGCCGAGGCAGCGCCGAACGCGAGGGGCGGGTCGCCGCCGTAATCCCGGTGCACGTAGGGGGCGGCGAGCTCCAGGATGCGCTCCACCGGCACGATGTGCCGCGGGTTCACGGCACCGTGGAACCGTCGCTCGATCCGTTCGGCCATGAGGTTCTGCACGAAACCCTGGACCAGCGCCGTCACGATGCCGCCCGGCTCCCGTCGCCAGGCGCTCTCCCGGCGGTAGCGGAGGGAGGATGCCTGGATCCACTCTCGCACCGGCGCCATGATCGTCTCGAGCCCCAGAGCCTCGAGCCGGCGCACCAGGAAACCGCTGCAGAACGGGTTATCGCGCATGAAGATCTCGCCGACGACCGCGACCACGGGACGCCGGCCCGGCGGAGTCGAGGGCAGCGCCGCGAAGGAATCGGCGGCAGCCTGGACGACGTCGAGCACCTCCCGGCCGCCCCGTTCCACGGCGGAAACGAGATCGCCCAGGGCGCGCCGATAGGCCGCCTCAGCCGCCCCTTCTTCGAGCTCGGTCGCGCGGTGCTCCTGCCGCATCCTGCCGAGGAGGTCGGCTGCCACCAGGGCCTTCCAGACCAGCAGCCGGAACCGTGGGCCGCGCGAGAAGTCCGCGTACGAGGTTCGGTTGGTCGGCGAGACGATCTCCGCATCCCCGCAGCCGATGCGCTCGAGGATGATCCGCTGCAGCTTGTGGTACTGGCCGAAACGGCAGGGCCCGGTGTGGCGCGGCATGAAGAAACTCACCCGGCCCGGATCGACGCCTGGCTCCTCGAGCTTTTTCAGGAAGCTCCCCGTGGTGCAGATCATCGTGAAGCACTCGCGGGACGAGGTGTGGCGCCTGCCCAGCTCGAGGTCGCGGGCGTCCTGCATGGGCAGGACGGCCGCGTCCATGCCGCAGGCCCGCGCCGTGGCGGCCAGCACCTGGGCGGCGTCGGACATGAAGGGGAAGTACAGCGACCGTCCCGGGGAC
>JAPLSM010000410.1 GCA_026398635.1 Spirochaetota bacterium | reverse complement strand
TTCTCTGTGGCACTTTCCCGCGGGTCACCCCGGCCGGTCGTTGACCGGCACCCTGCCCTGTGGTGCCCGGACTTTCCTCGGCGGACACGAGTTCCGACGCGTTCGTCCGGACGGCTCCGGCGAGGGGGATGTAACACGCAGCGATGGGGGCGGCAAACGGGCCCCGGGCGACGCCGCTCAGTATGAGACGAAGGCCTCGGGCGAGACCGCGGTCCCCGGGAAGGCCGCGAGGACCTGCCGATCGCTGGTGACGAGGGGAACATCGAGGTCCAGCGCAACGGACACGAACTCGCAGTCGTAGGACGTGCACCCCGATCGCTCTGCGAGCTCGAGCACGGATCCCGTGTCCACCTCACGCGGGGGGGCGTCCAGCACCTTGTCCGCCACCGACGCCGCCGCGAGGGCTTCCTGGAGTGTCATCCGCCGGGTCCGCATGCTGGTCGCCAGGACGTTTCGAAGCTCGGAATGGACGAGCGGTGGGGCGACCCACGAGGAGTCGCGTTTCAGGATTCGCTCCGCAAGCGTCGCCCCGTCACCGCGGAGCACGAACCGGGCGACGACGTTCGTATCGACGACGATCACGGTCGACCCTGCCGCTTCCACGCCGTGATCTCCTCGTCCGTGATCGAGACTCCCTTGGCCGCGAGTTCCTCCCGGACGGCCCGCGCCTCCTCGATGAGCTGGCGCACCTCCTCCGCCGTCCTGCGGGGCGGCTCGGTTCCCACCACGCTCTCCAGGCAGGCGATCACCTCACCGCTCACGCTGCGCCCGCTCGCACGAGCGCGCAGCTCCAGCCGCCTGTGAAGACCCGCGGGGACCCCCTTCAACACGATCGTGGCCATACCCGTTTCCATATCAGGACACGAACACTGCACAAGACGGGCCCGTAAGGTGCCGCGATTTCTGGAAGCCGCCCTCGCGAGAGGGTCCGCGGCGCGGACCGTCCGTCCGGCGGACCCTTCCGCTGCTTTACAGACGGAGATCTATGGCGCGGTTCGACATCTCGTCCGCGGCCTCGTTCTCCTCGCGGGGGATGTAGCGAAGGTCGATCACGTCGAAGCCCTTCATGAGGGCCTTGGCCTCGTCGTGGAGCGGCCGCAGGTGGTCGGCCTTGACCTGGTACTCGCCGGTGAGCTGCTTCACCACCAGTTCACTGTCGGCCAGCACCTCGAGCTCGCGCAACCCCATGGCCTTGGCGCGCTTGAGCCCGAGGATCAGGCCGGTGTACTCGGCCACGTTGTTGGTGGTCTCGCCTAGGTACTTGCCGATCTTGGCGACCACGTGCCCCTCCGGGCTGATGATCACGGCGCCGGCGCCGGCCGGGCCGGGGTTGCCCCGTGCCGCACCGTCCGTGAACAAGCGGGTGCGCACCGGCCTGGCCTCGACGGCCCGCTCGGCCTCCCGCTGGGCGGCGGCGGTCACCACCCGCTCCTTCTTCTTCCGGTCGCGCTCCACCTTCGACTCGTTCATGGCCGCGTCGAGGTCCTCGGCCGATTCCCGGGCGGCCCGCTCGACCTCCGAGACCTTGCGGACCTTGATCCCCTTCGACCCGGCGGCCGCGGATGCCCCGGCGGCGGCCTCCTCGGCCTGCTCGATCCGGTCGGCGGCGGCGTCGATGAGCTTGCCCAGGATGTCGCGGCTGTAGCCCTTGTAGCGGGCCAGCGCGTGAGGCAGGTCCTCGTTGGCGGCGATGAAGCGGAGCAGTTCCGCCAGGACGGGCTTGGCCACGGGGCGGATCAGGCGGCCGGCGGCGTGGCCGGGCTCACCGCCTCCGGCACGTAGATGATGCGGTTGCAGCTGGGGCAGTTCTCGATGGAGTTGGCCCGGACCAGGACCAGGGCCATCTGCGGCGGGATCTGCCGGTTGCAGCCGCGGCAGGTGCCACCGATCACCTGGGTGACCGCGATGCCGCCGCGACGCTTGCGGATGTTCTCGTACCGGGAGAGCAGCGCCGGCTCGACCCGCGCCGCCAGCTCGGCTCGCCGGGCGTCGAGGGCCACCGCACGCTTGCCGAACTCGGCCTCGCGCGCCGCCAGTTGCTCGAGCTCCTCCTGGGCCCCCGACTCCTTCTCGTAGAGCTTCTCCTGGAGCACCTCGATGGCGCGGGAGATCTCCTCTCCCTGCGCGGCCAGGAGCTTGGTCTGCTCCCCCACCGACTCGTTGGTCTTGCGGGCAATGTCGATCTCGCGGGAGAGCGCGGCGTACTCGCGCGGCGTGCGGATCTCGGCGAGACGACCCTCCCACTTCTTCACCTTGTCGCGCTCGGCCAGGATGGTCTGCTCCTGGCTGCGTCGCTCTCGCTCGACGCCGGCCAGCCGGTCCTGCTCGGCCTGCCAGGCCTTGCGGGCCACGTCCACGTCGGCCTCGATCTCGGCCCGACGGCGGGGCACCGCGTCGGCCTCGGCCTTGACCTCGGCCAGCTCGATGTCGACCTGCTGCAGCTCCTCCAGCGCCTTCAGCTTCTCACGCAGCGACAAGGACGTCTCCTTGGGTGGCGAGCCACCCCGGGGCAGGCAGGTTGGGCCCACCAGGACTCGAACCTGGATCGAACCGGT
>JAPLSM010000262.1 GCA_026398635.1 Spirochaetota bacterium | reverse complement strand
CTCGGTTCGGTGAAGTAGGGGTCGAGGAGCTGAACCGGGGAACGCGCCCGGCGATTCCAGGGTTGCTCATTCCTTCCGCGTGCCCTTGCCGCCCGGCCGGCGCGCCCGATATGCTCCCCCCATGTCCCACGAATCGATGTCGCCCCGCGAGCGCTGGCTCGCCGTGCTGCAGCGCCGGAAGCCCGACCGGGTGCCCATGGACTACTGGGCAACGGCCGAGGCCACGCGAAAACTGCTGAGGCACCTCGGATGCGCCGACGAGCGCGCGATGTGCGACCGCCTGCACATCGACCTGCCGGTCACGGTATCGCCGCGCTACGCGGGACCTCCGATCCCGGACGACGCGGACGAGTTCGGGTGCCGGTACCGTGACGTCGACTACGGCACGGGATCCTACCGCGAGTGCACCCACCACCCGCTCGCAGGGTACTCCTCGGTGGCCGAGATCGCACGGAACTACCGGTGGCCCAGCCCGGACTGGTACGACACCTCGGTCATCCCCGGCCAGCTTGCGGGACTGGAACGGTTCCCGGTGCGCGGCGGCGGCTCGGAGCCATTCCTCACCTACAAGTCGCTGCGCGGAGACGAGCAGGCGTTCGTCGACCTCGTCGAGAATCCCGAGGTGGCGCACTACATCCTCGGCAGGCTCTTCGACCTCGCCTACGAGAACACCCGCCGGATCTTCGAGACGATCCCCGGGAAAGTGATGATCTCCTACGTGGCCGAGGACATGGGGGGGCAGGAGGACCTGATGATCTCCCCCGCGCAGATCCGGGAGTTCCTGCTGCCGGGCATGCGCCGGATGATCGGCCTCGTGCACGGTGCCGGCTCGTACGTGTTCCACCACAACGACGGGGCGGTCCGCAGGATCATCCCCGACATGATCGAGGCGGGCATCGACGCGCTGAACCCCGTCCAGTGGAGATGTCCCGGCATGGAGCGCGAGGCGCTGAAGCGCGACTTCGGCGACAAGGTCGTGTTCCACGGCGGGGTGGACAACCAGCAGACCCTGCCCTTCGGCACCGCCGACGACGTGCGCCGGGAGGTGGCGGACAACCTCCGTATCCTCGGCTCGGGCGGCGGTTACATTCTCGCGCCATGCCACAACATCCAAGCCGTCAGCCCGGTGGAGAACGTCGTGGCACTCTACGAGACCGGGTTGGAGCTGGGAAGGAATCCCGCATGAGCAGGATCGTCATCACCGCGATCGGCACCCGGGGCGACGTTGGCCCGGGAATCTTCCTGGCGGGCAGGCTGGCAGGCGGGGCTGCTGGTGGCGAGGCCGGCACCCGCGAGGTCGTGCTCGTAGCGCCTCCCGAGAACGAGCCGGCGGCGCGCGGGGCGGGGATCGAGTTCCGGCCCATCGGTGACCGGTTCTCCGACGTCGTGGCCCGGGGGAACCTCGCCGAATACCGGGAGCAGATTCGGCTGCAGTTCCGCGAGCACCTCGACCTGTACAAGAGCGCCGACCTCCTCGTCGGCATCAGCCTGTTCTACGCCGGCCATTCGATCGCGGAGCACCTGGGGCTGCCGTACCGGCACGTGTTCTTCACGCCGCAGGTGTTCCGATCGCCGGGAACGTCGCCCCCCTCGGCGCGCAGGATGAGCCGGTCCCGGCTCGTGAACAGCCTGCTCTGGCAGCGCCACCTCGCGCAGGAGGACTTCGTCGTAGGCAGGATCGTGAACGAGGAACGGACCCGGCTCATCCTGAAGACGCTGCGGCACGCCTCGGATGCGAGAACCGGCCCGGGCACTGTGCTCGCCATCGACCCCTTGTTTGCACGGCTGCCGGAAGACCTGGCGCAGAGCGGTGCAGGAGTCCGGCAGGCGCACTACTGGTACTATGAAGGCGGTGAGGTTGCTCTCGATCCCGAGACCGCGCGTTTCCTCGAGGCGGGCGAGCCGCCCATCCTCGTGAGCTTCGGCAGCGCGGATCTGGTGATGAAGGATGCCCCGGCGACGTACGCCCGGCTCTGTGAAACGCTGACCGGTCGCGGACACCGGGTGCTGCTGGTGTCCCCGACACCTGTTTCGGGTGATTCAACCGGGTCCGTACACCGGGCGGAGTTCCTCCCGCACGCGAAGGTCATGCCGCGCTGCCGCCTCGTCGTCCATCACGGCGGTATCGGAACCGTGTTCGCCGCAGCCAGGGCGGGCATTCCGCAGCTGGTCGTTCCCCGGATGCTGGACCAGTTCTTCTGGGCGGAACGGGTCAGCGAGATGCAGATCGGGTATGGACCCCTTCCCGCATCGGATCTCGTCAGCCCCAGGATCGA
>JAPLSM010000487.1 GCA_026398635.1 Spirochaetota bacterium | reverse complement strand
AGCGCTACACGAGGCGCAGCAGCACCGCGAAGAAGGCGAAGGTGCCGATGACGACGAGCACGATCGCGGTCGCGAAGAGCGGGGTGTTCTTCCCCTCCGGCCGCATGCCCGCGATCGCCGCGAAACTTCCGCTCCACAGGTAGCGGATCACCCACTGGTACTCCCGGAGCGAGAAGACCGCGGCCGCCACGCCGCAGGAGATGAGCCCGAGCCCCAGGTACCACGCGGCATCCGGAAAGCGGACGTGCCTGGCCCCGGGCAGGTCGTGGAGCCCCTCGAAGAACTGCACGATCGCGAAGCCGAATCCGATGAGCGACACGGACGTTCGCAGGTACGCCATCATCGTGCGCTCGAGGGCGAGCCGGGTGCGCACCCAGGCAAAATGGCTGTCGGCCGTGACGCGGACCTCGAACCGATCGGAAGGTCCCTTGCCTTGTGGTTCACTCATGGTCCACCGTGCCTCCTTCTCGGATCGACCGCCGCGACGTCGGCGAGTGCCAGCACCTTCATACGCCAGCGCTGGTAAGGGACCGTGATCGCGATGCTGGCGATCAGGTAGAGCAGCACCGTGCCGAGGATGGCCCTCTCGCTGTCCGGGAAGACCTCGCTGGCGAGCAGCAGCGCGATCCCCGGATGGCGCGATGCGGTGGCCGTGGCGAGAGCGCCGCGATTCCCGGGGTCGGGGCCACCGAGCAGGTGTCCGACCAGCAGCCCGAAGCCGGTGATGGCCAGGATGGCGACCAGGGTCCCCTGGCCGATCACGGCGGGGATCACGGAACCACTGGCGACGAGCAAGGCAATCACCCCCAGCACGAGCAGGACGTTGCCGCCGCGCTCCGCCAGGTCGGCGAGCCGTGGCGCCGAGCCCGGCCGGTACCTCCCCGTGGCCAGTCCGAGTGCCAGGGGCAATCCGACCGTGATGAGCAGGATCATCGAGAAGGCAAAGGGGTTGAAGGTCGCCCGGACATGGAAGATCAGCTCGACGAGCCAGAGCATGACGGGCACGACGAAGATGGAGAAGGCGGTCGCGATCACCTGAAGCCCGAAGACGTAGTCGTCTTTCGCCCCCACCTTCGAGCCCGTCTTCGCCCAAGGGGGCAACATCGGCGAGACCGCCACTCCCAGGAGCGCTGCCCCGACCCCCTGTTGCAGCGGGAGAAGACGGGTCACCATCAGCGCGAAGAGCGGCAGCAAGACGAACATCGCGACCATGGCACGCAAGGCCAGGGCGGGCCTGCGCACCAGCAGCAGCGGGTTCTCGATCCGGGCTCGAACGCCGATCGCGAAGACGATCAGCACGATGCCCACGACGAGAACCAGCTTGATGACGGTGTCCATGCTCATGTCGGACTGCGCTCCCCCATGCTTTCGCCAGTCATCACTAGCTTGGCGGGGCCCTTTCGGCACGCGAATTTCGAGGCTTTCCCGGGGTGACCGTCCATCCGCGCATCTGGTCGAGGATGGATGGGCTTCGTCGCCAGGGAGGCCAACGTGGCGTCGGCGTTTTCAACCACGTGAAACGCGACATCTGTGTCGCGGTGTGTAGGGCGTCGAGGGCCGCCGTCACTTCGAGCGGTCGGCGTCTGGAGGAGCGGCTGCCGGGCCGGTCGGCCCCCGACGCGCCTCCTAATCGCGCAGGGTGAAATATCCCGCCTGCCAGAGCCAGTCGAGCCGCTGCCGGCAGGTGAGGCGAAGCCAGACTCGTGTCCGTGTCGATCGGGCTCCGAAACGTTAGAGTTCCCCGGATGAGCCAGCCACCTCCCAGCCCGCGTTCCCAGGTTCGTCGTCTCCCCGACCGGGGCGCGTACGACCGCGAGACGATCCACGCCATCCTCGACGCGGGGCTGGTGTGCCACGTCGGGTTAGTGAGCGAGGGGCAGCCCTTCGTCATCCCGATGAACTACGGGCGCGATGGCGACCGGCTCCTGCTCCACGGCTCGGCGGCGAGCCGGCTGATGCGCGGGATGGAGGCGGGCTGGCCGGTGTGCCTCGCCGTCACCCTGCTCGATGGAGTCGTCCTGGCGCGTTCGGCGTTCCACCACAGCATGAACTACCGGTCAGTGGTGCTGTTCGGGCGGGCCACGCCCGTGGCCAGCTCCGCAGCCAAGATCGCGGCGCTGCGCGCGATCTCCGAGCACCTCGTCCCGGGCCGATGGGTCGAGGTGCGGCCGCCGGACGCCCGGGAGCTCGCCATGACGGCGGTGCTGGAGGTGCCGATCGAGGAGGCGTCGGCGAAGATCCGGACCGGCCCGCCGAAGGACGATCCGGAGGACCTCTCGCTTCCGGTGTGGGCCGGCGTGCTGCCGCTGAAGACGATCCCCGGTGAGCCGTTGCCGGATGGAGGCGGAGGGCCGGCCGAGGTGCCGCTCCACGTCCTCGCCTGGCCGCGCGGGCGGTGAGCCGGCACCGCGACGGGGCGGGTGTCCCGACGACCTCGGATCCCTTGAAGATCGACGTCGGAAGCAGGAGCGTCACCTGCGCGCGCAGGCTCCACGTCGGACCGAAGTCGGGCTTCACCGCGTTCACGAATGCGGCGACGATGGCCTTCATTCGATTGCGCATAGAAAGTCAGATGAGCCAGCGGACGTTCACGGCGAGCATGTTCATGACGGTGCCGGAGTACTGCCCCTCGAGCGTGCCGGCGAGCGGGCCGCGGCTCTGGGAGAGCGGCAGGTTCCCGCCGACGATGAAGGTGTTGGCGAGTCCGAGCTGCACGGCCTCCGAGACCATCCACTGCGCGCCCAGCGAGAATCGCCACGCGGCGCCGACGGGGGTGAACACGGTGCGGTCGGAGTCGGCCATCATCGAGCTGTCGAAGGCGAATCCGCCGGAGAATGTCCACTGCGGCACGGCCTTCCACTGGGCCCCGGCCGCGACGTGCCAGGTGTTCTTGTAGGGAATGGAAGTGGTCAGGTTGGCCGGGTTGGCGGTGTCGACGCTCACCTCCACCTGGCCGAACTGGGACCAGCTCTCCCAGCCGAGGTCCGCCATCACCGCCCACTCGCGCCCGATCTCCTGGCGCGCGCCCAGCATGAGCCGGTTCGGAAGCGTCA
>JAPLSM010000462.1 GCA_026398635.1 Spirochaetota bacterium | reverse complement strand
TCACCGTGTCAACGAGTGACGAGTCATGACCGGGTGTAGTTGGTCGTCTAGGTCTGCAATACCACGACTGCGGCGGTGCGGATGGGCTTGCCGGCGGCCGCCGTTGCGAAGTCGAGTACCAACCGGTAGATGAGGCGGCTGATCTCTCCATGAAGCCTCCTGTCGTGGTGGAAGAATACGCGGAGCACCTTGGGCAGGTCGGTGCAGCGGCCCGACCAAGGGGTGAACACGAACTGCTTGTGCGGCAGCCGCAGCAGGAGCTGCTCGTTCATGTACTCGCCAAACAGAAGCGTCCGTTTCTGGGAGCAAGAGGGGCAGAGGCGGTGCAGTGGCCCGCCCAAGGGATGGAAGACCCTGCAGCTGAAGGGCCGAAAGTACTCCAGTCCGCAGTCGGGGTTCGTGCACTTGATTCTGGCGATACCTCTCCGGTAGTCACCGCAGGCCAGGAACCGCTCCACCGCCTTGGTGATCCGCTCAAGGCGGAACTTCCCTAGCCGCTTGGCGAACTCGGCCTCGTAGCGGGCGACGAGCTCCGCGAAGTGGACACGGAAGAGCCTCTGGAGGGAACTCACTCCCCTCTGGCGGTAGGTCCCGGGGGGCGTCGCATCCAAGGACAGCGTAAGTTGGTCTGCCACATGACCAATGAACGCCCCAGAGATCGCGCGGCTTGCTGCGTGCAGGCCCCAGCATGGGTCGTGCCGCGTTCATCTCGTGATCATGCGTGGGAGGCGGAGGTCACAGCAGGGGTGCCCCGAGCGGCGCGGGTCACCCCGCCACCAGCACGTCGATGCCGTTCTCCTCGAGGCGCGCGCGGTCCTCGGCGCCGATGGCGTCGGTGATGATCGCGTCGGTGATGATCGCGTCGATCGCCTTAAGCGGTGCGAACAGCGCGAAGGAGGTGCGCCCCATCTTGCTCGCGTCGAACAGCAGTATCACCTTGGCCGCGATAGACATCATCAGCTTTTTGGTCTCCGCGTGGTTGATGTCCGGCGTGCTCGCCCCCTTTCGAAAGCCTTGTCCACGCTGAGGCCCGCGCGGATGTCCCGGCTGGCGGAGCCGTGGATCACGGTGCAGTGGTGGTTGCGCCGCACGAGGCCGCCCATGAAGAGCACGCGCACCGTGTCCGTCGCTTCGCGGATGGTGTCCCCGTCCTCGATCAGCTCCAGGGCCCTCTCGGCGATGCGCCGCTTCTCCGTGAGGTGCAGGGTCCCGCGCTGGACCATGTCCTGCTCGTGGCCTGTCTTCGATGAGCGTGGTCTTCCCGTGGTCGACGTGCCCTGCGGTTCCGATGACGTGCGCGCAGCGCTACCTCCCCGTGACTGTTCTGATGGCCTCGGCGATGGAACGCTCCTCCTCGCCGTGCATGGTCGCCAGCGACAGATGCACCCTGCCGTCCGCGATCGTGCCGATGATGGGGACATTGAGGCCGCGCAGATCTCTAAGGATGGCCTCGGGATCGCGGGCGCAGGTGATTTCGATCGAGAGCGAGGGTGAGGACTCGTCAGGCGCGCTTCCGCCGCCGGTGGAGATCTCGGAGTCGACCAGCCGGGCCGTTCCCGCCGGGAGGCCCTTCAGTATCCGGCGGCCCATGCGCGAGAGCTCTGCCTTCGTGAGCGCGAGAATCCTCTCGGCGTGGCCCGTCTCCGCGCCGTTCAGCCGGCGCACGAGGTGCTCCTCCAGGAGCGAGTACACCGCCTTGCCCGGCCGCAGCGCGCGCGCCAGCGGATGGGCGGCAAGCGCCCTCACGAGGTCCGCCCGGCCGACGACCATGCCGGCCTGCGGGCCGCCCAGCACCTTGTCCCCCGAGAAGCAGACCAGGTGGGCGCCCTGCGCCACGTGCGCGCGGACCTTCTCCTCGCCGCGGATGTCCTCCGTGGTGGTCCCCGACCCCTGGTCGACGGCGAGGATGAGGTGGGGCGGCAGGGCGGAGGCGAGGGCGGCCACGCCGGGCTTCTCCGTGAACCCGCGGATGCGGAAGTTCGACGAATGAACGAGGAGGACCATCGCGGTGTTGGGGGTGACGGCGCGGATGTAATCCTCCCGGGTCGTGATGTTCGTGGTGCCCACCTCGACCATGCGGGCTCCCGAGAGGGCGAGGATCTCGGGGATGCGGAAGCCTCCGCCGATCTGCACCTGTTCGCCGCGCGAGACGATGACCTCCCTGCCCTGCGCCAGGGCGGTGAGCGCGAGCAGGACGGCCGCGGCGTTGTTGTTCACGACCAGGGCGTCTTCGCACCCGGTGAGGATTCCCAGGAGGTCGGGAACGATCCCGCCCCGCCTGCCCCTCCTGCCCGTGGCGAGGTCGAGCTCGAGGGAAGAGTAGCCCGTGTTCACGGC
>JAPLSM010000418.1 GCA_026398635.1 Spirochaetota bacterium | reverse complement strand
ACCAGCAGCACCCGGCGACCGGGGAGGCGCCACTCCCCCTCCCCCGTGTCGCGGGTCACCCCCGGGGTCCCGTGGGTGATGGCCTGCCGTCGGCCGATGAGTACGTTGAAGAGCGTCGACTTGCCCACGTTCGGCCGGCCGAGCACGGCCACGCGCGGGGGACGGTCAGTCCGCGGAGGGCTCAAGGCGCGTACCGGTCCACCGGCGCACGGCGGCGGCGATCTCCCCGCCCGAGGGGAGCGCGAGCAGCGTCCGCACGAGGCTCTCCGCCTCCATCGCACCCACCGAGCGCACGATGCGCTTGATCGGGGGGATGCCGAGCGGACCCATCGAGAAGCTGTCGAGCCCGAGGCCGAGCAGCACGACCGTCGCGAGCGGGTCGCCGGCCATCTCGCCGCACATCCCGACGGGGATGCCCCGGGCGTGCGCGTTCAGGATCGTCATGCGCACGAGGCGCAGCACGGCGGGGTGGAAGGGGTCGTAGAGGTACGCCACACGCTCGTTGCCCCGATCGACGGCGAGCGTGTACTGGATCAGGTCGTTGGTGCCGATCGAGAAGAAATCCACCCGCGAGGCGAGCAGGTCGGAGGTGAGCGCCGCTGAGGGCACCTCGACCATGATCCCGACCGGCACGTCGGCGCGGAACGGCACGCCCTCGCGCGTGAGGTCGGCCTTCACACCGGCCAGGATCTCGCGGATCCGCTCCAGCTCCGTGGGCCCCGAGATGAGCGGGAACATCAGGCGCAGCGTGCCGTGCACCGAGGCGCGGAGGAGCGCCCGCAGCTGCACCCGGAACACCTCGGGCCGGGCGAGGCAGTAGCGGATGGCGCGCCAGCCGAGGATGGGGTTGGCCTCGGCGGCCAGGGCGAAGCCCGGGGCGATCTTGTCGCCCCCGAGGTCGAGGGTGCGGATGGTGACCGGGCGCTCGCCCATGGCGCGTAGCACCGCGGTGTAGGCGCGTTCCTGCTCGTCCTCCGAGGGGAAGCGCCCGGGCTGCAGGAAGAGGAATTCCGAGCGGAAGAGGCCGACGCCGTCGGCGCCGTGGGCGAGCACCGCGTCGACCTCGTCGGGCACCTCGATGTTGGCCTCGAGGCTGACGAGCTTGCCGTCGAGGGTCTCGGCGGGCAGGTCGTTCAGGCCCGCGAGGCGCGCGGTGGCCTCCTCCCACGCGGCCTTGCGCTGGGTGTAGCGCGCGCGGGTGTCGGCGTCCGGCCCGACCACGACGACGCCCCGGTTGCCGTCGATGCAGATCTCCTCGCCCGCCCGCGCATGCCGGCTGATGTCGGAGAGGCCGAGCACCGCCGGGATGCCGAGCGATCGGGCGAGGATGGCCGTGTGAGAGGTGCGGCTGCCCGCGTCCGCGGCGATGCCGACGACCCGGTGGCGGTCCAGGGTGAGGGTGTCCGACGGCATCAGGGTGCGAGTGACGATGACCGATCCCTCGGGCGCATCCGCGAGGCTCGCCCGGCGGTGCTCCAGCAGCTGGCCGATCAGCCGCTGGCCGACGTCGTGGAAGTCGAGGGTGCGCTCCTGCAGGTAGGTGGTGCCGGCAGCGCCGAGCCGCGCGGAGAGCTCCTCCACCACCTCCGCGACCACCCACTCGGCGTTGTGGTTCCGCTCGGCCACGCCGCGACGCACGGCGGAGGCGAGCTCGGGGTCCTCGAACATCAGGAGGTGCGCCTCGACCACGGGGTTGCCCGCCGCGGCGAGCGCGCGCAGTTCGGCCGCGGCGCGCGCGAGGGCGGCTGCGAACCGCCCTTGCTCGGCATCGACCTGGGAGGGTGCGATGGCGTACCGGGGAATCGCGAGCTTATCCTCAAGGAACAGGAACACCCGGCCAATGGCGATGCCCGGCGAGGCGCTGATGCCCGCGAACTCCAACATGCGCCGCGCAGTATAGCGACATTCAATGGGCGTGTCAAACCGACCGATGATCGAAACGGGCATGAAGAAAAAGAAACGGGCTGCTTCCCCGACCCTCGGATGCCTGTTCTGGGCCGCGCTGGTCCTCGTACTCGTCGCGGTCGCGCTCGCGGTGCGCGAACCCGTGCTGCGCAATGTCCGGAAGGTGCTCGGCCTTTCCTCACCGGCAGCTTCCAGCGCCCCGGACACGCCGGCCGCGACGCAGCCCGGCGCGGGCGGTTCAGGGGCGCCTGCTGCCGCTTCCCCCGCGGCAACCGGCACCGCGACGACCCAGCCTGCGGCATCCCAGCCGGCTGGCGCAGCGCCGTCGACGGGAACCGGCACGGCAGCGCCGGCCGCCCCATCCCCGCCGGCCACGGTCGCGCCCCGGGCCCTTCACACGCGTTCGGCCAGGCTGTGGTTCGTGAAGGTCGACGACGAGGGCGCGATCGAGCTCGAGCCGGTCAGCCGGTCCCTCCCCGTGGGAGATTCCCCCCTCCGTGACAACCTCGCCGCCCTCCTCGCCGGTCCCTCCGCGGCCGAGACCGACTCCGGCGTCGTCTCCCTGATCCCCGCCGGCACCGTGGTGCGCTCCGTCACGATGAAGGGCGACACCGCGACGATCGACTTCAGCGAGCAGTTCCGGTTCAACGCGCTCGGCATCGAGGGACTTCGGGCCGAGCTGCGCCAGGTGATCTGGGTCGCCACCGAGTTCCCCACGGTGAGCCGGGTGCAGGTGCTCATCGACGGGAAACGGGTCGATTACCTCGGTCCCGAGGGGGCGGCGGTGGGTTCGCCGCTCGGGAGGGACTCAGACTTCCAGTAAGCCGAGGCAGGCCTTGACCGCGGCGAACGCCGCGGTCCGGTTCGCGCCCGGCCGGTCGGACACGAGCAGCAGGAACTCCCGGTTGCCCTTCCTCCCGGTGACGGGCGAGGGCACGATCCGCCTCGTGAACGCCCCCGCATCCCACAGGTCATCGACGAGCCCGTGGAGGATCATGGCGAGGTCGCTCGGATCGTTCACCACGCCCCGGAAGTCCGCGGGGTGGTCCTTCCACTCGAACTGCGGCTTGCAGAGGAAGATGCCGAGTCCCTCGAGCGTCAACGAAAGCATCATGGGCGCGGCCCCGCGCAGCGAGCGGAACGAGAGATCGGCGACCGCCCGGTCGGGCGGTGGCTCAAGCTCGCCCGGGCCGAGATCCATGACGTTCACCCCCTCATGCACGCGCACCCGGGGGTCGGTGCGGAGTTTCCATGCGAGCTGGCCCCTGCCCACGTCGACGCAGTGCACGACCGCGGCGCCGCTGGCGAGGAGGCAGTCGGTGAACCCGCCCGTGGAGGATCCGGCGTCGAGCATCACCCTGCCGCGCACGTCGAAGCGCCACGCCGCGAGCGCGGCGGCGAGCTTCGCCCCACCTCGGGACACCCAGGGTTCGGCTGCCGGCAGGTCGAACACGGCACCGGGTCGCACGGGAGCGCCGGGTTTCCTCACCGGCTCGCCGTCCACGCGTACGAGCCCGCGGATGATCAGCGCTGCGAGCTCCCGGACCGGGCGGTCGGGGAACCGGCGCTCGAGTTCGTCGAGGAGCCGGGTCCGCGGTTGCGGCATGGCTAGACCGACGAGCGCTCCCGGACCCGCTCGATCGCGGTCGCCCGGCCCGTGCGGACGTCGATCGCGATCAGGCAGCCCTGGATCTCGGCAGGCCCCTCCTGTACGACCATCTTGAGCGGCATCTGAGAGATCGACCGGTGGATGGCCGTCTCACGGCGCATGCCGATCACCCCCTCGACGGGGCCGGTCATCCCGATGTCGGAGAGGTAGGCCGTGCCCTTCGCGAGGAGACGCTCGTCGGCGGTCTGCACGTGGGTGTGGGTGCCGAAGACCGCCGCGGCCTCCCCGTCCAGCCAGGAGGCGAGCGCCTCCTTCTCCTCGACGCTCTCTGCGTGGAAGTCGACCACGGAGACGCGGGCCTTCCCCCTCGCCTGTCGCAGCACCGAGCGGCCGATGGCGAAGGGATCGCGCAACGGCGAGAGGTTGACCCGGCCCTCGAGGTTGAGCACGAGTACGGGCGTGTCCTTCACCGTGACGATGCAGTGGCCGTGGCCCGGGACACCCAGCGGGTAGTTCTCGGGACGGAGCAGCTCGGCCCTCGTGTCGAGCATCGGCAGGATCTCCCGGCGCTGCCAGATGTGATTGCCCGAGGTGATCACATGCACGCCGCAGGCGAACAGGCGCTCGGCCGCGGCGGGATCCAGGCCGAACCCGTCAGCCGCGTTTTCCGCGTTCGCCACCACGAGGTCAGCGTCGAGCCGCCGCACGAGGGCGCCGAGGCCGGCGAAGACGGCACGCAGGCCGGGTTGCCCCACCACGTCGCCGAGGGCGAGGATGCGCAGCGAGTCGGCCATGGACCTACCGGGCGTACTCCACCACGCGCAGCTCGCGGATGATCGTCACCTTGATGCGTCCGGGGTACTTCAGCTCGCCCTCGATGCGCTTCGCGATGCCCTTGGCGAGCTCCTTCGCCGCCTCGTCCGTCACCTTCTCGTTGTTGACGAGGATCCGCAGCTCCCGGCCCGCCTGGATGGCATAGGCCTTGTCGACGCCCTCGAACTCCTCGGCGATCCCCTCGAGGTTCTCGAGGCGCTTCAGGTAGCTGTCGAGCGTCTCCTTGCGCGCGCCGGGCCGCGAGGCGGACACGGCGTCGGCGGTCTGCACGATGACCGCCTCGACGGTCTCGGGTTCCAGGTCGCCGTGGTGGCTGCCGATGGCGTTGATGACCCGCGTGTCCTCGCCCATCTTGCGGGCGAGCTCCATACCGATCTCGATGTGGTTGCCCTCGCCATCGGACTCCACGCCCTTGCCGATGTCGTGCAGGAGGGCGGCCCGCTTGGCGATCTCGACGTTGCCGCCGACCTCCGCGGCGATCATCCCCGCGATCTCGGCGACCTCCTTGGAGTGGGCGAGCACGTTCTGGCCGTAGCTGGTTCGGTAATGAAGCCGCCCGAGGGTGCGGATCAGCTCGGGGCTCATCGTGTGGATGCCGACCTCGAACAGCGCCTTCTCGCCCTCCTCGTAGATCGTCTGGCCGATCTCCTTGGTCACCTTCTGGACGATCTCCTCGATGCGCGCGGGGTGGATGCGTCCGTCGGCGATGAGCCGGTTCAGCACGGTGCGGGCGATCTCGCGCCGGATCGGGTCGAAGCACGAAATGACCACCGCTTCCGGGGTGTCGTCGATGATGACGTCGACGCCCGTGAGCGTCTCGAGCGTGCGGATGTTGCGGCCTTCGCGGCCGATGATCCGCCCCTTCATCTCGTCGTTCGGCAGGCTGACGGTGGTGACCGTCACCTCCGAGGCCACCTCCGCGGCCAGGCGTTGGATGCTGGTGACGAGGATGTCCCGGGCCTTCTTGTCGGCCGAGAGCTTCGCCTCCTGCTCGATGAGGTTGACCGTGACCTGCGCGTCGTGCCGCGCCTCGTTCTCGAGGCTCTGAATGAGCTGCTTCTTGGCCTCCGCGCGCGACAACCCCGATATCCGTTCGAGCTCGACCGCCACCTTCTGGCTTTCCTGCTCGAGTTCCGCTTCCCTGTCCTGGGCCGCCCTCTCCCGGGTGCCGATCGATCTCTCCTGCTTCTCGAGAGTCTCGACCCGCTTCTCTAGGTTCTCTTCCTTCTGCAGCAGCCTGCGTTCCATGCGCTGAAGCTCGATCCTGCGCTCCCTCGTCTCCCGTTCCAGTTGGTTGCGCTCACGGAGCAACTCGTCCTTGCTCTCGAGGATCGCTTCTTTCTTCTTCGCCTCCGCTTCCTTCAGCGCATCGCTGACAATCCGATTCGCTTTCTGCTCGGATGATGAAAGCTGGAATCGCGCAAACAGCCATCGAATGAACCAACCTAGAATCACTCCCGCGAGAGGAAGAACGACATATACAAAGATGTCCATCTTCTTCCTCCGGCTGGTCTACTGTACAAAGCAGATACTAAATTCCCCCTTACGTTTTGTCAAGGATGAAATAAAAACGTTTTGCCTTCCATAATATCCCCGCGTGGGCGATGGGCATCAAGCTTAGTCTCAGGGGATCTTTTAATGCACCTGAAGGCTTGAAAGCACGTTTTCCAGGAGTATATCGCTGTCCGCCGCGAAAGCGAACAGCAGGTATGCCTCCTGGCCTCGGAACGTCGCAGGGAGTAGGAGGATGCGCTTCGCGTACCTGAGATCCTCCGGGTCGATCCTGACCCTGATCGTCTTGAGCTCCCCAGGGGGGCGGTCGATGGCGACGGCGAGGCGCTTGCCGAGCAGGAGTGTGCCAAACGGCTCGTCTTTGCGGAAATGCAGGCCAGCGAGCGTTCGGTCGCCGAGCCCGATCGTGAGATCGGGAGACCAGCCGTCGGCCTGCTTCAAGAGCAGCCCTGCGCTGACGGCCGCGACCCGCCGGGATATCTCGACCAGCGACTTCATCTGGGTGGTGTGGCTGAACGATCGCGGGTATGCGGCGAGGAACTCGTCGTAATCGAGCCCATTGCGTTTCAACGTCAGTGTCTTGGACCCTCCGGTTACGACGGTAGCCTGCTCCGTGGTCGACTCCCGGTCTGCGCCGACCAGCTTGAAGAGGTCGAGCGGTTCCGCGTCCCGCATCAGGTCGATGATCCCCGAGAATCCGGGCTCGGATGCCGCCTCGCCGACAGGTGCCGCGGAGGGTTCGCCGCGGCCGCCCCTGCCCTCGGCGCCGGCCCGCACTCCGGGCTCGTGGACGATCACCTCGTCGGCGATCCGCTTGAGCTTGCCTGAGCCGCGGGCGCCCGCGTAGTACACCTCCTCCTTGATGCGGAAGACCCCGTTCTCGACGATGATCGCCGAGCTGGCCTCGTCGACCGCCTTCTGCAGTTGCTCGATGGTCCAGGTCCTGATCCCGCCCGACGTGATCAGCCGTTCGATCTCCTGCCGCTGATCGTCATCGGACCACGGCTCCTCGCCGGGCTCGGTCGCCTCCTCGAGCATCTCAAGCTCTTCGAAGTCGTCTGATGGCTCCATGTCCGCCGGGCCGGCCGGCCCGGAATCTGCGATCCTTCTACCTTTGGCGATACCCGGCCGGCCTGCGGGCCCGCCGTCATCGGCTGGGAGAAGCATCTCCAGTCCTTCCTCCTCGGGAAGGGGCGGCAACGGTGTGATCTCCATGACCGCCTCGAGCTCCTCGAGGGTATCCAGGAACGAATCCGCGGCGGGTCGACCGGTCGCGCCCTGGGCGAGCGCTGCTGCCGGCGCGAGTGCCGGTGCCGGGCGCGGTGGCCTTCCGGCATCCTGCGCGGTAACCTCCCGGCTCGCCCTATCCCCCTCGATGGGTCCGTCCACCGGCGCCAGTTCCTCCAGGGTTTCGGCTACCGGGATGCTGAGCTCGGGTGGCATGTCAGGGGCGCCTTCCCGGACGGCAGCGCCTTCCGCCGGTCCGGCCGCTTCGAGCTCTTCGATCTCCTCGACGTCGGCGATCTCCTCGACGTCGGCGATCTCCTCGACGTCGGCGACCTCCTCGGCTTCGGCGATCTCCTCGACGTCGGCGACCTCCTCGGCTTCGGCGACCTCCTCCGCCTCCGTGACCGGCTCGACCTCCGAGACGGGCTCCTCGAGCGAGGCTTCCGGGATGTCCTCGACGGATTCCGCTTCGGGGAGATCCTCGACCTCCTCGGCCCGCAGCTCCTCCACCTGGATCGGCTTGCCTCGTTCGACCGCGGCGGGGCCTGCCGCCCGTCTGGGGATCTGGGCAGCCGTCGCCCCGGTGATCTGCGCGGGTACCACGAAGCCGGCGCTCTTGAGCGCCTTGTGGATGGCGTTCTGGAGCTGCGACTCGTTCAGCGTGGTGATCCCGGGCCCGACCGCAGCGCGACGGCTGAGCAGGTCCAGGATCTCGTTCCAGCCCTTATCGAAGTAAGCGTCGATCTCGGGCCGTTGCCTCTTCGACACCCGGCCGATGCCACGCTGCACCTGCCGGGTGATCTCGTCGCGCCGACGCTCGAGCTCGCCGCGCCACCGGCCCCAGTCCGTGGCGCCCTCGCGCTCGACAAGGCTTTCCAGCAGCTGCACCTGGAAGCGCTTGACCCGCTGCTTCACCACGTCGAGCGGATCCGGCCTGAGATTGAAGAGAAGGTAGGTCACGAGGAAGACGGTGACGAAGAACGAGGCGAGGAGCAGGCCCTTCAGCAGGGTGCTCATCTCGAAGGCTACCCGGGGCTCGATGCGCGCCACCAGTCCCCAGTCGCCGCCGCCGGTTCGGGGAGCGGCCGCTGCAAATACCGCCAGCTCCCTCGTGCCAGCCGTGCCCGCATCTCGCGCCGTGTCGCCTGCGGCGACGTCCACGGTGAGCGGTACATCGAACGGGGCATCCGCGCCGGAGCGGGTGCCGATGGCCGCAAGCAGTCCATCGAGGATGTGATCGCGCTCGGTCGGGGTCGCGTTGATCAGCACGCCGCGATCGGACATCGCAGCGACGGAGGTGACGCCCGGCGTGGCGGCCCGCAGGAGCGCCGTCGAGAGGCCGAGCGAGTCGACGTAGAACAACGCCGTGGCCCCGCTCCCGCCCACGGGCAGGGAGTAGACGAACCGGTCGTGATCCCCGTCGATCAGCAATACGTCAGAGCCCCCGGCGGCGGCTGCCGTCAAGCGCTCGAGCGCCACGGTGCCGTCGGCTTCCGCCAGGCGCTTGTAGGCCGCCCTGTCGGCCGTGCTCTCGCGCAGGTCCGACGGGAGCCGGCTGTAGTGGATCAGGTTCTTCCCCGCCTCGACGATGCGTACGTTGCCGAGCGAGGCCACCTGCACCTGGAGGTCCCCGATCGCCTCGTCGAGGGCGCGGATGTCCTGCGCGGGGAGGGAGGCGAGCAGCGTAGATAGCGCACCCTGGCTGTCGGCCACCACGCGGAAGCGCAGGAGGTTGCCGTCGTGGTAGGCGCCGACGGCCGAAGCGGCGGAGCCGAGCCGCGACAGCACCTCGGCGCGCACCCGGGGCTGGAAGAAGCCGGTCTCGATCAGGTTGAACAGCTGGGTGAACGCGAAGATAGCGAAGACGGCAAGGAGGATCACGGAGATGAGAAGACTGAGCGCGATCTTCAGGCTCTGACGCATCGGGGATCGTGGACCTTCTATGACAGTATCGACTGAAAAGGCCCCTGTCTGTCAAGAAAAGAAACTTCCAGGTCACTCTGGGGGTTTCTTCATGCAGCACGGCTCCGCCATCCCTGCGGTGGGGCTTTCGCGACTCTGCCACGCTGCCTATCCAGCGTGGCAGAGTCGCTGCCGCCCCTAGGACGGCAGCCACGCTCTGCGTGGCGGGAGTCCTCCGCGCGGGCTTCGCCCGCGGTTTGGGGGCTCTCGCTGTCCGCTTCGCGGCCAGCTGCCGCCGTTGACACCCTTCGGGCGTCAGCCTTCCTTCGCGGCCTGGGCTTCCTTCTTCTTCCTCAGGCGCTCCCGTTCCTTGCGCTCCACGAGCTCGAGGATCGCCATCTCCGAGGAATCCCCGTAACGCCGGCCGAGTTTGAGGATCCGGGTGTAGCCGCCGGGCCGCTGGGCAAACCGGGGAGCGATGTCCTTGAACAGCTTTGCGAGCACGCGTTCGTCCTGGATCGCGCGTCCCGCGATCCGGCGATTGTGGACGGAGTCTTCGCGCGCCCGGGTGATCAAGCGCTCGGCGACCCGCCGGGTCTCGCGGGCCTTCGCCAGGGTGGTGCGCACCCGCTCGTATTTGAACAGTGCCAGGGTCAGGGCGCCGAGGGTGGCCCGGCGGTGGCTGGCGTTGCGGCCGAGCCGGTTGAAACCGCTCCTGTGGTTCATTCGTCTTCTTCCTTGTCGTCCGCCACCGGGGCTGCGACGGCCGCCGGCGCGGCGGTCGCCTGCCCGGCGAGCTGCGCGCGCAGCATCTTCTTCACGGCGGCGTAGTCCTTCATGCCGAGGTCGAGGCCCCGGCTCTGCAGCTTGTCGCGGATCTCCTGCAGGCTCTTCTTACCGAAGTTGCGGGTCTTGGTGATCTCGTCCTCGGTCTTGCGCGTGAGGTCGCCGATGGTGCGGATGTTGGCGTTGCGCAGGCAGTTGCTCGAGCGCACCGACAGCTCCAGCTCCTCCACGGGAGTGTCGAGCAGGGCGCGCAGGCGCTCCTCGTCCTCATCGCTGTCCTCGTCGCCGCCGGCCTCCGCCTCGTCGAAGTTGATGAAGATCGTGAAGTGATCCTTGGCGATCTTCGCGGCCTCCGCCAGGGCGTCGTCGGGAGTGATCGTCCCGTCCGTCCAGATCTCGAGCACCAGCTTGTCGTAATCCGTGCGCTGGCCGACCCGGGTGTTTTCGACCGCGTACTTCACCTTGCGCACCGGCGTGAAGAGGGCGTCGACGGGGATCGTCCCGATCACTTCGATGTACTTCTCGCTGCGCTCGGCGGGCACGTAGCCACGGCCCAGGTTGACCTGCACCTCGATCTCGAGGTTCGCCTTGTCCATGAGCGTGGCGATCACGAAGTCGGGGTTCCCGACCTCGATGTCGTTGTCGACCGCGAGGTCCTTCGCGAGGAGGGTGCGGCCGCCCTTGAGCTCGAGCAGGACGGTCTTCTCCTCCAGGTCCCCGACCAGCTTGAGCTGCACCTGCTTGAGGTTGCTGATGAAGTCCGGCGTGTCCTCCACCATGGCCGGGATCGCCTCGAACTCGCTTGCGATCATGTGCGGCGCGCCGTCTTCCTTGGTGGCCGTCACCTTCACCGCCGTGATCGCGCATCCCTGGATGGACGAGAGCAGGATCCGGCGCAGTGTGTTGCCGATAGTGACGCCGTACCCCCGCTCGAAGGGATACGCGACGAACCGGCCGTAGCGGGGCTCCACCTCCGAGTGCTCGAAGGTGATGCCCTTCGGCCGCTTGAAGCCCTTCAGGAGGTTTTTCCTGAGCATGACACCCTCACTTCGAGTAGAGCTCGACGATCAACTGCTCCCGGATGTCCGCGAGGTCGGTCACTTCGTTGCGGCGCGGGATGGCCTTCACGATTCCCGTCATCTTGTCGGGATCCACCTCCAGCCAGGGCACGATGCCCGACCGGGAGTATTCCTTGAGGCTCTCCATCACGGTGGTGAGCTTCGTGGAGCGCTCGCTCACGCTGACAACGTCGTTCGCCTTCACCAGCTGCGAGGGCACCGACGCCTTGCGGCCGTTCAGGCGCACGTGGCCGTGCAGCACCAGCTGCCGGGCCGCCTTGCGCGACGGGGCGAAGTGCATCCGGTAGACGACGTTGTCGATGCGCCGCTCGAGCGCCTGGATCAGGCTCTCGCCGGTGACGCCCTTGGCCTTCGAGGCACGCTCGAAGAAGAGGTGGAACTGCGCCTCGAGCATCCCGTACATCCGCTTCAGGCGCTGCTTCTCGCGCAGCTGCATCGCGTAGTCCGACTGCTTGCGGGTGCGCGTGCGCAGGCCTTTGCCCGGCGCGGCCTTCTTCCTGGTGATCGGGCACTTGGCGCCCCGGCACCGCTCGCCCTTCAGGAAGAGCCTCATGCCCTCGGCCCGACAGAGCCGGCACTGGGGTCCGATGTTCCTTCCCACGCTGATTCCTCCCTACACCCTGCGCTTCTTCGGGGGACGGCACCCGTTGTGCGGGATCGGCGTCACGTCCTTGATCGAGCGCACCCGGATGCCCAGCACGCCGAAGGCGCGGATGGCCGCCTCGCTGCCGACGCCCGGTCCCTTGACGAACACCACCACCTCGCGCAGCCCCTGGTCGCGGGCCTTCGCCCCCGCCGCCTCGGCGGTCGACTGCGCCGCGAAGGGGGTGGACTTCTTCGCCCCCTTGAAGCCGAGGGCGCCCGCCGACGCCCAGCTGATGGCGTTGCCGGCGAGGTCGGTGATCGTGACGATCGTGTTGTTGAAGGTCGCCTGGATGAAGACCTTCCCCTCGGCGATGTTCTTCTTCTTTTCCTTCTTTGCCTTGGCCACGCTCGCTCTCCTCCTTCAGCTACTTCTTCCGCTTCCCGGCCACGGTCCTGCGTTTGCCCTTGCGGGTGCGCGCGTTCGTGCGCGTGCGCTGTCCGCGCACGGGCAGCCCGCGGCGGTGGCGGATGCCCCGGTAGCACCCGATGTCCATCAGGCGCTTGATGTTGAGCGAGATCTCCGTGCGCAGGCGGCCCTCGACCTTGAAGTCGTTCTCGATCACCGCGCGCAGACGGTTCACCTCCTCCGCCGTGAGGTCGTTGATGCGCTTCGACGCGTCGATGCCCGTGGTGGCGCAGATCTTCCGCGCCGAAGAGGGCCCGAGGCCGTAGATGTACGTGAGGGCGACATCCACGTGCTTGTTGGGCAGATCGACGCCCGCGATGCGTGCCATCTCTTATTTTCCTCCTATCGCTGCCGCTGCTTGTGCTTGGGGTTGTCGCAGATGATGCGCACGACCCCGCGCCGGCGGATCACCTTGCACTTGTCGCAGATCGGCTTGACGCTGACTCTCACCTTCATACCTCGAGCCTCCTACAGGTTGCGCGACCGGATGCGGCCCTTGCGCACGATGCCCTCGTGGTGGTGCATCCGCAGGTAGCCCTCGACCTGACTCATGGTGTCCAGGTCGACCCCGACGAGGATGAGCAGCGACGTGCCGCCCATCAGGTAGGCCACCGAGCTGGGGAACTTGAACAGGGTCTGCACGATCGTGGGAATGATCGCGATGAACGTCAGGAACAGAGAGCCGGGCAGGATGATCCGGTTGAGGATCCGCGTGAGGTACTCCTCCATCTTCTCGCTGCGGATGCCCGGGATCGAGCCGCCGTTCTCCCGGATGTGGCGCGAGATCTCGACCGGGTTCAGCGTCACCTGCGTGTAGAAGTAGGCGAAGAAGATGATGAGCAGCCCGTACGCGACGACGTAAGGCACCCCGCTGGGCCGCAGCCAGTTCGCGAAACGCTGCAGCCACTCGATGCTCTTCCCGAGATTGCCCGCGATCTGCAGGGGGAAGACGAGGATCGACGAGGCGAAGATGACGGGGATGACGCCGGAGGGGTTTATCTTGAACGGCAGGTAGGTGTTCGCGGCGCCGTACATGCGCCGGCCCACGACGCGCTTGGCGTAGTGGACGGGAATCTTGCGCTGGCCCGTCTGTTCCATGACCACGAGGGCCACCACGACGATGAACATCAGCAGCACGATGATCACGAACACAGGGTTCAGGTCGCCGCTCTGGATCTGCTGCACCAAGGTCCAGAGCGCGCCCGGGATGCGGGCTACGATGCCCGCGAAGATGAGCATGCTGATGCCGTTGCCGATGCCGCGCCGGGTGATCTGGTCGCCGAGCCACATCAGGAACATCGTGCCCGTAGTGATGGACAGGACAGCGAGCACGTTGAACGGCAGCTGGTTCATCGTGATCGCGTCCGGGATGCTTTTAGCGTAGCCGGTCACCGCGAGGCTCTGGATGATGCACACGGGGATGGTGCCGATGCGGGTCCAGCGGTTGATCTTCTTCTTCCCGCCCTCCTCCTCCGAGATCTTCTTCAGCTTCGGGAACACGATGGTCAGCAGCTGCATGATGATCGACATGGAGATGTAGGGCATGATCGTCAGCATGAAGATCGAGAAGTTCTTGAACGCTCCGCCGGCGAAGAAGTCCAGGAAATCCTCGATACCGAGCGAGCCCGG
>JAPLSM010000018.1 GCA_026398635.1 Spirochaetota bacterium | reverse complement strand
GCCGGCATGAAGGGCTCGGACCTCATCGTGGCCATCAACTCAGACCCCAATGCGCCGATCTTCGACATCGCGCACCTGGGGATCGTGGGCGACCTCTTCCAGGTCATTCCCGAGCTGGTGAAGCGCATCGAGGCGGGGGAGGGGTAGGCGTTCGGGCCGCGCCGGGGGGCGGCAGAACCTCCCTTGGGGCCGCCCGCGGGAGCGCTGTCGGCGCGGACGAGGGACGCGGTGGGCGGGCCGTGTATCGCCTCAAGGCGGATTATCGCGCCCGGCACCCAAAGCATCCGCGAGCGCGGGGGCAAGCAGCAGCGTCAGGAAGGGCAGGGCTTCGTAGTATCCCCGGGTCTCGTCCAAAAAACCGAAGACAAGGGCCAGAGCCACGAGCGGCACGAGGGTCGCCGCGAGCCCGAGCCGAAGGAAACGGGGAGCGCGTCTCCACCCTGGGATCAGCAGGAGGGTCCACAGGCCCACGAAGGCCACGAACCCGAGGAGCCGGTCCGGGTGGCGGAAATAGGTCGCCGTGCGGTCGATCAGGTGGAACTCCACGAACGAACCGGGATTTCCGCGGTAGATGAAGGTGACGATCGCCTTGACCGAAGCCCACAGCGCCACTTGACCCGCGGCGTGAAGCGCGAGACGGCGCTTCGGCATCGAGCCCGCGTGGAACAGGATGTAGATGACCGGCAGGAGGATGGCGGTTTCCTTGTTCACCGACGCGAGCGTGAAGCAGAGGTAGTACCAACCGGTCCGCCCGGCGACGAGACACGTCAGCGCCGCGGTGAAGGAGAGCAGCGTACCGGCGTCGTAGATGTGATTGTTGTACCGGAAAAAGGCCGGCACGATCAGCAGGCCGATGATCGGGACCACGTTCGCGACCCACTCCGGAATGGGGAAGAACCGGCTTGCGAGATTCCGCAGGAGGAAGGTGTACCCGAAGAAACACCCCCAGATGAGCACCGCGGCGATCCCGTACTCCGGCAGGTACCCCCACTCCCACCGTAGCAGAGGAACCGCCACGCTGAGGATGGGGTCTTCTTGCGCGGCCCGGGCGGTCCACAATCGGGCCTGCTCCGGGACCAGGGTAGATGCCAGCCGGATCGCCGAGGGCAGGAGGGTGCGGTAGACAAACGGGCGGGCTGCCCGGCCATAGACCATGTCCACGAGCTTGGCGATTGGATTCCCGTTGATGCCGGGAAAGGCGAGGAAGATGATGCCGACCAGCATCGAGAGGTAGAGGTAAAGGAGCGCGATCAGCCAGGTGCGCGCCTGGTGCTTCATGGGCCTCTTCGCAGAACCTGCGGGGCGCGCCGTTGTCGATCTCCGCCTCGATGCTGGCGTTTCCGGGATCGCTTTATCATGGCTGCCTCCTGAAACTCTTTTCCATGGAACGATACCACGAAACCCATGGTCAACGCCGCCTGCAGCATCTCGGGCAACCTGTTCCAGGTGATCCCCGAGCTGGCGAAGCGCATCGAGGCGGGGGAGGGGTAGGGGACGGGGAGTTCCCACGGATTGACGCCGGCGGTAGGGCGGTCTACGCTGGCGTCCCGATCGACCATGCGGATCCTGGACGGCGCAAGGAGCGTTCTCATGGACAACGTGCGTGTCTTCGAGCTCTGGGAAAAGAGAAACGCCCCCTATCTCGCCCAATTCGGTGGAAAGAAGCTCGTGATCGCCTTTTCGGGGGGGAAGGATTCGGTGGTGTGCGTCCATCTCCTGAACCGCCTACGGGAGAAGTACGGCTACGAGGTCGAGGCGCACCTCTACGCGTTCCCGCGGCACCTCTATTCCCCCGAGTACCGTGCCGCGATCACGGAATTCTGCGCATCCCGAGCCATACCGTTCCACTACCACGAGGCCGACCCCTCCCTGCCGGACATCCAGGGACTCAAGGATCCCTGCAGAATCTGCCAGATGGCGCGGAGAAAGGGCATGATCCAGATTTTTCCCGCTCTCGGGGTACCGCTTTCGAAGCTGGTCCTGGTCTCCGGCCACAGCCTCTGGGACCTGGCCGGATATGCCTTGGAGCACCTCATCGATCACGAGCTCGCCGACCAGAGGGAGCGTGACGCGGCGCAGGCCGCGGAGCGGTTTCTCGAAATCTCGCAGCGGTTCTACCCATGCCTGTCGATGAAGGATGGCTACACCGTCTACCGTCCCATGCACTTCCTGAACCAGGAGGAGATCCGGGGCTTCCTCCAGGATGCCGGCGTTCCTCCCCAGGATTCTCCGTGCGAGTTCGTCGTGCGCCGGCCGAAGAAGTTCCTCGCCGGGTACTTCGAGCGGTTCGCCCTGGAGTTCTCCTACGACCGGGTGATGGAGTTCGCGAAGCGCCACCTGCCGCTGGGTGACAAGACCGACGTGGAGAAACTCGATCGGGAGGAATTCCTCGGCAGGAGGATCTGAGGCGCGTGCCGGCCCACGCGGCCCAGGCGCTCGACCAGTCTCGCGACGGACGGACCCCGGGCTAGAGATGCAGTTCCAGCACGTCGCCGTCCTGCACCGCTTCGGTCTTCGATACGGTGAGGGGGTCCCCGCCGCCGCCGTGGGGTGAGGCGAGCGCCGCTGCCGCCGGTCCCCGCCACAAGCGGGCGAACCGCAGCTGGTCGGCGAAGTCCCTGTGCACGAGCGCGCACACCTCCCCCACGGTCCCGCCTTCGAACACCGTGAAGGGCTTCGTCCGCTCGAACCGCTTCCCCGGAGTCCTGGTGTACACCCGCACGATGCGCAGCCATCTGAACAGCACGCCGGGCAGGTCCGCGACCGAGCCGCCGAGGGGCCGGCTCTCCCGGGCGTGCGGGGCGCAGGAACACGGTACGACGTCCAGCCGGTCGGCCACCGTCTCGCGGAGCACCGCGAGCCGGTCGGCGGCTCCGGGGGCATCCGTTTTGTTCGCTACCACCAGGCAGCGCACCGCGTCCCGGTCGTGCGCTTCCGCGCGCTCGCGTACGAGCCGCACGTGGCGTTCCGAGAAGACGGTCGTCACGGCCTCGAGGTCGTCCAGCAGGGAGTCGCGGGCGAGGTCTTCCACCAGGAGAACGCCGTCGGCCCCGCGCACCACGCCGAGGAGGTGCACGGGCATCGTGTCCGGGGCGACGGCCGGCGAATCGACGAGCTGGATCGGGGCGTCCTCGAAGAACGCCATGCCCGGCTGCATGGCCCGGGTCACGAACGGCCAGTCCCCGACCTCGGGCTCTGCGTGGGTGATCGCCCGCAGGATGGAGGACTTGCCGGCGCCGGTCGGACCGACCAAAACCACCTGGGCCGCGCCCTCCCGCCGGATCTCGGGACCCGCGTGTGCCCCGCGGTGTCCCGTGCCGCCCTCGGCCTCCTCCTTCAGCTTCGCCAGACGGCGTTTGAGGTCGGCGAAGAGGTGGTCCGTGCCCTTGTGCTTGGGCAGGAGCGTGATCATGTTCTCGAGCCGTGCGATCTTCTCGTCTGCGGTTTTCGCCGTCCGGAACGCTTCTTCCGCGTGCTTGTAGTCCGGCGTGACATTGGCGGGCATGGCCAGGGGCCAGTATAGCACGGGACCGGCCCGAGGGTGCCGCGAGACGGCGCACCGCGCCGGCCGATAGGGCACCACAGGGCAGGGGCGATCCTTTCCCTTGCGCTTGGCCGCGCGCCAATAGTAGTGTGATCCCCAGGGAGGACCGATGACGGAAGCGGGCAGGCCGGGCCGGTGCACCGGCGCGCAGGCGGTGGTCCGGAGCCTGGAGCGGCAGGGCGTGAAGCACGTGTTCGGGCTGCCCGGCGGGGCGGCGATCCCGTTGTTCGACGCGCTGGTCGGATCGTCCATCCACCTGGTCCAGACCCGGCACGAGCAGGGCGCCACGCACATGGCGGACGGGTTCGCGCGGGCATGCGGCGAGCCGGGGGTGGTGCTGGTCACCTCGGGGCCTGGCGCCACGAACACCATCACCGGCATCTTCACGGCCCAGATGGACTCGGTGCCCATGGTGGTCATCACCGGCCAACAGGCGGTCGGCACCCTCGGTCTGGACGCCTTCCAGGAGGCCGACGTATCGGGCATCGCGCTGCCGGTGGTCAAGCACTCCTACCTCGTGAAGAACGCGGCCGACATCCCCCGGGTGATCCGGGAGGCGTTCCACCTCTCGCGCACGGGCCGGCCCGGACCCGTGCTGATCGACGTTCCGAAGGACTGCGCCGCGACGGTGATCGATTACCGCGACGACGAGGCGTTGCGCCTGCCGGGCTACCGGGTGCCCGACGAGATCGACGGGGCCGCGGTCGCGGAAGCCGCGCGCCTCATCTCCGCGGCGAAGCGGCCCGTGCTGCTCGTGGGCCACGGCGTGGTCATCTCGGGCGCCGGGGCCGAGGTTCGCGCGTTCGCCGAACGGATGCGGATCCCCGTGGTGAACACCCTGCTCGGCAAGGGCGGCTTCCCCGAGACGCACCCCCTCAGCCTCGGGATGCTGGGCATGCACGGCACCGCCTACGCCAACAAGGCCGTGGCGGACTGCGACCTCATCATGTCCATCGGATCCCGATGGGACGACCGGATCACCCTCGACCCGTCCCGGTTCTGCACGGGCGCGGTGAAGATCCACGTGGACATCGACCCGGCGGAGATCGGCAAGGTGTTCGCCGTCGATTGCGCGATCGTCGGGGACGCGCGGGCCGTGATCGCGGCGCTCGACCGGACCGCCACCCCCGGCGACACCGCGGAGTGGATTGCCCGGGTCGAGGCATGGCGGGCCGCGCACCCGCTCCACTACTCGCGGAAGGGCGGCCTGAAGGCCCAGACCGTCATCGACGAGCTGTACCGCCTGACGGGCGGACGGGCGGTCGTGGTGACGGACGTGGGCCAGCACCAGATGTGGGCCGCCCAGTTCTACCGTACGGACGAGCGGTTCCATTGGATCTCCTCGGGCGGCGCGGGCACGATGGGATTCGGCTTCCCCGCGTCCATCGGCGCGCAGCTTGCGCGGCCCGACGCCCTGGTGTGCGCCATCGTCGGGGACGGCGGGTTCCAGATGACCTTCGCTGAGCTGGCCACCGCGGTCACGCAGAAGGTGCCGGTGAAGGTGATCATCAGCAACAACCACTACCTCGGCATGGTGCGGCAGTGGCAGAACCTCTTCTACGAGAACCGGCTGTCCGGCGTGGACCTCGCGGGCAACCCCGACTTCGTGCGTCTCGCGGAGAGCTACGGGTGCCGGGCGTTCCGCATCCGCCGGAACGCGGACGTGCGGCAGGTGCTGGAAAAGGCGCTCGCGTACACGGACGGCCCGTGCGTCGTGGACGCCGAGGTGGTGAAGGAGGACGACGTGTTCCCCATGGTGCCGGCCGGCGCGTCGCTCGCGGACATGCTCCTCGAGCCTCCGCGGAAGGGCCGTGCACGATGAACGGCGAGCGGCTGGTGCGGAAGCACCTCGTCAGCCTCTACGTGGCGAACAATCCCGGGGTGATCAACCGGGTCGCGCAGGTGTTCTCCCGGCGCGGCTTCAACATCGACAGCATGGTCGGCTCGGAGGCCCACGACCCGTCCTTCTCGCACATGAACATCGTGGCCTCGGGCGACGAGCGGACCCTCGTCCAGATCCTGAAGCAGCTCAACCGGCTCGTCGACGTCGTGCACGCCCGGGACATCACGGGACAGGACGTGATCGAGCGGGAGCTCGCGCTGATCAAGGTGCGCTGCCCCTCCGAGAAGCGCGCCGAGGTGCTGGACATCGCGCACGCATTCAAGTGCCAGGTGGCGGACCTGTGCGAAAACGCCCTCGTCGTGCAGGTCACGGGCCGGACCGAGAAGGTGGACGCGCTGCACCGGCTACTCGACCGCTACGGCGTGGTGGACGTGGTGCGCACGGGCAAGGTGCTCATGGCCCGGGGCGAGGAGGTCACCTGATGGGGAAGGTGCCCCACCGGAAGGCAGGCGCCTCGCGGTCTGGGGCCGGTTCCTCCAAACGGAGGGCGGCCTCCCGCCCGCGATCGGCCGTCCCCGCGCGGTCGATCGTCCGCAAAGTTCCGGCTCGCATGGGCGGGGCCGTGGACTTCGGGGTGCGCTACCGGGACCTGGTAGCGCACCTGCCCGTCGGCGTCTACCGCACCACGGTCGAGGGCGTCATCCTTGAGGCGAACCAGGTCATCGCGGACATGCTGGGGTTTCCCGAGCCGAACGCCCTGCAAAAGGTGAAGGTGCAGGACCTGTACGTCCACGAGGACGACCGGCGCGAGCACCTCGCCGCGCTCGAGCGCGAGCAGTTCGAGCCAGCCGAGTTTCAGCTCGCCCGGCGCGACGGCACCACCCTCTGGGTGCGCGACTACTGCCGCGCCGTCGCCGACGAGGCGGGCGTCGTGCGCTTCTACGACGGCATCCTCGTCGACATCACCGCGGAGAAGCAGGCCCGGGAGGCGCTGCGGCAGTCCGAGCGCGACTACCGGCAGCTGTTCGAGAGCGCGCACGACGCCATCCTCATCTTCGCGGCGGGCGACGGGACGGTCCTCGAGGCCAACCAGCGCGCGTGCGAGCTCTACGGCTTCGCGCACGCCGAGCTGGTCGGCATGCCGCTCGAGCGCCTGGCAAAGGACGCCGCGCTCGGCAGGGCCCGCTTCCGCGAGATGATCGCGCAGGGCACACACCAGGCCTTCGAGACCGTGCACCGGCGCGAGGACGGCACGGAGATGGCGATCGAGGTGAACACGGCCGTGGTGGAGCACCGAGGAGTTCCGGCGGTGCTGAGCATCAACCGGGACATCACCGAGCGCCGGGCCCTCGAGCAAGCCATCCGCGACATGGCCTACCACGACCCCCTGACCGGCCTGCCGAACCGCAAGCTCCTGTCCGACCGGCTCGAACTGGCCCTGGCTCAGGCGCGGCGCGGCAGGCGGGCGATGGCCGTGCTCTTCCTGGACCTGGACGGCTTCAAGGCGGTGAACGACGGGTGGGGGCACGCGCAGGGGGACGCGCTGCTACGCGACGTCGCCGGTCGCCTCGCGGGCGCCCTGCGCACGGGCGACACCGTGGCGAGGATCGGCGGCGACGAGTTCACGGTGCTGATCCCCGAGCTGCCCGTGGAGGAGGGTGCGGCCGAGGTGTCGCGCAAGATCCTTCGCGAGCTGGAGCGCGCCTTCCGGGTCGGCGACAGCGAATGCGCGGTGAGCGCGAGTATCGGCATAGCGTTGTATCCCCGCGACGGAGAGACCCCCGACGCGCTGCTCAAGAGCGCGGATGCGGCCATGTACCGGGCCAAGCTCGCGGGCGGCAACCGGTTCGCCTGGCACGGCCAGTAAGGTGCTGCGGGGCGCCGACGGGCCGGCCGCGGGGCACCCATGCTGACCGCGGCCGTTCCGGGCGCGACCGGCCTTCCTGCTGACACCCGCCCTGCTCTCGGGTAGGATCGGGTCCATGAAACCAGCCATGAGTTCCCAGGAACGGGTGCGCACGGCGATCGCGCGCAAGGTGCCCGACCGGGTGCCGATCCACGACGGGCCGTGGGCGGCCACGGTCCGCCGCTGGGAGGGCGAGGGTCTGCCCGTGGAGAAGAGCCCCGCCGACCACTTCGGCTATGAGATCGAGGGCATCGAGGCCGACCTCAGCCCCCGCTTCCCCGTCAAGGTGCTCGAGGAGAACGAAGAATACATCGTGGAGACCACCGCGACGGGCGGTGTGCGGCGCAACCACCGTGACCGCTCGACCACGCCCGAGGTGATCGATTGCCCGATCAAGAAGCCCGGCGACTGGCCG
>JAPLSM010000023.1 GCA_026398635.1 Spirochaetota bacterium | reverse complement strand
TTGATGAAACCGCCGAACAGGGTGTCTTTCGTGCCGAACGGCGAGGCGACAAGCGCCGAGCATATGTCGCCCGGGCTCGGGGGAGCCACGGGCACGTCGGTGTTCCACGCGACCGTGGCGTCGTCGCCCTCCCAGATCTTGCCGGCCGCGGCGTAGTACGCCGGAGTGGCGTCGACGATCTTCGTGACGTCGAAGACAGTGATGTTGTTCGGCAGCGAAAGGTCGTAGACCTTATCCTCTTGTTCGAGCGTGGCGTAGACGTTTCCGTCTTTGCACGACGTGGACACGATCAGGATTCCGGCGGCGAGGAGGAGATGCGCGACACGAAGCTTCATGGGCGGCCTCACTGGTAGTGATAGAGGGCGGACACGGACACCTCGAGGAAGTTGCCGATCCTGGACTGCGTCGGGTCGGTCGGGTAGAATTGCATATCCCACCACCAGGCCAGGTTCAGACCGAAGCACCACTTGGAATCGTAGATCCACATGATGCTGGCGCCGGGCTTGATCAGCAGGTCGATGTTCTTCAGGTCGCCGTACTTCACGATGTTCATGCCCACGCCGAGGGAAAGCGGTACCTCGAACGGGTAGAAGGTCATCACGTACTGGGCCCGGGCGAGGATCGGGAGCATGAGAAGGGTATTCAAATTCGGGCGGCTGAAGGAGAACACCCCGCCTATCTCGGCGCCAATCCGGATCGCGCCGGTGACGTAGGTCGACCAGGCAATGGAACCGGTGCCGCCCACCGTGAGGTTGGTGCTCGACGGAGAGCCGCCAGGTACCAGGTTGAACAGAGGGAAGAACGGCCCGAGACTGATCGAGAGCACCTGGTCGCCGAGCCCGTAGGCGGATGCGACGGGTTCACTCTCCGTTACCGGCGGCTCCTGGGCGACAGCGGGGATGGCACCTAAAAAAAGTATGGCGAGCATCGCGACGCATGCGGGGATTTTCACCCATCCAAGGTACCATCGCATCGGGGCTTTTTCAACTACCCGAACGATCGTCGACATCGAGGACGATGGATCGCAGGGCGCCGTCCAGCTCGAGCTCGATTCGCCCGGAGTCGGGGTCGGCCCTGCTGGACACGAGCGAGCCGTCGCCACGGCGCTCGAAGTCTCCCTGGGGGAAGTCAATGCGGCAGAAGGGGTTGAGGAGTGCGACCTCGACCTGGACCGCAGGGGGCACGATGATGACGAGATCCGAGCTCGACGAGGTGATCCGGGCCGCGAGATGCCGCTGCCGGTTGCCGAGCAGGATCTCCTGGGCTCCCGAGTCCGCCCGCATGTCCAGGCGCTCCACCGGAAGGCCGCGCAGGTCGAGCTGCAGCACTGCCTCGTGGAGGTGCAGATCCAGGGCGATCGGCAGTGCGGGCGGGAGGGCGAGGTGCCAGGTGTTGGAGAGCTGGAAGGCGGACGGAAAGAGGGGCTGCTGGAGGGAGAGCGAGAGCGAGGCAACGCTCCCCCGCGCCGACTGCTCGATCAGGGGCTCGGGCGCGGGGCCGACATGCTCGCAGAGCACGTACGGCGTCCCGTCCGCGGCGTCGATCTTGAGACGCCCGTACGAGAACTGGATGTGGCAGGAGATCTCGCGCGCATCAGGGCCGACCTGAAGCTCGTGCCGACGCGCAACGGGGACAGCGGAACGCGTCAGGCGGCGTTTCGCGAGTGAATCGGCCATCAGGATGGCCCCGCCGGCGACGAGGACGATCGGCCACAGGTCCACCGCGAGAGCGGTGACGCGGCCGGAAATGAAGCCGAGGTTCGCGCCGAGCAGGAAGAGACCGAGCACGACGCAGGCGAGGGAGACAAGGAGGAGGATCCTCCTCGTGAGACGATGCATGCCACCACTCTAGAACGGCGCTGCCATGATGTCAATGCGTCGTCGGGCGTGACCTGCTGGACTCGATCGACGGGGCCGCGGTACACTTTCCTCATGAGTGATTCGTCGAATGTTCCGGTAACCCGAAACACGCTCGCCCGGCAGGGCGTGCAGGGTGTCGTGTTCGTTGCCGGCGGCATCGTTCTCATGGCGGCTGCCCGCGGCGGCGTGTTCGGAATCGTGGCGGGTGCACTCGCGACGATCGCGGGAATCGCGCTGACCGGGTCGAAACCGGACCGCAATGCCGGCCTCATCGCGGCATCCGCGGGGATCGCGACGCTCGCCGCCGGCATCTTCAGCGGACCCCTCGCGTGGCTGCTCTGGCTCATGCGCGCCGCGGGCCTGGCGCTGGCGGGTGTCGGCGGGTACTGGATCTGGAAGTTCGTGGCCAACCTGCGCAAAAGGATGTGACGGTGCAGCCGCGGCGGCTGTTCGTCGAAACGTACGGCTGCCAGATGAACAAGGCCGAATCGGAGGCGATCGTCGCCGACCTCGCGGCAGAGGGATGGGAGCTGGCCCGCAAGCCCGACGACGCCGACCTGGTGGTCATCAACACCTGCTCGGTCCGCGAGACGGCGGAGGAGCGCATCCGGGGCAGGCTCGGCTGGTACCGGCGCCTGAAGCGCGGTCGTCACTTCACCCTCCTGCTTACCGGCTGCATGGCCGAACGGCTCGGGCAGCGCGCCCTCGAAGAATTTCCCGAGATCGACGCTCTCGTGGGCACCTACGGCAGGGAAGGGCTTCGGGAGGCGGTCCGCCGGGCGGGCGCGGGAGAGCGGCCGGTGGTCGACGGGGACGGCACCTTCCGGTTCGCAGCGCGCCATTCGAGCGGGGGTCCACGGGCATTCGTGCCTGTCATGCACGGATGCGACAATTTCTGCTCCTACTGCATCGTTCCGTTCGTGCGCGGGCCGGAGGTCTCGCGACCCGCCGCGGAGGTGCTTGCGGAAGTGCGGGCGCTCGATGCCAACGGCTGCCTTGACGTCACGCTGCTCGGCCAGAACGTGAACTCCTACCGAAGGGGTGACGGCGGGACGATCACCTTCCCCCGGCTCCTCGGACGAGTGGCTGCCGAGGCCGGCCGCATCCGCTGGATCCGGTTCCTCACCTCGCACCCGAAGGATCTCTCCCCCGACCTCATCGCCGTCATGGCCGAGGAACCACGATTGTGCCGGCACGTGCACCTGCCCGTGCAGAGCGGCTCGGACCGGGTGCTCGCGGCCATGAACCGGGGGTACACCGCGGGCGGCTACCTTCGGCTCGTCGACGCCATCCGCGGCGCGCTCACGGGAGTCTCGATCACGACCGATATTCTGACCGGGTTCCCCGGGGAAACCGAGGAGGACGTGCGCCTCACCCTCGCCCTGATGGAACGGGCGGGATTCGACGAGGCCTTCACCTACCGGTACAATCCCCGCGAAGGCACTGCCGCCGCACTGCTCGGGGATCCGGTGCAGGAACCCCTGAAGCTCGAGCGGCTCGACCGGATCATAGCGGCGCAACGACGGATCGTGGTCCGGCGGGCTGGCGAACGGCTGGGCAAGGTCGCGGAGGTGCTCGTTGAAGGCGTGTCGAGGCGGAATCCGGGAGAGCTGCTTGCCCGCACTGAATGGGACGCGATGGCCGTGCTGCCCGGGGACCCTTCGCTCATCGGCAGGTTCGTGCGCGTCCGTCTCGAATCGCTCGCGGGCGCGACCTTCCGTGCCGCGATCCTCTAGCCCGTTCGGCGCCGCGATCGCAGCACTCGTTTTCCTCGGGACCGGTGCCGTGCACGCAGTCGGTCGACCCCTCCAGCTCGAGGAAGCCCGCCAGCTCGAGGAAGCCGGTGATGCGGCGGCTGCGGCGCGCCTGTACCTCTCCTGGGCGCGTGAACGGTCCGGTGAACCCTCCTCGCTCGCCGGGTACGCCGGCTTCCTCCGCACCGAACACGGGCTCGACGCGCTGATCGACGCCTGCCGGGACCTGGCCGGCAGCCTGCCGAAAATGCCCGGAGCGTGGCCGCTGCTCGCCGAGACAGCGCAGCTGTTCGAGCTGGCGGGCCTCGACGAGGAGGCCGCGGCGATCGCGGCGGATGCCTGGAGCCGCGGTGGTCCCGTGAGCCTCCTGAAGCACGCGATGCGTCTCGCGCTTGCCATGGCAGACCTGGACGCTTATGCCACCGCTGCGGCCAGGACGGTCACCGTGCCCGGCCTCGACCCGCTCGCCTCGACGGCCGATCTACTCGCCGGCAGGCTCGAAGAAGCCCGGCTCGGATCAGCGAGGATCCTCTCTGCGGTGGAGGACCCGACCGCCAGGCTCCCGGCCGCCTGGAACCTCTTCGAAGCGGTACGGTCGGGAGGCACACAGGCCGATCTCGCGCGGGCTGCCGCGCGGCTCTCGGAACTGTTCGCCGGGTCCCCCGAGGCAGCAATCGCCCTCGCCGCGGCATCCGGGACGAGTTCCCGTGTATTCGAGGCGCCCTCTCCGTCACGGTTCGTCTCGGCGGCACCGCCCGTGGTGAAGGACCCGGGAACCGCAGCGACGACCGTGCCTCCGGAGGGGAAGACCTTCTCCGTGCAGGCTGGGGCGTTCCAGGTGCGGGAGAACGCAGATGAGCTCGTCAAGGACCTGTCCCGGGCCGGTTTCGATGCGCTGGTCCGCGAAGCCGTCGTCCAGGGAAAGACCCTCTGGAGGGTTTTGGCGGCAACGGGTCTCGACCGCGAATCCGCGGCCAGGCTCCTCGAACGCCTGCGCGCGGCGGGCTACGCAGGCATCACCGTCAGCGACTGATGGTCACGGTTTCGCCAGCTTCTCCGTCTGCGTCAGCTCGAGCGCTTGCCCGGCCGTCTCCTCCCAGCCCTCCGCGGTGAGGAGCACGGGCGAGAGGGTGAGCTTCCTCGTAACCGAAGTCTTGTCGCGAGTCTCCTTCAGGCCGGCGAGCCACGAACGGGCTTCCCGGGAGCCGTCGAGGAACCGAACCGTCAGGATCGACCGGCTCCCGAGCACGAAGGACACCCAGGTGCCGCGCCGGTTGACGGCGCCCACGGTCCAGGCGAGCCCGTCGCCGTCGAAGCGAACCGACCCTCCGTCGAGCCCCGCGTACTCGCCGACCGGGCTGATGGCGGCCGCGGCGGCACCGGCCGCGCCGGCCGGCCGCTCCGGGAGCCGGGCGAGGTCGAGATCGCGGGCATCCCACTCGCTGTCGCCCCGGATGGAGACCGCGATCGTCGAGGCGCCGGAGGCGCGGATCGAGAAGGTGCGCCTGATCCGGGACACGGCCTCGTTCTCCGCGACCACCACGATCCGGTCGAAGAGCGTGCGGACCGTGTCGCGCCAGGCGAAGCTCTCGAGGGTGTCGCCGTCGTTGATCGCGATGCGCCGTGATGCGACGTCGAACTGAACGATGATCGAAGGGCGCCTGGCGGGAGCAGGCGTTTCGCCCCAGAGCCCGGCGATGAAGCTCTCGAAGGCCGCGGGCCGCAGGTCCGCGTAGAGCTGGCGAAGCTGCTCCTGGCCGACCTGCTCACCCGGCACCTTCTCGGGAGGCTCCGAGGCGTATCGGTTCATGGCGGGACGCCACGACCAGCGGATACGCACGAGGTCCATCGGGTTGTCCGATTCCGTGTCGCGCAGCCACGAGATGACCGGCCAGCTCGCCCCGTTCTTCAGCCCCGAGGAGTACGCCTCCGTGCGCGGGGTTTCCTCGATCTCGATCTCGTCGGCGACGATCCGGCAGATGGGGGCGAAGACCAGGTCGTCGGCTGCTGCCCGGCGGAACACGTCGAGCGTGAACCGGCCCTCGCTGCTGGTCCCCGTGGCAACCAGCTGCATGCCGTGGTCGCCCACCAGGTCCTTCACCGAGAGCGAGAAGGCGCGCGCGCTCGCTGCGAGGGTGGGGGCCTCCCAGCTGATGCGGGCGCCGCGTCCCCGGGGGAACTCGGGGTCCAGCACGAGCAGGCGCACGGGAGCCGCGGGGTCGTCCCGGCGCTGCACCGCGACCACCTGCTCCTCCTGGGGATCGGCATCCAGGTTCGCGTTCACGACGGTCACCAGGCGGTCTGCCCGGTCGAGCGTAGCGATGATGCGGGGGAGCGTGCCGTTCTGACTCGCTAACCCTCCGGCGGAGGCCGCAATGGCTCCGGGCACCTCGGGCACCACGAGCCGTGATTCACCGGGGCGCGCATCGGGCTCAGGGCATCCGGAGAGCAGGAGCGCGGCCAGCACGCAGAGCGGGAGGGCCGTCGACCTCATGGGAAGTACTTCGCGAGCATCGAGAGCACGGCCCGACGGGTCTCCTCGAGCGATTCGCGGCACTTGAAGCCGGCCGCCGTTCGGTGGCCGCCGCCCCCGAAACGCTGGGCGATCTCGGCAACGTCGATGTTCTCCTTCGAGCGCAGTGAGCAGCGCATCAGGCCCTCGGGGTTCTCCTTGAAGAAGACGGACACCCGGATGTCCTCGCTCTTCAGCGGGATGTTGATGAGCTGGTCGGCCTCCTCGTAGATGCCGCCGCTTTCCGCGATCATCTCGCGGCGCATGGTGAGCAGCGACACGCGGTTTCCCAGCGCCAGCTCGAGGGTGGACAGGACCCGGGCGTGCAGCATGAGCGCCGAGATGGAGTTGCTCTCGTAGACGTTCGCGTAGACCATGTTCGGCTCCACGCCGCGGTCCACGAGGTCGCGGGCGATCTCGAAGGTGAGCGCCGTCGTTTTCGGGTAGATGAACGAGCCGGTGTCGTACACGATGGCGGTGAACAGGGCGAGGGCCATCGGGTAGTCGATCTCGACGCCGAGGGCCGCGAGCAGCGGGTGGATGATCTCGGCGGTCGAGGAAGCGCTCTTCTGCACGAAGTTGCCGGCCAGGATGTCCCCCTCGTTCTCGTGGTGGTCGATGATGAAATGCTCGCTCACGCGGGGCAGAACGAGGCCGGCGACCTGGCCGATGTTGCGCACGTCGCTGGTGTCGAGCATCAGCAGGGCCCAGCGCTCGAGGTCGTCCGGCAGCTGGCCGGGGCTCTCGAGCACCTGTACGACATTGTCCACATCGACGAACCGGAATTTGCGCGGGGTGGGGTCGGCGTTCAGGACGAGCGCCCGACGACCCAGCTGGACGAGCGCCCGCGCCATCGCGCATTCGCTCCCGATGGCATCCCCGTCGGGCGTCTCGTGGGCGGTGATGACGAACCGGTCGTGCCGGCCGATGAAGTCGATGACGGGCTGAAAATCGCTCATGCGCGGTCCTCCGGCACGGACTGGCCCCGGCGCAGGACCTTCTGGCGCCGAAGGTCCGCGAGCGGGACGCCGGGCCCCACCAGGCAGCCTGCCTCGACCTTGAACCCGTTGGGAAGGTCCACGCCCATCCCGATGACGGTGAGCCCGTCGCGGATCTGATCGGGGTAGGCGGCGTTCACGGCCGTCGTGGAACGGTTGCCGACCATGCACCGGTCGCCGATCGTAGGCGCTGCCCGACTGCCCGACCGGGCGGTTGGGTCGGACGGCCCGTGGGGGAGGACGAGGGCGTTCTGGACCGTCGCTCCCGAACCCACGATGGCGCCATTCATCAGCACGCTGTTCGCGACGTGCGCGCCCCGTCGGACCGACGCGCCGGGGAAAATCACGGAACCCTCGACCGTGCCCTCGACATCCGCGCCCGGCGCGATCCACGAGGAGACGACCCGGGCGCGCTCGGCAATGCGCGCTTCGAGTGGAGGATCGGCCGGCTCGGCCATCCGGGAGACAGGACGGAGCGCGCGGGCGTCGTGGGCGGCAAGCGCCAGGGTGCGCCGATGGAGGTCCGTTGGGTCGTTGAGGAAGAGCAGCTCCCCGGGGATCTCCTCGATCAGGTCGATGGCTCCCGTGAGGGTGCCCTCGAAAAGCAGCTCGCGGCACCGGCGCGCCCTCGCGAGCCGGGGACCGGCTGCCTCCAGGATTGCGATCAGCCGGTCGCGGCGGCAGCCGTAGAGCTCGACGGGCGTGCGCTGCAGGGAGGCTTTCGCGACGGATTCGCCGGCCGCGGACGCCAGTGCAGCCGGGGAACCGGGATCCAGCAGCCACGCCGCGGAGAGCGAGCCGATCAGCACCTGCTCGGCCTCGTCAGAAGCGAGGAGTCGCAGCAGGCCGGAGAGTCCCGTTTCGAGCACGTGAACCTCGACCGGCCGGTTCTTCCAGCGGCCCGCCAGGGCGAGCGCAAGGGTCTTCGCATCGTAGTCGACGACGAACCGCACGCGTGAGCAGGACTGCCGGAGGCTGGCGAGGGCGAAATCGGCGATCACCCAGTTGGCCATCATCGGGAAGGTCGCGAACACGCACGCATCGGAGAAACCGGGCACCCGCTGGATGGGCCCGGTTTCGAAGAGCCAGGCGGCCGGAGCGTTCGAGTCGATGCTACCGCTCCTTGGACGAGACCTTCAGGGCGTGCCGGCTGCCGTCGGAGGCCTTGACCGTGAGCGAGCACCCGATGGCGTTCTCGGGCGGTTCGTTCACCTTCCAGAACCGGTCGGGCTTCAGGAACTCCATGGAAAGTGCGGGACGGCGCTCCGGCTGGCGCCGGACCGAGAACCGGGCGATCGACCGTGACGTTCGTTTCCCTTCGAGCGAGAAGACGCTGTCCAACTCGGTGAGGTAGCGGAAAGCGCCTTTGACAAGCGCGGCGGGGCTGCCGGAGACGGGATCCCCGTCAACGGAAACCCCGAAGCGGACCGGCCGACCCCGCAGGAGCCTGAGGATGAACAGCACGATGAGCACGGCGAGGATGGCCGCGCCGGCGATGATCAGCCAGAAGCTCAGCGGGTGATTGCCGGCCCAGCCGCGGACGGTGACGGGGAGGGTGAGCTCCCCGGGCGTGAAACGCTCGCCGGGGAGGAAGGAAAAGGAGAACTTCCACGGCCGGCGGCCGGCGGGAAGCTCGGCTGGGAGCGACAGGCGCAGCCGCACCGCGGTGTCGCCCGTGCCGGCGACCCGCAGCGAGACGGGTGCGCTGGCGAGCGCCTGGGCGGCGGAAACCGTGCCCGAAGCGGCGGCGATGCCGGCCACGGACACGGTGACCTCGCGGGAGTATCCCTCGCTGCGGAGGGAAAGGGAGAGCTCTGTGGAACCATCGGCGTTGACCGGGGCCACGGACGCCGTCCCGTCCACGATGCGGATGGTGCCGAGCAGGTTCTCGGTCTGCCGGGCCAGCTCGTCGGCGCTGACGGCTCCGGTGAGCTCCCCGAAGACGGCCTCCAGCGCCCGGGCCAGGTCGAGGACCGCGGTACCCGCGCCGAGGCCCAGCAGCTGGATCTTCCAGCCCTTCTTCTGGATCGTCTTGGTGTTCTCGAGGAACTCGTGGTTGAACGACCCGTCCGGGGAGTAGTACCGGCTGGTCGGCGGCGCCTCCTGGATGCCGTCCGTGATGAGCAGTACGTGCTTCAGGCGTCCGTCGGACTCGCGCTTTTCCACCTCGGTGCGCAGGGTGTCGAGGGCATTGCCGATGTCCGTGAAATGTCCGTTGCCGACCAGGCCGTTCACGACCCGCTTGACAGCGGCGCGGTCCGCCTCGGTCGCGACGAGCTGCGAGACCACCACCTCAGTTTTCCCGTAAAACGCGATAATTTCCAGGAAGTCGCCGAGGATCAGTTGGCCGTCGATGAGCTCCGATGCGGTGTACGCCTTGACGGCGTCGATCTTCTTGACCCCCCCGACGTGCTTGTCCATCGAGAGGGACCGGTCGAGCACCACGAACATGTCGATGTTTTCCGTCCGCTTGTCGGCGGGGGCGAGCCCTGCGACGGCAAGGAGGAGCGACAGGATGACAACGGCGGCTTTCCGGCATCTCATGACCGACCTCCTGGGGGGCGTTTTTGTTGCTTGTAGAATGCACCAGAATTGGATAAAATGGAAGGGGACCCGGAAAATGTGCTTGAAAGGTCCGGGCAATTGTGCTTTACTTCGGTTGAAATACCCGGAGAGAAGGAGAACCGTATGGCAGGAATGGACCTCCCGAAAAGCCCGAACGTGTTCCATCCCGAGAAGCCCAGTGCTGTCGGGTCGCGCAACTCGCTCGCGCAGGAGTTCCGCGACCAGCAGGCGGAGGTCGACCTACTGCTCGCCGAGGAAGTCGACAAGGTCATAAACCACATCGCCTCGCGCCTCCCCAAGGAGGTAGTCGAGAAGCTCGACATCATGGGCGGGGTGAAGGAAAAGCTCTTCAATTATTTCAACCAGAACTACCAGAACATGTTCAACCGCTTCATCGTCACGTCCGAGGACGAGATGGTGAAGAAGGTCCGCAACTTCGTCGACAAGGAGGAGCTGAAGACCCTCGCGCGCTACACGCCGAAGGAGATCGCCCAGCTGCTCGACCAGGTCGGCGGTATGGACAAGTTCAACACCGCGGAGATCGAGAAGTCGATCGTCAACATGTACGGCCACCTCCAGGGCCACGTCCAGCGCGGCGTGAACGACCTGGAGAACCTGACCAACAGCCTGCTGCGCCAGAAGACCGACGTAGGCGCCTTCATCCGCGGCCAGAACGCGTACTCGATCGTCAAGTGCTCGTTCAAGGACAACCCCTACCGGCCGAAGACCGTCACGGATGTCAAGCTTTCGGTCAACATCCTCGACGCCGAGCTGATCAGCCCGATCTTCCACTACCAGGTCACGGTCGAGTTCCTCATCAAGGACCTGGTCAGCAAGCGCATCATGGACCAGATCGACAAGGAGATCGACCAGCTGAAAGACCAGCTCGTCGACGAGGGCAAGGAGGAGATGAACGACGGCGAGATCCTTTTCGAGAAGATGAAGCGTGTCGGCAACTACACTTCCGACGACAAGGACGACGCCAAGAGCAAGCGCTACATCTTCTTCGCCAAGGCGCTGATGGACAAGATCGAGGGCCTGCGCGCCGAGATCGACCCCGACGAGTACGACCCGATCAATATCCGCGAGAACCTCAAGAAGATCATCGACATCGAGAACATCCGCAACCGCGGGTTCAACACAGCGGTCAACTCGATCACCTCCATTCTCGACACCTCGAAGATGGGCTACCAGCACGTCGAGAACCTGAAGAACGCCCGCGAGCTGGTGCTTCGAGAGTACGAGGACACCGATTACGAGCACCTGCCCGACGAGCGCTACGGCATCCGGATGCGCTACTACGACCAGGCGCAGCTGCTCGAGGACCGCAAGGCCTACGACGTGCAGGCCAAGAGCTTCGAGATCGAGGTCCAGCACCTGTGGGACGTGCTCGAGATGGCCTACGAAGACTCCAAGTTCATGAAGGGAATCGTGGACTTCAGCGACCTCGCCTGGCGCATGAAGGGCAAGATCCGGCGCAAGATCAAGGCCCGCACCGGCGACCCTGTCTACGAGGACCTCGAGAAGAGCTGGAACGAGGTCACCTTCATCAAGGCCGGCGACACGGATGTCGAGCGGATGAACCGGACCTACATCTCGGAGAAAGACGACATCAAGAAGCGCATCATCATGATGCGCGAGAAGCTCCAGAAGATGTACGGGTACCGCTACCCCATCCAGCGCCGCGTGGTCGAAGACCGGATCCTGAGCCTGGAGAAGCAGTTCCTGCGATTCGAGTACATCATCAACCCCTACCACATCCAGCCGGGCCTCCTGCTCGACGTGGACATCACCTCGATCAAGCGGAAGAAGGCGACCCTGGACGGCATGTCCAACGTTCTGAACGAGTTCCTCTTCGGCGTCTCGAAGGGGTTCCAGGACGCGGCCTTCGCATCATTCTCGCGCCGCCGCTCCACGGTCCGCAAGGACATCGCGCAGTCGTTCGCCATCACCGAGGACGTGCAGAAGGAGCGCGAGGAATACGCGCAGATGCTCAACGTGCCCTCCGCGTTGGAGGCCAAGGCGGCTTCTGCGGGGGTCGTAGACTCCGGCCGGCGCACGAGCCGGTCCAAGCCTGCCGCAAAGCGGGGAGGGAGTCGGGGCCGCTCGGACGACGCCCTCAGGGAGATCTGAACGTAGGGTCTGACGAATGGTGACCTCCGCACGGGGGTCACCATTTTCATTTCAGGAGAGAGGTAGTACACATGCCGGAGCAACCCCATCCGTACGACGGGCTCAGCACCCGGGACGGGTTTAACCGCTCGCTCGCGCACTTCAAGCTCGTGGGCGGGATGGTGGCCGAGATCGAGCGGGGACGAAACCTCGCTGACGTGCTCGGCGAGCGCCTGAGCGAGAAGGCGATCAACCCCGACCAGGTCCTCCCGGTGCTGAACGCGCTGCTCGTCGATCGTTACCATTATGCGGTCGGCTCGCACAACCTGGCGGAGAACGCCGATTCCCTCGCCGGGCTGGCCGCCGAAACGGTCGGCTGGCGTGCGATGGATCTCGTGGTCGCTTACTTCCATCCCGAGCTCGGGGTGTTGGCCATCAACCCGAAGAACCGGGTGCACTGGGAAGCCGCCGGCGGCCTTAAGCGCAACGAGCTCATCACCGTCTATGCCGGGACCCCCGGAGC
>JAPLSM010000092.1 GCA_026398635.1 Spirochaetota bacterium | reverse complement strand
CCCAGGTGGGGATGGGCGTCTTCGCCTAGCGGCGCCTCTCAGCTGATCTCGATCGAGCCGACCCCCGTGTCCACGTCGATCTCGACCCGGTTGGCCGCGGTCTCGAAATCCGCGGACTCGTAGACCTGCGCCTCGCCCCGGCGCGGGAACCGCACCGCGTCGACCCGGGTACCCGCGAGCGCCGCGCGGAGGCGTATCCGGGCGGCAACGCCGCCGGGCACGCGCACCTTCACCGACGCAGCGCCGCTGTCCACCCAGAGGCGCGTGAGTCCCGCAGCCTCGGGCAGGTCGATGGTGGTGGCGCTCGCGCCGGTCTTGAGGCGCACGTCGCGCGCCTTCAGGTCGGTAAGTACTATGCGGCTCTCGCTCGCGCCCGTCTCCAGCTCGAGGTCGAGCGTCACGAGCGGGCTGAGGACCATGTCCCAGTCGAGGCTGTCGAACTTCCCCCGCAGCACGGAGCCCGCCAGGTCGCCGACCCGGCGCTCCTTGATCCGCATGTCCACGCGCAGCACCGCGCCGTCGCGGGTGGTGCGCGCGTCGAGGCCACCGCCGAAGGTGCCCGACAGCAGGTCACCGATACCCGCGCCGGCGCCGATGGCCAGGCGCCCGGCCCCGTGGCGGATCTTCAGCGCCGCCTCGGTGGCGCCGTCGAGCGGGATCGCCGCCTGCTCGCGCGGGAGGTCGGCCCCGCCGCGGGCCGCGCCCGAGATGATCCAGATCCCGACGCCGATCAGGGCGGCGGCGAAGAGGATGGCGACCACGGGCAGTGAGGTGACGACGCCCAGCAGGGTGAGCGCGCCCACGCACACGAGGATGATGCCGCCGATCTGGCTACCGCGCAGCACGGCCTACTCCTGCCGCTTTTCGTCGGTGCCGGTCTTCGCGGGGACCTTCAGGAACCCCTTGAGGATGACGAGCACCCCCAGCAGGATCAGCGCGCCGCCCGCGAGGTAGTACAAGGGCACCCCGTAGAGCGGACCGCCGAAGAAGGAGCTGAACACCACGAACAGCACCGCGCTGATGAGGATTGGCCACAGCGCGTCGATGAGCGCCTTCAGGGGCTTCGACTCCAGCAGGCCCTGGACCAGCGCACCCACGCCCACGAAGCCGGGGATCAGGGTCCAGGCGAACGACCACGTGTCCCAGCGGTTGTTCGCGTTCTGCCACCAGAGGATCAGCCCGATGCCGCCGACGATGCACGCGGGCACCGCGAGGCCGGCGTTGCCGGTGGCGATGGCGAGCACGAGGAGCAGAACGCCCACGCCGATCACGATGAACGGCCAGGTGAGCTGCCCGAAGAAGCCGGGCACGAGGCGTGCCATGAGCAGCAGCACGCCGATCACGATGAGGATCGCGCCGGACGCAATGGCGGACCGGGCCCGTTGTTCCATGAGGTTCCTCCTTGGTCAGTCTTCGAAGCGGATCAGCGCGTCGAACCGGATCATCATCAGCAGCTCCCGGATGCGGGGGCTGCACCGGCGGATGACCAGGCGTCTCCCCGACAGTTCGCAGCGCTGCCTGAATTTCAGTATCTTGCCGACAGCCCAGGAATCGAGGCTTTCGCAGTGCTGGAGATCGAGGGCGATCGTCTCGTAGCCGCCCCGCAGCGCGTCGTCCAGCAGGCGCTGGAATTCGCTCATGTCCTCGCGCGCGAGATGCCCTTCGAGCACGATCTCGATCTCGCGGGGCGAAAGCTCGTTCTTCCGCATCATGGGCCCCGGCATCATACACCCATCTCCTGATGCGCGCAATGATGTGATAGAGTGCCCCCCGTGGTACGCGCCGTGCTCTTCGACTTCGACGGCACCCTGACCCGCCCCGGCTCGCTCGACTTCGCCGCCATCCGTCGCGCGATCGGCTGCCCGGCGGGACGGCCGATTCTCGAGTTCATCGAGTCGCTCGATGACGACGAAGCGCGCCGGAAGGCCTTCGGAATCCTGGACGCCCTGGAGCTGGAGGCCGCACGCCGGTCCGAGCCGAACGAGGCGGCCGAGGAGACCATCCGCACGCTCGCCGCCCGGGGGCTGCCCGCGGGCATCCTGAGCCGCAACAGCCGTGCCTCCGTGCGGGAGGCGCTGGAACGCTTCCCGACCCTCCGCGAGCGCGACTTCGCGGCCATCGTGTGTCGGGAGGACGTTCGGCGGCAGAAGCCGCACCCCGACGGCGTGCACGCCGCGGCCGCGCGGCTCGGGTGCGCCGCGGCCGATCTCGTTGTGGTCGGCGATTACGTGTTCGACATCGATGCAGGCATGCGTGCCGGTTCCCACACGGTGCTCCTCGCCAATGGAACACCCCCCCGCGACCTTTCCGTCACCCCGGACGCGGTCATCGACCGGCTGTCGGAGCTCCTCGGCGTGATCGAGAAGCTTGATCAGCGGCGGTGCAGTGGCCCCTAGGCGCGGCAGCGAGCCGCGGAGCGGGTCGCGGGAGCGCCGCCCGTGAAGTTGTTGTAGGCGTCGAGGGCCCGCTCGAGGATTTCCATGGCCTCGGCAAGCCGTCCGCACTCGAGCACGTAGGCGATGCGCACCTCGTCCCGGCCCCGGTCGGGGGTCGAGTAGAAACCCTGCCCGGGGGCGAGCATCACCGTCTTCCCCTTCCACGAGAAATCCGTGAGCAGGAACCGGGCGAACTCCTCGGCATCGGTCACGGGAAGGCGTGCCATGAGGTAGAATGCGCCCTCGGGCACGTGGAAGAGGGTGCCTGGGATCCGGCGCAGGCTCTCGACCACGAGGTCGCGCCGGCGCCGGTACTCGTTCCGGATAGGCTCGAAGTATGAGGGGTCCATGCGGTAGGCCGCGTCGGCCGCGAGCTGACCCACGGTGGGCGGGCACAGACGCGCCTGCGCGAACTTGTCCACCAGCTCCATGACGAGCCGGTTCCGCGTGGTGAGGCTCCCGATGCGCGCGCCGCAGGAGGAGAAGCGCTTGGACACCGAGTCGATGAGGATGGCGTGCTCGGCGAGATCGGGCAGGTCGAGCACCGAGCGGAACGCCACGTGGTCGTCGTAGATGAACTCCCGGTAGACCTCGTCGGCGATCAGGTACAGCCCGAATCGCCGGCACAGCTCGCGGAGGGTCTCCAGCTCGGCGCTGTCGTAGACGATGCCGGTGGGATTCTCGGGCGAGATGTACAGCAGGGCCTTCGTTCGCGGGCCGATGAAGCGGGAGATCCGTTCGCGAGAGGGGAGGGCGAAGCCCTCGTCGATCGAGGCGGGGATGGGCACCACCTTCGCGCTGATCATGGCCGCGAAGGCGACGTAGTTCGCGTAGAACGGCTCGCGCACGAGGATCTCGTCCCCCGGGTCGCACACCGCGGAAAGGGCGAAGAAGATCGCCTCGCTGCCGCCCACCGTGATCGCCACGTCGCGCGGCTCCACGGAGATGCCGCAACGCTGGTAATACGCGGCGATCGATTCGCGCAGGCGCGGGATGCCGAGGGAGGGGCTGTAGGCGAGCACGTCGGCGTCGAACGACCGGTAGGCGTCGAGCACCGGCCGGGGAGTCCTGATGTCCGGCTGGCCGATGTTGAGGTGCAGGACCTCCACCCCGCGGCCGCGCGCCTCGTCGGCGAGCGGGGTGAGCTTCCTGATCGGCGACCACGGCACGTCGCCGCCGCGGCGGGAGAGGGTCGGCCTCTGAAACTCCATGCTGCTTTATACGGGGGGAGTGGCGCGCCGGTCAACCGAGGGAGCGGGCGCCGGCGCGGGAGTTGGCGACGGGCGGGCGGCCGTGCTAGAGTGGCCGGGGAGGCGCGCGGTGAGCGAACTGACCCGGGACGTGTTCGAGGAGCGGCGGGCGAAAGAGAGCCTCGCGTTCCTCGTGGTGAAGTTCCTCAAGGCGTACGTCGCCTTCGAGGGCATCCACGCGGCGTTCAGGAAGGCGGAGGCCGACGGCTGCCTCGCCAGCTGCGGGGTCTTCGAGCAGGTGCGGGAGCTGGAAGAGACCCTCGCCTTCGACCTCAAGGAGATGGCGCACGGGCTCTTTCGGAACCGATCGGTCCGGGACGCCCGGCAGCATAAGCCCGCGGCGCGCATCAGCCGACGGATGCTCCGCGAGCTGAAGGCCTCGATCGAGATGCGCTCGATCGACTCCTACCTCGGCACGGGGTACCACCTGCTCGCCATCCTCAAGGAGTCGATGTACCAGCTCCAACATTACGCTCCCGCGTACGAGCAGGAAAAGGCGGAGGTCGCGTCGATCGAGGACCTGGCCCGCCGGCTCAAGTACGCCTTCAGCCCCGAGGAGGCGCGCGAGCTCGAGCACCTCCGCTCGCTCGCGGAGCTCAGCATGAAGCTGAGCGCCGAGACGGAGGCGCTCAGCCGGCGCATGGCCACGCGCTGCCGGGACCTGTTCCAGGGCACCGCGCAGGTCATCCTCGGGTACCTCGAGGGGGCGGGCGAGAACGAGGTGCTCGTGCAGAACCTCCTGCAGAACCGCGACCTGCTCAACCGGGTCTACGGTGCGGGCACCTCCGAGCGGATCTTCCTCGAGCTGTGCCGGGGCAGGGACGTCGCGGGGACCACGGGAGTCGAACGGGCCCGCAGCTACGTGCAGAAGCACTGCGGAAACGTGGACGGTCTCAGCGGGGGCGCGGCGTCGCGAGGGCCAGCCGCCTGACCACGATCGTCGCGTAGCAGCCCCTCGGCAGGGAGAAGGAGAGCGCGAGGCTGAGCTTCCCCGGGTAGCGCTCGTCGTCCGCGGGCTCCCCCGCCTCGAGGTTCGCGGGGTGCATCCAGGCCGGGCGCGAAACGCCGTGCGCGCTGATGCGCGGCAGCTGACGGGCCCGCAGGTCCGGCAGGCCGATGCCCTCCCGGGCGAGCACCGCGTCCAGCACCTCACGCACGTCATCGTCCCCGACCACGGTGTCGTACCCGGGCACCGGCAGCTCCCGGCCGGTGAACGATGCGCGCGCCTCGTCGGGGAGTTCGACGGGAAAGGCGAAGGAGCCCACGTTGTATCGCAGCTCCCGGGTCTCGAAACCGCGCGAGAGCGCCTCGCGCCGCACGAGGCCGGCGAGCACCTCGTTGAACAGGAAGCTCTGGTACGCGTTCAGCACGAACACCAGGAGCCGGCGGTCCAGCGCCAGAAGCGCCTGGCGGAATGCCCGCGGGCTCCCGACGAGCCGCTCGAGGACCCGGGCGTAATCGCCCCGGGCGAGTGGCAGGCACTCGCGCCAGCTGCCACAGTGCTCCAGCACGCAGCGCTTCATCTCGCGCGTGCGCCGGTCGTCGTACTTCGACGCGGTGAAGTACAGGCGCAGGGCGCGCTCGCGCCTGCCGAGGAACAGCTCCTTGCCCATGAACCCCTCGCCGTGCCGGGCAGACCCGAAGCGCTGCTCGTCGTAGTAGTTGGGCGCGCCGTCGCGCCGGACCACCGCGAGGGCTTCGAGGCAGCGACGGGCCTCCGGGCCGTCCATGTCGCGGAGGACGAGCGAGAAGCGGTTGCCCGCGATGGACCGGGCGCTGAGCGGAGAGTCGGTCCAGCCCGCGGGCACGGCCGAGAAGTTGGCCTCGCGAACCTCGCGCGGCCGTCCCTTCAGGCCGCGGACCGCCACGAGCTGGCTCGTGATGCCGTGCCGGTCCTTGAGGCCGGCCACGGTAAGGTCCCGCCGTCCGACGCCGAGCCGGCGCGCGAGCAGGTCGAGCAGGTCGAAGGTGTCCCACGAGGTCTTCTCGAGCCGGTAGACGGCGTACGGACCGGGACGGTCCGAGAGCTCGACCGTCGATTCCTCCTCGACCCGGAAGTCGTCGGGCGAGGCCTTCACCTTCATCGAGACCCCAGGTTCACCAGCACGATCGCGAGGCAGGCGAGGGCGATGCCCACGGTGCCGAGCCGGCTGAAGCGCTCCCACCACGCGAGGCGCGACACCGCGACCGTGAGCACGAGGCCCACGGCGCTGTAGAAGGGGTAGACGACCGTGCCGGGCAGGACGTGCAGGGCCTTGACCGTGAAGAGGTTGGAGAGGGCGTTCGAGGCGCCGATGGCCACGCCGCACGCGACGTCCAGCCACCGGATGCCCCGGCGCTGCAGGGCCCAGACCGTCCAGGCCGTGAGCGCCGCGGCGCCGAACACGACCACAAGGAAGGAGGAGTCCCTGCCGGTGATACCGGTCTGCTGCCAGGCCCGGGTGACGAGCAGGCACAGGCCGTTGATCGCGAACAGGCCGGGCAAGAGCCACCCCCCGCTCCGGGCGGCTGCGGGCGCGGGTGCCG
>JAPLSM010000256.1 GCA_026398635.1 Spirochaetota bacterium | reverse complement strand
GTGGCGGGCGTGCTCGGGGCTGCGCGCGAGAGGCGGAGGCTGCCCGGGGTGGGACCGTCGCCCGAAGGTGCATCCCGTGCCGGACTCGGAGCGCGGCTTCTCCGCGGCGATGCAGCCTTGAAGGTCCGGGGCGAGGCCAGGTACGTCGACGATCTGTCGGAGCCCGGCATGCTCTTCGGCGCGGTTCTGCGCGCGGCGCACCCCCGTGCCCGGCTGCTCTCACTTGATGTCTCGGCCGCCCGGGCGCTTCCGGGCGTGGTCGTCGCCGCCACCTGGCGGGACATACCGGGCAATCGTCACATCGGCAGTGTCGTCGCCGACTGGCCGACCATGATCGCCGTGGGGGAAGTCACGCGCTGCGTCGGCGACGCGGTGGCGATCGTTGCCGCCGAAACACCGGCCCGCGCGCGGGAAGCGCTGGGGCTCATCAGGGCCGAGTACGAGGTCATGGACCCCGTGCGCTCTCCCCAGGCCGCCCTCGGTCCCGGCGCACCGGCGATCCACCCCGCGGGGAATGTGCTCTCCCGCATGACCGTGAAGCGGGGCGATGCCGATCGGGCGCTCGCGTCCGCCGCACACGTGGTGCAGGCAGTCTTCTCCACGCCCTTCACGGACCATGCCTTCATGGAGCCCGAGAGCGCTCTTGCCTATCCCCCCGACGGCAACGGCATGGTCCTCGTGCGCACCGGGGAGCAGAACGTGTATGACGGGCAGAGGTACGTCGCCGAGACCCTCGGCCTTCCGTTGGAAAAGGTGCGGGTGGCCTCGGCGTACGTGGGAGGGGGATTTGGCGGAAAGGAAGATCAGACCGTCCAGCACATCGCGGCCCTTCTCGCGTGGCTTTCCAGAAGACCGGTGAAGTGCACCCTCGGCAGGGCCGAGAGCATGCGCGTCCATGTCAAGCGGCATGCAATGACCATCGATCTGCGGATCGGCTGTGACAGCCGGGGCATGCTCGTGGGCCTCAAGGAGCAGATCACGGCTGATACGGGAGCGTACGCGTCGCTCGGGGGCCCCGTCCTGCACCGTGCCGTCACCCATGCCGGAGGACCCTACGCCTGCGCGAACGTCGAGATTCACGGGGTCGCCGTCTACACCAACAATCCGCCGGCCGGAGCCTTCCGGGGCTTTGGAGTGCCCCAGGTGTGCTTCGCCCTCGAGAGCGCTCTCGATGCCCTGGCGGTGAAGGTTGGACTCTCGCCGTGGGAGATACGCTTCCGCAACGCGGTGCGGCCCGCAGATACGCTCCCCAACGGACAGGTGGCCGGACCGGACACTGCGATCGAGGAATGCCTGCTCGCCGTGAAGGAGCAATTCGAGGCCGCCCGCACCCGGGCCGGCGTGGCCTGCGCTTTCAAGAACACTGGACTCGGCATGGGACACCCCGACATCGGCAGGTGCATCGTGAAGGTGCTGAACGACCGCGTGGAGGTCTGCTCGGGCGCCGCGTGCACCGGCCAGGGCCTCGCGACGGTCCTCACGCAGATCGCCTGCGACGTTCTCGGCCTCGATGCGGACCGGGTGCACGTGGCGCTTCCCGACACCGCGACAACCCCGGACTCGGGCACGACCACCGCCTCGCGCCAGACCCTCATCAGCGGCGAGGCATGCCGGCGCGCGTG
>JAPLSM010000261.1 GCA_026398635.1 Spirochaetota bacterium | reverse complement strand
GGCGCGACAATCTCCGGAGGGTTCGTGGTGTTCGGCCTCGGCATCGACCCCGCCGTCGACTGCCTCGCGGGCACCGGCCTCGCCGGACCCGGGGGAGTCCCCGTCGACGCATCCATGCGCACGAAGCACCCCGACATCTTCGCCGCGGGCGACGTCGCCATCGCGCCGGATGTCGCGGGAGCGGAGGCACGCATCGAGCACTGGGCGGTCGCACAGCGCCAGGGCCGGCACGCGGCGCGCGCGATGCTCGGCTCGAAGGCGCCGTACGCCGAGGTGCATTTCTTCTGGACCAGGCAGGCCGGTATCCCGCTGAAGTACGTCGGTGCGGCCCGAAGCTGGGACGAGATCGTCTACCGGGGCGACGTCGAGGGCGCGAAGTTCCTCGCGGGCTTCTACCAGGCCGGCGTGCTGTTGGCGGCCGCCACGGTCGGCAGGAGGATCGAGCTGGCCGCCGTCGAGCGCCTGATGCGGCTCGGCCGTACCCCCTCGCGCGCGGAGTTCGCGGACGAAGCCTTCGACCTGGTGGCCTCGGCGAAGGCCGCGGCACCCCGCCAGTCCGACTGAAGGAGCCTCTGACTATGGAGAAGATCGGCGACGTGCTGGTGAGGATCGGCGCAATGACGGGCGAGCAGGTCGAGGAAGTGCTTCGCACCCAGAAGGCCGGCGACACGCGGATCTTCGGCGAGATCGCGATCGAGCTCGGCTACATCAATGACGAGGCGTTGCGGCGCTACGTGGAAATCGTCCACCAGGAGAAGAAGCCGGGGTAGCGTCGTCCGCTCAGGGAGACGGCGCGCCCCCGGGCGGCCGCGCCCTCCCAGCTTTACCGCCCCCGGGTCGGCGTGGTATCGTCGGGCCACCATGAAACGCACCATTCTCCGCATGCTGGACGAGGCCGCCTCGAAGTGGGGTTCCGCGCCGTACGCGCTGCGCAAGACCAACGCGGGGTTCACAGCCGTTTCGTTCGCCGAGGCCCGGGACCGGGCCCGGGAGTTCGCCGCGTGGCTGCTCTCCGCGGGCTTCCACAGGGGAGACGCCGCGGCGATCCTCGCCGAAGGAAGTCCCGAGTGGATCATGGGCGAGTACGGCCTCATGATGGCCGGTTGCGTGTCCGTCCCGCTCTCCGTGAAGCTCCTCGGCGAGGAGATCCCCTTCCGGCTCAACCACTCCGAGGCGAAGGCCATCCTCACCACGAAGAACCAGCTGAAGAAGGTGCTCGCTTCATTCGGCCAGGTCACGAACAAGGCCATCCGGGTCGTGTACCTCGACGACGACCCCGACGCCGCGCGCGCCACGGCCGCCGAGTTCGGCCTCGCCACCAACCGGCTGATCGGCTTCGACGAGGCCCGGGCCGCCGGGCGCGCGGCCATGCGCGTGTTGGGCGCCGAGCTCGACCGGTCCGTCGCCGCGGTCGAAGAGGACGACACGGTCACGATCTGCTACACCTCGGGCACCACGGGAAACCCGAAGGGCATCATGCTCACCCATCTCAACTACTGGACCAACTGCAAGGAC
>JAPLSM010000315.1 GCA_026398635.1 Spirochaetota bacterium | reverse complement strand
ACCCGGGCGTATCCGAGGAGCGCGGCGGTGTTTTTCGGCTCGATTTTCCGCGCCTGCTCGTAGCAATCCAGGGAGGTCGCAAAGTCCTTCTCGACGAGGGCGATCATGCCGAGGTTCAGTAGTGGCGAGAGGTACGCCTTCGCCTTGGAGGATGCCTTCTTGAACTGGACCTTCGCTTCGGAGTACCGGCCGTACGTCGCGTACAACACCCCGAGGGAATTCAGCGCCTTGGGCTCCTCCTTGGTGTTGGTGGTGTCCGCGACCTGCTTGGCGAGCTTCGCCAGCTGCTCGGACATCTCCCGGTCGAGGAACTTGATCTGCACGTCCTTGTACCGGTCCACGATGGAGGCGGCTGCGGGAACCACGGGCGGCGGAGCGGAGTCCTTCGGCAGGTTGACCGGCTCGTAGGTTTCCCAGGCCTCGCGCACCGGGTGCAGGCCAGCCTGGTTGCGGGCTTTGCTCTCGCGCCACTGCTTCGCTCCAAGCTGCCAGGCTGCCATGAAGTCGTCGCGGCTCGTCACCTCGATGGGGACCCACGTCTTGTCCCCGGCGAAGATCAGCTCGTCGGCGTACTTGAACTTCGCGCGCGCGGCGTCGGGCGGCAGCCCCAGGGAGATCGCCGTGTAGATGTGACCGGGCACGGTGATGAACGCGGTTTCGACAGACAGGGATTCCAGCAGCGCGCAGTACAGGATGGACAGGTCGTCGCAGTCGCCGGCCCTGTAGGCGAGGGTCTCCCGCGGGAACTGCAGGAAGTCCACCTCGGTCTTCCGTTGGACGAGGTCCTTGTACGGGGTCTTGGGGTCGGGCATGTAGACAACCTTGAAGAGGTTCAGCGCCTCGTGGATGGCCATGGCCTTGGCGAGGCTCTCGTTGATCGTGGTGCTGCCCACGCCCGTGACGCTGCTGGCGATGTTGCGGGCGAAGGTGAGCACCGCGGGGTCGGTGGCGGTGACGAACGCGGCGGCGCGATCGTCCGCCGGACGGCCCTCGTCGTCGGCCCATGTCATGCCGTTGCGGCCCTGCAGGCGGACGCTTTCGGTCACGACCGCGCTCTGGGCCTTGCCGCCGATCTCGTAGTCGACAGTGATCTCGGCTAGCGACTTGGTCGAGGTGTTGATGTCGAGGATGCCCTGCGTGAACAGCGCTTTCAGCGGGACGGTGACCTCCTTGCCTGGGTCCAGCCTGCTGACCGGGCTGGACGTCCATTTCCCGTCCATGAATTGCTTCATGATGAAGCTCACCCGGAGGTTCGTGAGGGGGTCCTTGCTGCCGTTGGAGACGAGCAGTGTGCCGAGGGGGTTCTCGTCGTACCACGCGTGGAAAACGGGGAACACGGTGTCGAACGACGGTGTCAAAGTTAGCCCCCCGGGCTGGGCGACCGGCTTCGTCTCGGGCATGGGGGCTGGCTTGGCCTCCTCCTTCGGGGTCTCCTTCGGCGCCAGGGGCGCCGGCTTTTGCGCCGGTGCCCTCGGAGCGGTTGCGGGCATGCCGAGCGTGTACGAGGCTCCGCCCGTAACCTGGACGCCGAGGAACGCTCCGCCGTCGATGACGGCCGCGGCGCCGACGACGATGCCGATGGGCCGGAAAAAGCCGAGCTCGACGTCGAGGCCGGCTCTCGCGGCCCAGGCGCCGCCGGTCGCGGTCACGTCGCCCATGGGCAGGAAGCCGAAGTGGTACCCGCCGATCACGTAGGGCTTGAGGGCGATGCTCGGGAGGACGTCGAAGCGCGCACCGCCGCCGGCCATCGCCTCGAGCAGCGACAGGGAGGGACCCGCGGCGAGCGGGGCGAGCCGATAGCCGATGCCGCCCTTCACGAAGGCGAAGGGCACGAAGCCGAGCCGGTATTCGACGTCGAGGTTCACCTGCGGCGCGACAGCGTACGTGCTCGCGGGTATTCCGACGCGGCTGTAGTTCAGCGGGAATGCGGCACCGACAGCAGCACCGAGGCTGAGGGCTCCGCTGGACGCGCTGCCGGTGTCAGCCGCTGCAGGCGCCAGCACCATCGCCAGACCGACCAGGAACGCCAACACGATTTTCATGGCACTCTCCCGTGCTCTCGAGAGCTCATTCCGCAGTATACCAAATAGCGGGGATTTCACCAGACCCGCGCCGGGAACGACTCCCTGGCTTTCGGCAGGCTCGCGTTCCCCGTGCCCGGGACGGGCCTCCTGCCGGCGCTTACGCGCCCCTCAGGCGCAGGAGCCGGTCGCGGACCATCGCGTACAGCCGCCGGCAATCCGCCGGGTCGGTGTGGTAGCCGCCGCTCGAGGTGGGCTGGCGCACCACCACGTACCCGTACTCCTTGTCACCGCCCGGCTCGTCGACGAAGTTTTCGAAGTCCATCCGCGAGACAGCCTCGAACGTCGGGCTTTTCCCGCGGCAGAGAAACACCGCGTAAAGGTAGGGCGCGGCGCCGTTGGGGCCGTTGTTGATGGCTACCTGGAACTGAGCGCCGAGGAAGTGCGCGGGCTTGCGCCGGGGCTCCGGCGGTCCTCAGGCGCCCCGCATGTTACAGATTGGAAATACAATTGACAAATTGTAAGAACCGTGATACGACCATTGCATGATCATCCGTGAAGCGCAGCGGACCCTGCGTGCGCTGGCGGCGGGATTTCCCATCGTCTCGGTGACCGGTCCCCGCCAGTCGGGTAAAACCGTGCTGGTCAAGGCGACCTTCCCGAAGAAGCCCTACGTGTCCCTCGAGGATCCGGATACGCGGGAGTTGGTGGATGCCGACCCGCGCGGGTTCCTCCATCGCTACCGCAGCGGTCTCGTCATTGACGAGGCGCAGCGCAGCCCGAGGCTGTTCTCGTACCTCCAGACCATCGCGGACGAATCGCGCCAGCCCGGACGGTTCGTGCTGACCGGTTCGCAGCAGTTCGGCATGCTTTCGGGCATCAGCCAGTCGCTCGCGGGACGCGTCGGTATCCTGCAGCTGCTGCCGTTTTCGATCGCCGAGCTCAGGGCTGCGTCCGTTACGCTGCCCGACCTCGATCGCCTGCTCTTCCGTGGATTGTATCCTGCCCTGTACGATCGGAAGCTGATTCCACAGCACTGGTACGCCTCCTACGTCATGACCTACGTGGAGCGCGACCTGCGGCAGATGCTGAACGTTCGCGAGCTTGCCCCGTTCCAGCGCTTCCTGCGCATGTGCGCGGCCCGGGTGGGGCAGCTTCTGAACCTTTCATCGCTCGCCATCGACTGCGGCATCACTCACAACACCGCCCGCAGCTGGCTCTCGGTCCTGGAGGCGAGCTACCTGGTGTTTCTTCTCCAGCCACATTTCCGGAACTTCGGGAAGCGCCTGGTGAAGACGCCGAAGCTCTACTTCCACGATCCCGGCCTTGCGGCATGGCTGCTGAACATCCAGGATCCCGACCATCTCTCGTTGCATCCCCAGCGGGGGGGCCTGTTCGAATGTCTTATCGCGGGCGAGCTGCTGAAGGCACGATACCATCGAGGGCTGCCGTCGAACCTGTATTTCTGGCGGAACAACACCGGGGACGAGGTCGACCTGATCGTCGATCGTGGAGACGAGCTTTTTCCCGTCGAAATCAAGTCAGGCCAGACTCTGAACGCCGACCTGTTCACGGGACTCGATCGATGGCGGGGCATCGCAGGATCAGCGTCCGGAGGATGCCTCGTGTATGGAGGGAACGAATCCCTGCGGCGCCGCGAGACGCGAATCGTCTCCTGGCGCGACATCGACGCCGGGCGCCTGGTCGGCGGTTGACGCCGGGCTCCGGCGATCCTCAAACGCCCCTCAGGCGCAAGAGCCTGTCGCGGACCATCGCGTACAGCCGCCGGCAATCCGCCGGGTCGGTGTGGTAGCCGCCGCTCGAGGTGGGCTGGCGCACCACCACGTACCCGTACTCCTTGTCACCGCCTGGCTCGTCGACGAAGTTTTCGAAGTCCATCCGCGAGACAGCCTCGAACGTCGGGC
>JAPLSM010000331.1 GCA_026398635.1 Spirochaetota bacterium | reverse complement strand
GCTCTTGCGTGTGACCGCCGACCACATCGAACGCTCCGCGGCGAAGTGCTGCTCGAGCACGGCGAGCACGATTGCCGTGGACAGGATCCGCCGGTTCTCCGCAGCATCCCCCGGGAGCTGGCTGACCGCGGCCTCGAGAAGCGAGAGGCCGAACCCCAGCATTTTGGCTGTCGCCTGATCCAGGTCGAAGCCTGCGTCCGCGCGCTGGAGGGAGAGCAGAGCCATGAGAAGATCGGTGCGGGTGTCGGCTTTCTCGATCGGATGAGCGGGCGCCACGCTGAAAGCTCCCTTCAGAACATCCACCGATTCCTTCATGCTAGTGACGTACGCCGACATCATAGGCGCCGGTGCCGTCCGGCGGTGTCCGGCAACCTGCATCGAAGGCACGGGGCCCGCCAGCATCTGCGCCATCTGGTTCCCGAAGACGCTCCCGACGCCGTGCCAGCCGACCATGACGAGCGAGGGCACCTTGCGGAGCACCAGCTCGCCGGTGCTCTTGTCCTTCTCCTCGCGCTCCTCGACTGCCACGTAACTCGTACTTTCCGACAGCACTCCGTACTGTCGCGAGATCGCGATCACCTCGTCCTTCCAGTCTGTTGACTTCGACCTCGCCTGACGGGAGCCGCGAGAACCGAGTGATTCCTTCGACTCCTCGAGGTCGCGGATCCGCTCGCGCGCCCACAGGGTGGGGATTGGGAGCCGACCTTCCCCCGCATCGACGACCGGAATGGTCCACGCGACAGGCTTGTCGTCGATCTCGACGCTGACCTCCAGGGTCTCGGGGACCGCTCCCTTGGACCTGGCGAACACGGTCGTCGGGGTCCCCTGGAATAACGTGGGAACCAGGGGCGCGGCTTCCACCCCGGCCGACTTCCACGAGATGCGCGGGGTGCCGACAGGCAGGTCGGTCAGGCGCTGGAAGATACGCAGCACCTTGGGCTCGATCCGCTCGCCGGGGAAGATGAACTCGCTCGCTCCCTGGCCGGCCCTCACGAGGCCCTTGATCAGGTGCTGGTTGGGACCCGCTCCGATCCCGACCGCGAAGAACCGGGAGTCGCCCGCGTTGTCCTGGATGAGCTTCATTACGGCAGCTTCGTTCCCGACCTGCCCGTCGGTCAGGAGGATGACTTCCCGCTGACCTCCGGCCGCGGGTTTGGTGCTCAGGATGTGGGCGAGGGGAGCCAGGACCTCCGTGCCGCCCAGGTCAGCATCCACCCGGTCCAGGTACGCGAGTGCCTCTTTCAGCGTCTCGGGGTCGTAACGTTTCGGCTGGGGGAACATGCTCTCGAAGGAGCTGCCGAAGCGCATCACGTTGAACAGGCACCCGGAGGGCAGGGCCTTCAGACAGATCCTGAGAGCCTTCTTCGCCTGGTCGATGGAGTCTCCCTGCATCGAGCCCGAGCAGTCGAGGAGGAACGTGACCTCGCGCTCCCGAGTCGCGGTCGTGTCGACAGCAGGCGGGAGCAAATCCAGCTGCACGAAGGTGTGCTCGCCGTCGTTGAACCGGTAGGCCCTTCCCTGGGACGAGTCGCGCCAGTTGATGGTCAGCACGAAGTCCCTGTCCATGCGCACTGAGTCGGAAGCGAGGCGGACCACGAGCGGGTCCTTTGCCATGTCGAGCTTTATGGCGTGGCTCGGGGACTCTACCGACTCGATCGAGGACGGGTCGTGCACGGCGATCTCGAGAGACAAGCCGTAGGGCACGGCAGCGGCGTACTCAGGGTGGATGCGGTCAGTGGCCGGGATACCGTCCTCGTCGGGCGCATCTTTGGGCAGGTACCGGGGTGATATCGTGGTAGGCAGGACGAACCTGCCCTCGCGGCTGTCGCCGTCGAGCTGGTTCACGAACTCGATCTCGATCACCGCCTCGGCGCCCGGGTTCAGGTTGCCCACCGAGAGCGTGAAGATGTTCGGCCGCTCCTCGTCGAGGAGGTAGGCCCCGTCGCCCTTCGCGATAGCCTTGTCGTAGATCTCAAAGGCTTTCTCGCGCTCCTCGACGGTCGAGGTGATCCTCTTCCCATCAACAAGAATCGTGAACCCGCACACAGCAGCGCCCTCGGGCAAGGGGAAGCGGTACACAGCTTCAACAAGCGAGCCCTCCGTGTTCCTGAACCGCTGCGCCAACTTCACCCTGGCGCCCCGGCCGACGATGTCCCCCGTCACGTTCACCCCGACAAGCGGCACAGGATTAGAACTCCTGGTCAGCATGCCGAACACTTCACCCATTCAGTCCTCCTTCGCGTTGAATGACGGACCGCAGCGCTTCGAGCGCGGTCCTCACGGCAGGGCCAAGTCTCTGCTCGGCCTCGGTAGACAGATGCAGCTCCACCCCGGGAGCAACGGTGAATCTCGTCCACGCATCGCGCTGCGATTCGATGTACTTCGGAGCGGGAATCGTAGCGGCGTCGCTGAGAGCAGACCCTGGTGCGGGCTCCGATGGAAACACGTCCGAGGGTACGGGCTCGGCCATCCGCGCGATCAGCTTCCGAATAGCCTCGAGCCGGTAGCCCTGGTCCTGCAGCTCCCGTATCCGGGCGAGCTGCCCGACATGGGAGTCGGAGTAGTACCCGCCGCGTCCGCGACCGGCCGGCGGGTCGACGAGCCCGTTCTGGACGTAGTAGTGGATGGTCCTCCGGGAGAAGCCCGTCAGACTGCAAAGCTTGTCAATGAGATATTTTCCCTGGTCCATGTCATTATTATAACATATTTACTGTCTTATTGACAAGTGTTTTTATGTCATTTTAAAAGACCAACGCAACGCTAATTAATATAGATAAAAATGCATCTTAAGTTCAGATATGACCCAAAGCAGTCGCAAAAAGCAGTAAGGGTACTGAACGGGTACCATCTGGAAGCCACGAGGTTGTCGCCGGGGCCGCCCCTCACCGTTCGGTGCGCAGCCGCTCGACCAGCCCGGAGCTGCGGCTGCGGGTATCCGCACGGCGCACGGCGGTGCGGAGAGCCGCGCGCGAGCCGACGATCACCGCGAGCTTCCGCGCTCGCGTCAGCGCCGTGTAGAGGAGGCCGCGCTGGAGCATCGCCGCGTGCTCGTCCAGCAGTCCGAGCACGATCGCGGGATACTCGGACCCCTGGGACTTGTGCACGGAGAGCGCATAGGCGAGGTCCAACCCGTACAGCTCGTCGTCAGCGTACTCGACGGGGTCCGCATCGAAGACGACGCGCACGGCACCGCTTTCCGCCGCCGCGATCCTGCCGATATCCCCGTTGAACACCCCCTTCTCATAGTCGTTGCGCCGCTGCATCACCTTGTCCCCGATGCGGAACCGCGGGGATTCCCGGTCGAACAGCCCGTCACCATGATGCAGGGGAGCCCCGGTGGGATTGAGCGCGTCCTGGAGCGCTCGGTTCACGGCTGAGGCGCCGGCCGCACCGCGGTGCATGGGCAGGAGGACCTGCACGCCGTCAACCGGGTCCACGGAGAGCCGACGGGGGATGCGGTCGCGGACCAACTCGACGATGGTCGAGACCGCCCGCCCGGGATCGGGCTGCTCGATGAAGAGGAAGTCCCGATCGCTCCTGGTAAGGTCTTCCTCGGGTGGAAGGCCGAGCAGGATGCGATTCGCGTTGGCCACAATGCCGCTCTCCCCCGCCTGCCTGAATATCTCGGTCAGCTCCACCACGGCGGCAGCGCCAGAGGCGATGATGTCGCGGAGCACCTGCCCCGGGCCGACGGACGGGAGCTGGTTCGCGTCCCCCACCAGCAGGAGCCCGCAACCCATCGGGAGCGCCTCCAGAAGGCGATGGGCGAGCGAGATGTCCACCATGGACGCCTCGTCAACGATGAGCAGGTCGCACTGGAGGGGACGGCTGCCGGTCCGCTGGAATCCCCTGCCGGGCGCGTATTCGAGAAGCCGGTGGATCGTCCTGGCCTCCCAGCCGGTCGCCTCCGCCATCCGTCGCGCCCCCCTGCCGGTGGGCGCCGCCAGGAGCGCGCGGATCCCCCGCTGCCTGCAGGCCGTAAGCAGGACCTTGAGCACGGTGGTCTTGCCCGTGCCGGGTCCGCCCGTGATCACCACGAGCCTGCGGCTGAGCGCGGCGCGCACCGCTTCGAGCTGTGCCCGTGCGAGTGGTATCCCGGCCTCGGCCTGGGCGCGCTCGATTGCCGTTTCCCGTTCCGGCTCAGGCGGAAACGGGGGACGGGCGACGTCCGCGCGGGAAAGCGAGCGCAGGATGCCGGCCGTGCCAACCTCGGCGACATGGAGGGAAGGCAGGTAAATCCACGCATCCCGCTCGATGCCCGTCGCCGGAGCTTCGGCGATCACGGCGCCCTCGCCGGCCATCTCGCCGATCGTGCGGGCGACGAGGCGCCGCTCGATTTGCAGAAGGGCCTGCGCCTCCTGCACGAGACGGTTCCTGGCGAGACAGGTGTGCCCCTCATCCGCCGCGTCGCGCAGGGCGCGGAGCGTCCCCGCCCGCAGCCGGCCGGGTGCGTCTTCCCTCAGGCCGAGTCGTGCGGCGATCGCATCGGCGGTGAGGAAGCCAACCCCCGGCACCTCCTCGGCGAGACGGAACGGGTCGTTCCGCGCGATCGTGAGGGCTTGCTCCCGGTAACGCGCGAGCATCCACCGCGCCTGCGCCTCGCTCAGGCCCATCGCGTGAAGCTCTTCGATGCTCATGGATGAAGGTGCCTCGGGATCAGGCGGGGGGCCAGGTCCCGCGGAAGATCGTCCGCTCGTAGACCCCGCCGCGTCCATGCGAGAGCCCCTTGCGATTGAGGGACAACCCGTGGTCGGCCGTGAGAATGAGCGTCCGTCCCTGTTGTGCGCACGCCCGCAGGACTGGTGGCAGGTCGCGGACGAGGATGTCCCTGAGGATGACGGCCATCTCCGACAGGCGGAGCGTCTGCAGGTGGGCGGCCTTGTCGAACAGGGTGAGCCGGACAACCGACGCCCGGTCGGGATCGAGGGGCAGGAGCCGGTCCTTGAGGGACAACTCCTCCGATCCCTTCAGCGTGAGCATTGGCACGCCGCGAGCGGCGAGCTGCTCCTGCGGGTCGCCACTCACCGAGAACAGCGCGCCGAGGGACTCTGCCGTCGAAGGTGCTGAGTCCAGCCGTGCCCAACTGATCTCGGCGACCGCGAGCTCGTGAGGCAGGGCCTCCGGCTTCAAGGCTTCGAGCCAGACGTCCGCGGAGATCCCGTCGGCGATGATGACGACCGGCGAGTCGTCGAGGGGGATCGGCTGCACCCCGGGCAGCGATGCCAGCCACGGCTCCGCCTCCGTCGAAACCTGGTCCAGCAGGCGAAAGAGCGCGGAGGCGAGCTCGTCCGTTGTCCAGGCATCCGAAAGCAGATCCTCCACGGGCAATCGCACGGCAAGCCGGCGCGGATACGCCTCCGCGACCAACCCCGCTTCGCGGGCAAGAACCGCGAGGAGGCGTCTCACCTGGCCCGCCTTCTCGGCGTCTGCGAGCCGGGAAGCGGGATTGAAACCGGCGGGAAGCTTTCCGCCGCGCGCGATCCGCTCCGCGACAACGAGCCAGGCCGCGCGCACGGCCCCGGCATGGAGGCCTTCCCGGGCGATGAACGACAGCACCTCGGCGGTATCCGCCGCGAGAAGGACCTCGCGAAGGCGCGCGGCGGGAAACGCGGATTCCAGCCTGTGCTCCCAGAGCTTCATCTCCTCTGCCTGCGGGGCTTCCGGGACGGTGAGCTTATCGAGGAGGCTGCCATGCAGCAGCGGCCAGAAAGCGAGTGGAGCATCGGCGGCAGGGACTGTCCCGCGGGAGGGATCGCTCCCCGGAGAACCGACAACCGAGGGCACCTCCGATCCCACGGAGATGATCACCTGCTCCGAGGCTTCCGCGATCCATTCACTCACCAGCGACAGGATGGTCTTCGGCGGCAGCCGCCGGCCGGCGAGGCGCGCGGCGAGCTCCCCGAGGCTCCGTTGCCGTATAACGACCCTGCCGGCCAACGCGCGGCCGAGCTCGGCCGCCGTGTCACCGTCCACCGCGCTGACCAGCTCCGCGGGGCTCACGCCGCCGCGATGCAGGATCTCCGCCAGCTTCTTCAGGCGTTCCACCGAAGGGGCGGACGCGTCCCGCAGGGCGAACACCCGGGCGGTGATCGCCTCCAGCACACGGGGTTGCGCGAGGATCGTGCAGTACTGTCTCAGCGAGTCGTCGATCGGCTTTTCAGGGTCGGATGCGCGAGGCCTGTGGGGTGCGTCTGCCGGAATGAAGCCGCACCCGCACACGGGAGACCGCAGCAGCTCCTCGGAGAGACGCCTTCGGCAGGCGGGGCGATCTCCCGCTGCAAGCTCCCGAAGAAGCGCCTCCAGGCCCGGTGGCCTGTCCAGCGATTCGATGCCGGCTAGGGACTTCAGCACCTCGAGGGACCTCGCGGCATCCCGTGACAGCTCGGGCGGTTTCTGCGACTCGTACCAGGCCGTGTGCTCGCGTGCGTACGCGGCCCCATACGCGTCCCGCAGCCGCGCGAAGACTTCGGCGAGGTGCTCGCCGCCATCGCTGAGCACGGATGCTTCAGGCGCCTCCAGGAGCGCGAGCGCGATAGCCCGCTGCTCCGCGATCCGTGGGTCCCGGGCAGCCGCCTTCTCCACGACAGGGTGACGCAGGTAGTGGCTGACGAAGATGAACTCCTCACCCTTTTCCTGGAGGAATTGCGAGAGCTTCTTCAGCGACAGCACGTCCCCGCTCGCGAGTCCCGTTCCCCGCCAGGCACGGAGGAAGCCCTCCAGACCCTCCTTGGCCTGGTAGGAGACCCGGATCCCGTCAGCCAGGACTGACAGAGCGGAGAGGGTGCGCTCCACCTTCTCCACCCCGAAGGCCTGGAAAGAGGAGAACTCGGCGATGCGACCGAGGCTGCGCCTCGTCTCCGACACGAGCTGCAGCGCGGACTCGCGGAACCGGATGACATCCTTCCACGCTTCCCGCTGCTGGCGCAGCCCAAAGGACTCGACACCCTTCAGGGACGGTAGGAAAACGCACTCCCGCACGAGGGTCTCACGGTCGACCTCGGAGACGAGCTCGCCGAGGGTGATCTCGTCGGCCTTCTCCACGGACTGGAGGGTGAGGTAGTCGAGTGGGATCGCCCTGCCGCTCCTGCGCGCGGCGAGCAGGCCGCCGAGCACCAGCGCCGCGACGAGGAACACGGCGGTGTCGCGCGGGAGCCCGAACGGGCTGCCCTGAAGTCCGGCGAGCACCTGGGCAAGCGGCGTGGGCCCCGAAGGGCTGAGCAGCGACAGGAGGTGGGGGATCAGGGGATACTCGGAAGAATCGGGCGAGAACACGTATGCCCCGCGCCTGATCTCCACCAGTCCGAGGGGGACCGCCAACCCGTCGATGAGCGGCGCGAGCGATCGGGTTCTCGCCTCGGTAAGCGACAGGGAGCCGGGGGAGACGAAGCCCTCGAGGAGCTGCTGGTAGAGCCTCGGGGAGGGCGCCAGCTTGCGGGGCGCCACCTCCCTGAAGCGCGGGAAGCGATCCTGGAGCAGCACGTCCGCCGCGGCCTCCAGCAGTCGGTCGAAACGCCTGACCTGGCGGACGGAGGGCTCGACGCCGATGCGTGGGTCCGCGAACGCTCCCGTGTACAACGTCTCGAGGGCGGCCTGGAAGGCGGCCGGTGCGATCCGCGCGATCCGCTCCTTCGCCAGGGGGATGAGGGGAGCATCGGCGGGGTTGGACGGGCTGAGGCGTGCGCTGACGGCGCGCACGGCAAGGTATTCGCGCAGGACCGCGCTCTTCTTCGGCAGGGGAATCGTCCAGAGCGCGGTGTGGGGGACGGCAACCGAGACCGTCCCGATGGCGATCACCACCGCAAAGTCGAACCCCTCTTCGGCGATGGAGAACGCGAGTCGGTCGGAGAATGCTTCCTGAGCTTCCCCCTGCAGGAACCGCACGAGGACCGTCCGGATGCTCGAGTTCCAGGAAATGCTCCGCCGCGCCCCTTCCTCCCAGACCGCGGCCCCCGGCCACGACTCGCTCTCCGCCATCCCGGCGAGGGGCTCCACGAGCAGCCGCCCGTCATCCTCGGCGATCTCGTCGGTGGCGCTGCGAAGGCGCGCCTCGAAGAGCTTCCCCGGGTCCTGCTCGAGGGCGATCGCGTAGACCACCTGCAGGGGATCCCCCGACACCGGAAGGCTGCGGACGAGGAACCGGCTCGCCCGGGAGACCGGTTCCAGGACCGCCTCGGAGACGTAGCGCACGTTCAGGGAAGGCTCGGCGGCACCCAGGCTGCACGAGCCGAGCTCGGCGAGCTGGGAGACGGTCGGGTTGGCTGCCGTAGGGTGCACCTTGTACAGCACGAGCATGCGCACGAGCCTGCGGGCGAGCGCGCGGTCTTCGGCGGATTCCAGGACCGTGTCGATCGTCTCGTCGAGGTGCGGGACGATGCGGCGCGGGTAGGCGTGGAAGGCCGAGAACTCGGCCAGGCGCTGGGCGAAGTGCTCGTAGATGCTGTCGGGCCCCAGCAGCTCGGTCGCCGGCCGATCGAGGATGCCCGGGATGCCGCGCGCGGGATCGCCCGCGATGCGCGCGTAGACGAAATCGACGATGCCCCGGTGCTGCGAGAAGAGATCTCCCAGCCCTTCGAGGAGGGACAGGGTGACGGGGTGGACGGGGTAGCAGGCGCGGAAATCGTCGAACGTGCTGGTGAACGAGGCGAACTGGCTGCGGAAGTGCTCGTGGATCCGGGCGATCTCCTCCTCGGCCCCCGGCTGCCTCCGCACCAGCCGGCTGCCGATCAGGGAGCGCACGTGCAGCGTCGTCAGGCCGAGCCTGACGGGGAACCGGTCCTTGATCTTGCGCAGTATTGCCTGCGAAACGTCCCCCGTGGCCTCGATCGACTCCTGGACCGCGGCGACGATCCACAGCGGATGCCGACCCGTCATCTCCCCGAGGAGCTGCAGGGTTCGCGCATCCTCGTTCAGGGACTGCGGGGTCGGCTTGGAGCGGAAGAACTCCGACAGCTCGTCCACCAGGAGCACCAGCCCATCGTAGCCCGCGGTCTTTACCGCGGCGAGATGGAGCGCGAACGCCTCCCGCCGGTCGTCACCCGCAGCGGGCTTGACCGCGCCGGCGGGCAGCCGCGCGGCGATGGCGTCCGCGACGATCGATTCCAGTGAGGCTGTGGCCCGGAAGTTCACGAGCGAGACATCGACGGGAAGGTACCTGCGGCCGCTCTCCGCAAGCCGCGCGAGTCCGCCGTGTCGCCCGCCGAGGCTGTCGCGGGCTTCGCCTCCCGCCAGCCACGCGTAGAGCGCGGCGAGGAAGTGCGATTTCCCCGATCCGAAGTCGCCCTGGAGGAAGTAACCCTGCCCCCGGCCGGCGAGCAACGCCTCGGCGAGAACGGCGAAGTGCGAGGTCACCTCAGGGGTCAGCACAAAGCTGGCCGCGATCTCACCCGCGCTCGTACGGCCTTCCTCCAGCCGGATGACCGTGCGGACCGGGGGGACCTCGATGAGATCGCGAATCAGGGGGACGCCGGTCATGGAGCGCGCTCCAGGGCGCGGTGCATGGCCTTGATGCGGCCGTAGAGCCCCTTCGCCTCGGGATGCAGGCTCAGCAGCGTCTGGTAGAAGTTGATCGCGCGCTCGGGTTCGCCAACCCGCCGGCAGGCGGCCTCGTAGCTGGAATGGAGGTATATGTCCCGGGGATCGGCGCGGAGCAGCTCCTCCAGCAGCGGGATCGCCTCCCGTTCCTTCCCCGTCTTGGCGAGCAGGAATGCCTGCTGGCGGGAAGCCCGGGATCCTGCCCCCTGGGCTTCCAGCTTCTCGTATTCCTTCAAGGCCTCTTCCGGCCGACCCGCCCTGCGGCACAGCGACGCGTACATCTCGCGATACACCGGTGGCAGGGACGGGATGCGCACCATCCTGCCCATGCGCTCCAGCACCGGCTCGATCCCGTCGCGCTCGACCTCCAGCTCGGTCATTGCCCAGAGGGCGGGCGGATGATCCGGCATCTTCGCCAGCCATGCCCGGCACTCCGCGATCGCCTCCTCGGTCCGCTTCAGGCCGGCGAGCGCCTTCACCTTCCAGGGAGCCGATTCCTCTTCGGGGGGCGCCCATTCCGCCAGCCGGGCCAGCATCTGCTCCCAGCGCTTCAGGCGCGAGAGGGACTCGAGGACGCCCTTGCGGGCACGGGCAGCCAGGCGCGGCGATCCGAGGCACTCCTGGTAGCAGGCGAGCGCCTCCTCGTGCTTCTGCAGTCCGAGCAGGGCGTCCGCTGCCGTCACCACCGCGTACTGGTTGGACGGCTCGGCGGCAAGCGCCTTGCGCGCCGATTCCAACGCCGGTCCGTAGTCTTCCGTCCGCAGCAGGGCCAGCGCCTGCTGCGTGAGCCAGAAGGCGTCAGGCGAGGGCGACTGCAGAATCTGGCGCTCGGCGAGGAGCGCGGCGTCACGGAATCGCTTCTGCTGCAGCAGCTGCCGAAACTCGTCGTACGGTCCGGTCATGCGGGCACAGTGTAAAGCATCAGCGGTGATCGTGAGAAGGATGCGGCGCGCCTGGCCGTCTCATCCCGCCCGACGTCCCGCCAGCGTGGCCAGGGTGCCGGCGAGACGCTCGAGCGCTGTCGCGTCCTGCATCCGCACCGTCATGCGCAGCCCGCCTCCCGGATCGCGCTCCACGCATTCGCCAAGCAGCTGGCGGAAGCGCTCCACGACAGCCGCCTCCGCGGCGGGCGCGCTGTCGGCGCCGAGCAGCTCCCCGAGGAAGCCGAAGGCCGCGCCGAGCAGCTCCCCACCCGCGCTCTCGATCCGCGCCCGTCGCTCGACGCCTTCCGCCTCGAGCCGCTTCCTGCCGCTCATGTCCTCCGCGGCCTGCGGCTGTTCGCCCAGGAGCACCTCCAGCCTCCGCTTCATCTCCTCGACGCTCCCGACCATGGCCATCTCGCGTACCGTGGACTCCGGGTCCAGGACCGCGAGCGCCATGTCCTTCTTCATCGAGAGGGTGGCGAGAAGGCTGTCCTCGATGGTTTCCTCGGTCACCATCAGGTACACCTGCACGGGCCGTCGCTGCCCCATGCGGTGCGCGCGCGAGATGCGCTGCTCCAGGAGTGCTGGATTCCAGGGCAGGTCGACGTTGACCACGGTGTTGGCGGCCTGGAGGTTCAGGCCGGTCGCCCCCGCATTCGTGGTCAGGAACACACGGCAGTCGTCTTCTTTTTGGAAGCGGTGCACGAGCCCCTGGCGCTGCTTCTGCGGCACCGAGCCGTCAAGCCGGACGGCTCCGGCCTTCAACCGCGCCGTCAGCGGCTCGACGAGATCCAGCATCGTCGTCCATTCCGAGAAGAGGATGATCTTGCGGCCGCTCTCGGCGAGCAGGCTCTCCAGCAGTCCCTCCAGCTCCACGAGCTTGCTCGAGTAGCCGGGCGGCTGATGGTCCACGAGGAAGGTGCTGTCCGCGCTCATGCGGCAGATGAGGAGCATCTTCTGGAGGCGCAGTAGGTCCATCTCGGTGAGGTGCTTGCGGGAGAGGATCGTCGCGGCGATCCTCTTGTGGGCGTCATGAATCTCCCGCTGTTCCTGCGTGGGGACGATGCGCCGCACCTCGGTGGTGCGGGGAGGCAGATCGCGCATGACCGAGGCGCGGGTTCGGCGGAGGAGCACGGGCTTCAAGCGCCGCCGCAGGTCGTCGAGATTCTTGTAGCCCACCAGGCGCCCCGTATCGCTCACGACCCGGTGCCGGTGGAAGAAGGCGAAAGCGGGCCCGAGCCGCCGGCCGTCGATGAACTGCACCACCGAGTACAGCTCGTCGAGGCGGTTCTCCAGGGGCGTGCCCGACAGCACCAGGGCGTAGGGGGAGCGCAGGCCCTTGATCACCCGGGCCGTCTTGGATTCCCAGTTCTTGATGCGCTGGCCCTCGTCGAGGATGATGAGGTCCCACGGGACCTGCTCGATGGCCGTGATGTCCCGGAGCACCTGCTCGTAGTTGCAGATGGAGAAGAATGATCCGTCCCGGTACTGGGTCGTCCGCTCCTCCATCGTGCCGAGCACCACCCGCGCACCCCGGTCCGTGCAGCGGCGGATTTCCGCGAGCCATTGCGCCTTCAGCGACGCGGGGGTGACCACCAGCACCCGCGCGATTCCCTCCAGCCGTGCAAGCAGCTCCGCCATGCCGATGCCCTGGATGGTCTTGCCCAGGCCCATGTCGTCGGCGAGGATTGCGCGCCCCACCTCCACCGAGAAGGCGATTCCGTCGAGCTGGTACGGCAGCAGCTCCACCCCGAGCAGCTCCCGGCGCAGCGGATGCCCGCGGGGGTCCCGACGGATCGACGCCGTCGTTTCCCGCAGCCGCTCGTAGCGCAGGCACTGCTGCATGTACTCTTCGGCGTCGGGATAGATGGTGACGGGGTGGCCGCAGCGTTCGAGCTTCCCGATCCGCGACAGGAGCCCCGGGATGTCGGTGATGGGCCCGCCGGCCACGGGTCGGGCGATCGCCTCGACCTCGGCGGGAACCCGGTCCGGCAGGAGCATGCGCAGCTCGGTTTCCGTGCCGTAGGCGAGGTGGACGCTGAAATGAGTGCGCCGGTATGGTTTCTGCCGCACCTTCGCGGGGAACTTCCGTTTCACCTGGCCCAGGGCGAACAGGAGGTGCTTGCAGGTTCCGAGGGTGTTCGTGCGGAAGTCCGGGCAGGAGCAGTAGGATTCCCCCCGCTGCCAGCCCCGGAGCGCGACCCGGTAGCTCTTTCCCGAGGTGCCGCTGGTGACGACATGATCGGTCCACGGAGTGGCGCGCCCCCCGAGCGTGATCCGCATCTTCTCCGTGAGCGCCCTCTCGCCGCGCTCGGCGAGGGCGCGCTTCACTAGGTCCTCTTCGCTCAGGTGCTCGAAGGGGACATCCTCGGCGGGAGGCGCGGCCAGACCGAGGGTCATCTTCTCCTCCAGCACGAGGGAGAAGACCGCTCCGACGTGGGCGCACACGGCATCGCAGCGGGAGCAGCCGAAGCGCAGCTGATGGCGGGCTCCCGGATCCAGGCTGAGACTGACGGACGCTCCATCGACCTGCGCCCGCATCCGTTTCGCGTCGAGCCTGACCTGTGTCGGGATGTCGATCTCGAAGCTTCCGCCTTCACGGATCAGGCTCGCGCCCGCGGGCCCGAGAAGCGCGCACGCCCTGATGTAGGTGAGACGGGACAGTTTGTCCTTTAATGTCATTGGGTGATCCTCGAAGCGTACGGTAGCAGCGGCTGGCGCCGGTGGCAAGGCCGTTTCAGGAATCGAGGGATCGGCTTTCCGCGTGGGCGGCTATCCGCTTATCAGCGCGGCGGGCTTCCTTTTTCTGTTGGATGAGTCGAGCGCGCTCCTCGATGATGGCGATTACGGGCGTCGATCCATGACTGCAGCTTCCGGTTCGGTTTCGTCGGCTTCCTGGCCATCGAGGTCATCACTCCGCTTGACGGTCTTCCCATACCGTCCTGTCCCGCACCTCGTCGATCACGAAGCGCACGCCCTGGTTGTCCGTGGGGTTGAGCCACAGCATCCGGTCGAAGATGCGCCCGGCTTCCTCGAACCGTCCGAGCCGCCAAAGGCACAGGCCGAAACCGTGCATGCAGCGAAGGACCGGCCGGTTGTCGATGAGCCCCCAGGGGAGGAGGCCATTGAAGTTTGGAGCAAGGGACAGCTCTCCGATGCGGACACCCACTTCGTAGTGGCGGATCGCGGTATCGGGTCTGAGGTCGAAGACGAAGTTCCCAAGGTGGGCGTGCGCGTCAAGACAGCGCAGATCGGCCTGGCAGAGGTCCATGAGGATCTTGCAGGCGGCGGCGAAATCGCCGGCGTCCTTGAGAGCGTTGGAATCGCAGATTGGATCGGATTCGAAGTCGTCCGGATCGCGGTCCGGCACCACCTGCTCCATCTCGAATTGCGGTCGCGGGCCGCGGGCAATGATGGGCTTGGCCCACTCCTCGATCGGCTCGTCCTCCTCGCCCCAATAGTGCTCCTTGGGAGTCCACAGGCCATGGTCTTCGAGCTTGAGCGGCAGGAGCCCCAGCGCGGGGAGGTCGAGTCGTGCGGACTCGATCTCGCCGGACAGGTAGGGGTGACCGGCGTAGCTCCATTGCTTGCTCGGTTTCACCACCGCCACCTCGCCGGGGACGACATCCCACAGATGGCTCGCGCGCAATGTGATGACGCGCTCGCTGCCAGGGAGCTGGCACCGGGCCGCGTTCGCCTTGACCGACAGTACGACGAGCTCGATCGGCCGGGTCAAGTCGAGGTCCGTCGCAGCGACCTTGTGCTGGCGCTTGCGGCGGGTTGGAGCGGCGATCTGCTCAAGCATGGGATCGAGGCCCAGCCACTTACGGTAGGCAGCCAGGAGGCGAGCCCCGCTCGAGCGCTGGGCGAGTACAACGTCCGATGCCGCGATCACGTGCTCGGAACCATCTTCGCGTCGGCACCGTGCCACCAGGCCACGCCGCTGATTGCCATCATAGTCGAACCCGACCACCGAGACGGGTTCGCCGATGACGAACGCGTCGCACGGAAGGTCGGCCCCATTCTGGAGCGCGCGGTGAATTGCTCGCAGCTGTTCGTCGTCGCCATGGGCATCGGTGGTGATCTCCGCGATCAGATGATCCAGATCGGCCGCGCTCCCGCCTTCGTCAGAATTCCCTTTGTTCATCCCTCTCTCCCCTGGCGCTCACTCCAGCGCGCCTCGGCTCGCTCGAGGAAGGACGGCTCATCAGCCGGCGCAGCGAATACGAAGCTGCTGGTTGTGGTCTTCCCCCACACGGTCGTGGATATTCCTCTCGGTGTTCCGCTCTGGCATCCCGTTCTCGCGACCAAGGTACATCGGCGGCCTACGTATACGCCGGCGAGATGTCCGTGGTCAATGCTATCTCCCGGGTGTTGCACCTTCGGCGTGCATCTCAGCCATGTCGGGTTTGACACGATCAGTGAGAGCGAATTGGGCGAGTGATGATGTGGCGTTTTATCTCGGAACAGGTGGTGCTTTTCTTCTGAATACGCAGATGGCGTCCCTGTCGCCTCACTACGGTATTCGAGCAGTAGGAAATATTGATTATCCTGATGCAGCGGAAACTGGGAAATCTACGTGACCCTATTCTTCTCGGGGGTGGGGATTTGACGTGACCCCAGGGACCGCTCAGCTGGGGATTCTCTGTGGCCCCGGACACTGGGGTACCCGCTCCAGATACGGCCATCAAGAAGTCGACCACGTGCTCTATTATTCCATCCACCCCACTGCTTGAAGAAGAATGGGATCGACTGTGCGACACAAGCATCGCGGATGTCTTTCACCCATTCTTCCGCCATAGGACGGGCACGTGGACCTGACTCACCCCCTGCTATAACCCAGTCAATACCGTCAAGGTCGGGGGCAGGCACGGATTCGAGGAGAGGTTCGAAGGAAATGAACTTCAGGCAAGCGCCAGAAGCACGAAGGTCATCAATGCGGGGAAGATGCTGGATCGATTCAACGGTTACTCCCATCCATAGATTGCGTGGCCACGGCAACCGATCCGAGAGGCTGCGGAGTCGCCCCGATCTTTTCGTGAGCACCTGGAAGGTATGCCAAGGGGCATCGCTGATTGCGTCGAACACCTTTTCGATGAACGTAATGGGGATGCTCTCGTGGAACAGGTCGCTCATCGAGTTCACAAACACCCGTCTCGGCTTTTTCCATTGCGAGGGAAGGGCCAGCAGCTCGGGGTGCATCGTCAGCTCGAAGCCGTTCCGGTAGCGCGGTTGTCCCATGGCACGCAGTCGGGTTGCCATTCGTTCCGCATAACAGTTCAGGCAACCCTCACTGACCTTTGTGCAGCCGGTCACTGGGTTCCAGGTGCATTCCGTCCATTCGATACGGGTGAGAGCCAGGGGCTACTCCTTCAGTATTTGCTGGGCAATCTTGACCGCCACGCGAGCGCCGCTCTCATTCGCTGCAGCGAAACACAGGAGAAACATAGGGCTATTGCGGGAGTTTCTCAAGAGAAGAGGATTCTCTGCAACACCGGGGAACAGGGAGCGGAGGCGTCCGAGAAGGAACTCTTTGATCCTGTCGAAACCAGCGTCTTTGTGCTCAGCGTGTTCTTCGCCGAACAAACCTAGTTCGCGAGTGGATCGGTAGAATACTGACTGCCAGTCCGATATTCCGAAAATGAGGTCGAGTCCCCGACGATGTCCTCCAGAAAATCACGACTTGATTTCAAAGTACACGGCCTCCGACCGGATCCGTGCTCTTCTCCGGTCATCGAAGGATTCCGGCGTCAGGACGTCGACATCCGAATCGGGACGGGCATCGCCCCGCGCGGTCGATCCGAAGAGAGCGACGCGCCGTACGCCGAGATTCTGGAGCGGGGTTGTGACGCGGATCGCCCACACAACTGCAAAAGTGGCTCTCGGTGATCCAACCCCGCTTGCCGCTTCGAATATTTTGGGTTCATCGAGGTTCTGCGGGAGGTCAATTCTGAGATTCGGGACGAGGACTTGCGGGCTTGCACTTTACGGCACGGCAGATAGTAGGCGATTCCCTGTTTGAATGCCATAGTCGTGAATCATGGCTTGTCCGGTCGTTGCCTGGACCGAGGAAGGGAAGGCCCGCTCCGCCCGTTGGCGCTCCGAGAGCGGGGTGCCGCCGCCCAAGCGCATGATCATCGCCACCGACCTCATGACGGCCGACGACGCATATCGTGTGGCCTGCGGGGGCACCGCGATGCTCTGGCGGGGCGATTTCCAGAACGCACGCCAGCTGCTGCAGGCGCTGGCGCGGCGCGCCGACCGCAAGCCCCGCAAGCCGGCCTCGTCGCCGGCCGAAGCCTTCCATCTATATCGCCAGGACCAGTCCCGGCGCGCACGCACGCTGGGGATGCTGCTGATACCGATCGAGGACGACTACGGCATCCCCCTGCAACGGGCACCGGACATGCGGCAAGCGTGCGCGGAGGCCTGGGGCCCGGGAGAGGGACCCTCCGTCGCCTCGCTGCGGGAGTTGCTGGGCCTGATCGGCGCGCATGAGTGGCGTAAGAGGGGCATCGAGATCCCGGCGCTCGGCGGCCGCATCCACCCGCACTATGGAGTGTTCGCGCCGGTTCGCGGAGAGTACGTGGGTCTGGTGGCCGAAGCGCCGTTGCCCTCGCGGGACCTGGCCTTCGACATCGGCACCGGGACCGGCGTGCTGGCCGCGGTGCTTGCCCGCCGGGGCGTCGCGCGCGTCGTGGCCACCGATCGGGACCCCCGCGCACTGGCGTGCGCCCGCGAGAACCTCACGCGGCTCGGGCTGGACAGTCAGGTGGAGGTCGTGCAGGCGGATTTCTTCCCCGAGGCGCGGGCTCCGCTCATCGTCTGCAACCCGCCTTGGATCCCGGCGCGGCCAAGCTCCCCCATCGAGCATGCGATTTTCGATCCCGAGAGCCGCATGCTGCGCGGATTCCTCGGCGGACTGGCCGCGCACCTGGAGCCGGGGGGCGAGGGTTGGCTGGTGCTCTCGGATCTCGCCGAGCATCTGGGCCTGCGTTCGCGGGCCGGGCTGCTCGCCGCATTCGACGAAGCGGGATTGACGGTCGCGGGACGGATGGATGTACGGCCGAACCATCCGCGGGTTTCCGATGACACCGACCCGCTCCACGTGGCACGCGCGGCGGAGCTGACGTCGCTCTGGCGCCTCGTGGCCCGCCACATCGAGCGGACTGCGGCTCCGCTTCCGCAATTCGCTGGGACCGGGTAGCCTCGTTTCGGCCGATCAGGCCTCGACCCAGCGCGCGACGACCGCAAGCACCAGTTTGGCGGATGCGAAAGCTTGTCCGTGTCCCTTCGATTCCGTCCAGTATACTTGAGTAATCCGCTCGTCTATGTGATAATTGCCTATGCGGATTTTGCTTATTGCTCCCTCCAAGGGGGATCGCGCAAGAAAAATACGCGCCATGATCCGTTTTCCACAGGTTTCCCTGCTGTACGTGGCTGCCCTTACACCTCCCGAGCATCAGGTCGTCGTCGTCGAAGAGGAAAACCAGCCGCTGGACAGCGCTGAGAAGTGGGACCTTGTAGGCATCACGTGCATGACGGCTACCGCGCCGCGCGCCTACCAGCTTGCCGATGACCTGCGCGCGCGGGGGACCCGGGTCGTCCTCGGGGGCGTCCACCCCAGCGTCCTGCCCGAAGAGGCAAAAGCGCACTGCGACGCCGTTGTCGTCGGCGAGGCGGAACCGGTGTGGGGCAGGCTGCTTAACGACGCGCAAGCCGGACGGCTGGAACCCTACTACCGCAGCGGCACGGAATGGAATCTCGACGACTACCCGCTGCCCAACCGCGCCGCGGGCCGGGCCGGCTCGGTCCTGGGCGTCGTTCCCGTGGTCACCTCCCGCGGATGCCCCTATGCGTGCGAGTTTTGCTGTGTTCGCAATGTCTTCGGCCGCACCGTCCGGCATGTCAGTGTCGAGCGCGTGGCGGAAGACATCCGCCGGTCGAGGTCCTCCACCGTGATGTTCCTTGATGACAACATCGTGGGCGACCAGGTGTACGCCTCACGGCTGTTCGATGCCATTCGGGAGCTCCACATCCACTGGGGGGGGCAGGCATCCATCTCCTTTGTGCGAAATGAGAAGCTCCTGGCCCAGGCAGCGGCAAGCGGGTGTCGCGGGCTGTTCGTCGGCCTGGAGACGGTTTCCGAGCACAAGATAAAGCGGATGAGCAAGAGCATGAGGACTCTTGAAGATACGGCAACGGCCATCCATCGCATCCAGGATTCAGGCATCCTCCTTCACGCCTCGATCGTGTTCGGCTTCGACGACGACGATCCGTCAATATTCGACGAAACGGTGGAGTTCCTGCAGCGCGTACGCATCCCCTCCGCGACATTCAACGTGCTTACCCCGTATCCCGGGACGGAGATCTACGACCAGCTGAAAGCGGAAAACCGCCTGCTGACCCGGGACTGGACCTACTATGATCACTGCACCCCGGTGTACGTTCCCCGGCGCATGAGCGTGGACCAGCTCTACGACGGCTATCGGTACGCGAAGAAGAGCTTTTTCAGCACGGCAAAGATCGTCCAGCGATTCCCGGCAAACCGCCGCACCCCGCTGCTATTCCTCCTGGCCAACCTCGGGACCAAGCTGAGCCTCGGCGCCGAGAGGGCCTTGATGCTCGAGCGCAATGCGGGGATCCACCTGGCCCCTCCAGCGGGGCAGATGGCGTAGCGCGAAAGACCGGCTTGCGGCGACCCCTGAGCGGGGGCGCCCGTGACGAACTTCATCGACAGGGAGTTCACGCAGTGGCGAATGTTTTTCCGGGTCATGCCTTCGCCGAGAAAGACGTGGCCGAGATGGGCGCCGCACCGCGCGCAAGTGATCTCCGTACGGTCCCCGTCTGCGTCAAGCGTGCGCGTGACAGCGCCCGCGATTTCATCGTCGAATCTTGGCCACCCGCAGTGTGAATCGAACTCGTCCTCCGACCGGTAGAGGGGCGCGTCGCAGTGGCGGCAGACGTAGGTCCCCGCTGCACGGCCTCTCGGTGCCTTGGGAGAATCTTGTAGACCCAGGCTGAGTCCGGTTCTTGCATGCCGTCTTATCGCACGGGTTGAAAAAGGGCGGGGGAGACAGCCCCCACGATGCCCCGAGCAGAGTGGAGGGGGTCTTCGGGAGCTGGGACTGGTGAGGAACCACTTGGCGGTGCTACTGACGGCGATTGCGCCCCCCCCCCCCACTCTAGTGGGAGAGTCCAGGGACGAGTACGTAGAGCACCTATTTCAGCGACTCCAACGCTGCTTTGATGCGAGCGCTGATCGCAGCGAGCTTCTCTGCCTCGCCTTCCTGTTGGGCCGCTTCCTCGGCCGCGGTCCTGCTCGCCGCGATGATGGAGCGAACGCTCCCGGTACGCGGCCTGCGCGCTTCGGTTATACTGTCGGGAACGTGGACCTCGATGCGCTGCCGTCGAGGGGCGCGTGAAGGTTCGCCGAGAAAGCGTCATTGATCAAAGTCGGAGGTGCACCATGGTTGACCTGGGCGCGTACGATGCGATCGGACTGGGCGAGTTGGTCCGCCGGCGGAAGGTTTCCCCCGCGGAGCTCCTGGAGGACACGATCCGCCGCATCGAGGCGGTCAACCCGCAACTGAACGCGGTCATCTGCCCGCTCTGGGAGCGGGCACGGGCGGAGGCGAGAAAACGCACGGAAAAGGGTGCCGCCCCGGGTGAGCGCTTCCCCGGCGTTCCCTTCCTCCTCAAAGACCTCGTGACGGACATGAAAGGCGCGCCGTTTGCTGACGGATCCCGGTTCGTGCACGGCCACGTATCCGCGGTCGACAGCGAGCTCGTGACCCGCGCCCGGGCCAGTGGTCTTGTCATCGCCGGAAGGACGAACACGTCCGAGCTCGGCGTGCTCACCACGGCGGAGCCGCTTCTCTACGGCCCGACGCACAACCCGTGGAACCTCGGGCTGACGACGGGCGGATCCAGTGGCGGGTCGGCAGCCGCCGTCGCGGCGGGCATGGTGCCCATGGCGCACGGCAACGACGGCGGCGGCTCCATCCGCATACCCGCGTCCTGCTGCGGGGTCTTCGGGCTGAAGCCGACGCGCGGCCGCAACAGCCTGGGACCGCTGTTCGGAGATTTCGCCCATGGCATCGTGTGCGAGCATGCCCTCACCCGCACGGTGCGGGACTCTGCCGCTCTCCTCGACGCCACCTCGGGCGCCGTCCCCGGCGACCCGTACGTTGCCCCGCCCCCCGAGCGGCCCTTTCTGGAGGAGACGCGCCGAAGCCCTGGCCGCCTGAAGATCGCATTCCTCTCCCGCGTGCCCGATGGCTGGAACGAGGAGACGGCGCTGCACCCGGACTGCGCAGCCGCCGTGCGGGATGCGGCCGGGCTCTGCGAGTCCCTCGGCCACGTGGTGGAGGAGGTAGACCCGGCCGCGCTCGCGTGGCCCGACCTGCCCCGCCTCTTCATCATCATCTTCGAGTCGTTCGTGGGGCACTCGGTAGCCTACTGGGAGCGCACGCTGGGAAAGTCAGTGACACGGGAAGAGCTGGAGCCGGTGACATGGGACCTGTACCAGGCAGGCAAGCAGATCACCAGCGCCGCTTACCTCGTGACGTGGGAGGAGCTGCAGCGCTTCTCGCGGAAGGTGGCCTGCTGGTACCTGGACGGAGGGTGGGACGTCCTCCTGTCCCCCACCATGCAGGTCCCCCCGACGAAACTCGGGTCCTTCGACCCGTCGCCCGACGACCCGGGGAAATCGATCCGGATCGCGCTGTCCTTCGTCGCATTCACGCGCACGCAGAACATCACCGGGGACCCGGCGATGTCGGTCCCCCTGTACTGGAACAGGGACGACGTGCCCATCGGGGTGCAGTTCGCTGCGCCCTTCGGCGCCGAGGCGAGGCTCTTCCGCCTCGCCGCGCAGCTGGAGAAGGCCAGGCCGTGGGCGGGACGGCGGCCGCCCGTGCATTGCAGCGCCGCCCCGTGAGCATGGCGGCCCCCGCGGTCAGGCCGGCGTGATCGCGCCCTTCGCGAGAACGGCGTTGAGCGCCTTGATGTTGCTCGCGCCCCTGTCCTGACACGGGGAGCCTGGAAAGCATGATGGCGTCTGCTATCGTTCTCTTGGAAGGTGCTTGCCACTGCCGTCTCTGCTCCCTCAAATCGGGCCAACCATGTTCAACGAGGGGTCAACACCCTCCAACGTGTGTTTCGGAACCATTTCAGGCGATTCGCGGCAGAGTATGATTCGCGGTACGCGAAGGAACTCGGTTAACTTCCCTGAATCTGGGGCTCACCGTATGACCCTTCAAACCATCTCAGGTTGATGGGCACGTGACAGCCGCTGAAGTGCTGGACGACTCTCGCGGTCTTGCCATTAACCTTAAACTTCCCTACGTCGCTTGCATCTGGCGAACTCTGCTCTATCGTCACGGCAGCGGGCATCAGGCTCAATCCTGAATACACACCTGTTAGGACGATTGCCTTGGCCTCAGCTCATCCTACGCCAAACACGCCGGGCACGCTACAATTGAGTTGTCCCGATTTTGTGGACATGTCTGAATCGAGGAAGGAGAACGAGATATGCCACGAAATTGGGGGAACTCTACTTCGACATTTTTCGGTTATGTCCCGAACTGACGCGATACACTCCTACTACGGGCGAATGAACAGTAGTCATATGAGAATGGCCCTGACGGTC
>JAPLSM010000405.1 GCA_026398635.1 Spirochaetota bacterium | reverse complement strand
GCGGCGCAGGCGCCGGATGAACCGGATGTCGTCGGGCGTGTCCACGTACAGCTTCAGGTCTATGAGGTCGCGGACTTTCCGGTCGACGAAGATCATGATGCCCTCGAGGATCACGAGCCTCCGGGGCTCCACGACCACGGTTTCTTCACGGCGCCGGTGGCGCACGAAGTCGTACTGCGGCATGCGGATCGGCCTGCCCGATTTCAGCTCGCGCAGGTGCTCGCAGAGCAGTTCGCTGTCGAAGGCGTCCGGATGGTCGAAGTTGAAGCCCGTGATCGTGAGGTTGGTGATGTACTCGGCGGACTTGTAGTAGTTGTCCTGCGCCACCAGGGCGTAGTCCCGCGCGATCTCCGTCATCCGCGAGACGATGGTGGTCTTGCCCGATCCCGAGCCACCCGCCACCCCGACGATTCGCACGTCCACGGCCGGCCTCCTAACGCGCGTACCGCTGCGGAGCCCGGCCCGGCCGGTCCCACAGCTTGATCGTGGCGATGCCCGCGACGAAGCCGCCGACGTGGGCCGCGTAGGCGACTCCGCCCCCGGTGCTGCCGCCGAGGTAGCCGAGGCCGTTGATGAGCTGGAAGACGAACCAGATCCCGACGGCCACCCAAGCCGGCACCGGTATGAGCAGGCTGAGGGCGATCACGCGCACCCTCTTCCTCGGGAAGAGCAGCAGGTACGCGCCGAGCACGCCCGAGATCGCGCCCGATGCCCCGAGGCTCGGCACCGAAGGGTCCTGACCTGTCCACTTCGTGACGAAGACCTGCGCGAGCGAGGCGACGACGCCGCAGAAGAGGTAGAACAGCAGGAATCGCACCCTGCCGATGCGATCCTCCACGTTGTCACCGAAGATGAACAGGTAGAGCATGTTGCCGGCGATGTGCGCGAAGCTGCCATGCATGAACATGCTGACGAGCAGCGTGAGGTACACGGAGATCGGGGTCACACCGAGGCCCGGTTCGAGGTACCGCTGGCCGCTCGAGGGATCGGTCACGGTCTGGTCGGCCGTCACGAGGTCCTTCCCCGTGAGGATCTCCTCGGGCACCGTCGACCAGGCGTAGGTGAACCGGTCGTTGCTGCCGCACCCCTGGAACAGGACGAACACGAGCACGTTGAGGGCGATGATCGCCCAGGTGATCACCGGGCGCGACCGGCGGTCGGTGTTGTCGTCGCCGATGGGGATCATCGCTTAGTCCCGGTAGCGCTCGACGCGGGCGTGCGCCGTGATGCCGTGCGCGAGCATGCGCTCGCGCACGCACTGCCGTTCCGTGACCTCGCCCACCTCCCGGCTCGCCGCCGGGCTCATGCGCTGGTACGTGCAGGTTTTGAGGAACTTTCCCACCCAGACGCCGCCGGTGTAGCGGGCGGCCCGGCTCGTGGGCAGGATGTGGTTGGTGCCGATGGCCTTGTCGCCGTAGGCGACCGTGGTCTCCTCGCCGACGAACAGCGAGCCGTAGTTCGCGAGGCGCGACTCGTAGAAGGCCGTGTCGCGCACGTGCAGCTCGAGGTGCTCGGGCGCGTAGTCGTCCGAGAGGCGCACCGCCTCCGCGGAGTCGTCGGCCACCATCACGATCCCGTTGTCACGCCACGACTGCGAGGCCACGTCCCGGGTGGGGAGCACGGCAAGCTGCCGATCGACCTCGGCGACCGCGCGCCGGGCGAACTCTTCGGAGAGGCAGACCAGGCAGACGCCGCTGTTGGGGTCGTGCTCGGCCTGGCCGAGCAAGTCGCAGGCCACGAGCGCCGGGTCGGCGTCGTCGTCCGCGATCACGAGGATCTCGGTGGGTCCGGCGAGCAGGTCGATGCCGCACCGGCCGTACAGCTGCCGCTTGGCCTCGGCCACGA
>JAPLSM010000094.1 GCA_026398635.1 Spirochaetota bacterium | reverse complement strand
AGCACAGGCCGATGGCGGGCTGTGCCGCGTTGATGATGCCCCGGTAGGGGTCGCGCCGGTCCGCGTCCATCCAGAAGAAACCGCGTTCGGCCTGCAGACCGAGCAGCCCGGAAACGAGGCCGGTCACCTCCGCCTCGGCGACGACTCCCATGGAGTGCAGGCGGAGCGCCGCGAGCAGGCGCCAGGACTGCACGGAGGTCCAGCGGTGGAAGGCGTCCCCGGTCCGCTCCCGCATCGTTTTCCAGCACAGGAGGGCAGAGTCGCGGGACTGGCGCGCCAGCGCCGGGGCGGCGGGGTGGAACCGGTCGGCCGCGTCGGCGAGCAGCGCGGTGGCCACGTACTGCGCAATCGGGTTGTACTGCACGCGCACCGACCGCTCGTCGCCGCTCGCCTTCCGGTTGTCCGTGAACACGTTGCCCGCGTTGTCGGCCACGCAGCCGGAGTGGTTGTCCACCCACCAGCGCGTTCCCGGCACGGCTCGGGCCTCCCCGCCGCCGCCCACGTCCTCCCAGAACAGGCCGGTGGCCGGGTCCTGCATCTTGAGCACCCACCGTACGCCCCACGCGGCCTCGCTCAGAGCATCGTCCTCGAAGTGCTTCTCGCGCCAATGGTTGCGCGCGAAGCCCATCCGGTCGCCGAGCGCGAAGAAGCCGAGCACGGGCAGCGGCGTGGTGGTCATCCACTTGCGCAGGTCGCCCGCGTCGTGCCAGCCGCCCGAGACGTCCACCGCCTCCCCGGTATCCGACCGCACACCGTCGTCGAGATGGCAGGGACCGCGGAGGCCGTCCTCGAAGGCGCCGCAGCGCTGCGCGTGCACGAAGTCGAGGAACAGCGAGGGAAGGCGCGAAAAGGCCCCGTCGGAAACCACGAAGGGGTGCGACCACCCCGCGGCCTCCGGGAGCATGATCCGGTAGCAGCCCGGACGCCGCAGCGCCGTAAGGTCGCCGACGAGGTGGTCGCCCATCGGTCCCCGGTGGACGGTAAACCGGCCGCGGTGCACGACTTTCCAGTTCTCCCACTCGCCGAACGCCTCGGCGTCGACCAGGGCGAGGTCCTGGACATCGAACGCATCCGGCGCCCCGCCGGGAAACGCCGCGGCGTCCACGACGACGCGCTTGCGCGCGTCGCAGAGGAAGCCGAGCTGCGTGACGGCGACGAGCGGCGGCACTAGTACTTCTTCTTCAGTTCGAGGGCGAACTCCCGAGCCCTCGCGCGCAGGATGTCCTCGGGCACCTTGCGAGTGACGATGGACTCGCTGGCGATCACCTGCGACCCGCGCTGTTCCAGGATGGCCTTCATGGCGTCCACCGTGCGTTCCACCTCGCCGCCACTGGTGGTGAAAACCAGCGCCGACCGGGTGCCCTGCAGGCGTGCCGAGTCGAGGAAGGTCATCAGGTGGCAGGCCGGCTTCGACGCCCAGATCGGCGAGCACAGCACCACGAGACCGAAGTGCGTGAAGTCGAAGTCCATCGGCTCGATCCGGTAGCGGATGTTGCACACCGAGCCGAACCCCATGGCGAGCCAGGACAGGCGCCGCCGCGCGCGGATCTCCCTCGACTCCGAGGCGAGCTCCCTGGCGAGCGCCTGGGCCACCGTCGCCGTGGCGCCGAATCGGCTGTAGTAGACGACCACCGTCCTGCCCCGGATCTTCGGTCTGGCCGGCCGGGCGGCCGGTTTCGGGGCGGCGGACAGTTTTCCCCGGCCTCGCACCGCGGCTCCCCTCTTCCGGGCAGCGACGCCCGTCTTCCGCACGGGGGCTTTCCGCGAAGCCCCGGCCTTCCGCTTCGTCATGGTTTTCATTGGTTCTGCAGCTCCTCTGTCATCACCGCGATGTTCCCGGACGGTCACGGTCCTTCCTTCACGATCCGCAGGTGCAGGTCTTCGAGCTGCTTCGCGTCGACCTCGGACGGCGAGTCGTCCATCGGCGAGACCCCCGCGGTGTTCTTCGGGAAGGCGATCACCTCGCGTATGGTTGTCTCGCCCGCCATCAGCGTCACCAGCCGGTCGAAGCCCGGGGCGATGCCGCCGTGCGGCGGCGGCCCGTATTTGAACGCCTCGAGCAGGAAGCCGAACCGGCGCTCCGCCTCGGCGTCGGACATGCCGAGGAACCGGAAGATTCGGCGCTGCAGTTCGCTGTCGTGGATCCGGATGGAGCCGGAGGCGAGCTCCACGCCATTGCAGACGAGGTCGTAGAGATCGCCCTTCACCTCGCCCGGCCGGCTCTCGAAGTCCGCCAGGAACCGCTCCTGCGGCATGGTGAACATGTGGTGTGAGGGGTCCCACTTCTTCTGCTCGGCGTTCCACTCGAAGAGGGGGAAGTCAATGATCCAGCAGAACCGGAACTCGTCAGCCTTTGCCAGGCCGAGGTCCCTCCCGAGCTGGGAGCGCACCGCGCCGAGCGACGTGCAGGCGATCCGGCGCTCGGCGCCGACCAGGAGCACGAGGTCGCCCGACTTCGCGCCCAGCGCATGCACGATGGCAGTAGCCTGGCTCGCGTAGAACTTCGAGATCCCGCCGTCGAGTCCCGCCTCCGTCACCTTCATCGAGGCGAGACCCGCGGCGCCGTAGACCTTCGCCGTCTCCTCCAGCTCGCCGATGCGCTTGCGCGAGTACTCCCCGCAGCCGGGGGCCACCAGGGCCTTCACCGTGCCACCGCCCGCGACCACCTTCTTGAACGCATCGAAGCCACCGCCCGCGACGAACGGTGTGAAGTCCTGGAGCTCGACTCCGAACCTGAGGTCGGGCTTGTCGGACCCGTACCGGTCCATGGCCTCGTCGAAGGCGAGGCGCTGGAACGGGACGGCGATGTCCTTCGCCAGGCAGCTCGAGAAGATGTGCGCGAACAGGCCCTCGACCAGCTCGAAGACGTCCTCGCGCGACACGAAGCTCATCTCGATGTCGATCTGCGAGAACTCGGGCTGCCGGTCGCCGCGCGCGTCCTCGTCGCGGAAGCACTTCGCGATCTGGAAGTACCGGTCGAACCCCGAGACCATCAGGATCTGCTTGAAGAGCTGCGGCGACTGGGGCAGGGCGTAGAACTTCCCGGGGTTCACCCGCGAGGGCACGAGGAAGTCCCGGGCCCCCTCGGGGGTGGAGCGGATGAACAGCGGCGTTTCGATCTCGTAGAAACCCCGGCCCACGAGGTACTCGCGGGTGGCCCAGGCGGCCTTGTGCCGGAGCTCGATCTTGCGCTGCATCGAGAAGGTCCTCAGGTCGAGGTACCGCCATCGCAGGCGGCTGTCCTCCTTCGCGTCCGCCCGCTCGTCAACCATGAACGGCAGCGTTTCGCACCGGCTGAGCACCTCGATCGACGAGGCGCGTACCTCCACCTCGCCGGTGGGCATCCGGGGGTTCGCCATGGCGGGCGGACGGGGCCGGACCTCGCCCTCGACCGCGATGCAGTACTCGAACTTGAGGTCCTGCGCGAGGGAGCGCAGCGCCTCCGGCGCGTCGGCATCCACCACGACCTGCGTGAGCCCGTAGCGGTCGCGTACGTCGATGAACCGCACCCCGCCGTGGTCCCGGTGCCGGTGCACCCATCCGTTGAGGGTCACGCGCCGACCCGCGTTGGCGGCCCGCAGTTCGCCGCAGGTGGCGGTCCGTTTCATGCGCTCCATGACCGGTGACTATACAGGCGAAGCGCCGCGCGATGCAAGGATTTGGGTCTGCCCGACGCGGTTGACAGGGGTCCGGCGTCTCCCTATTCTCCTGCCGGTCCCCATGAACAGCGCTTTCAGCTCCGTCGTGCGGCGCCTCCTGTCCTTCGCGACCCGCCACCCGTGGCCACTCATCGCAGCGACCGGCGCGGTCACCGTGCTCTGCGCGTTCTTCGCCACGCGGCTCGAGATCGACACGGACCTCTCGGGCCTCCTGCCGAAGGACGCGGAGGTCACCCGTCTCGTCGAGCACTACGGCGGGAAGGTCGCGGAGACGGACGTGCTCGTGATCGCCATCCGGGGTCCCGACCTGCTGCGGCTCGACGCGCTCGGCGCCTTCTCCGACGCCATCGACGCCATCGCCGTGATGCCCGGTGTGACCGCGGTCATCTCCCCTTTCAGCCTGCCCACCTTCCAGCGTGCTGCCGACGGCCGGCTCCAGGTCGTGCCGCTCTCCGAGGGACGGAAGGCCCCCCGGGACGAGGCCGGCCTCGCCGCGTTCGAGGCGCGGCTTTCGGCCACGCGGTACGCCCGGAACCTCGTGGTGTCGCCCGACGGAGGGCTGCTCGCTTGCTTCGTGCAGGTCGAGGCGAAACGGGATCCCACCCCCCTGCTCGCCGAGGTCCGCCGCGCCATGGACGGCATCGACCTCGAGGGGGTCACAACCCACGTCACCGGAACCGTGGCCTTCGCGGAGCGCACGCGGCTCTACCTCGGGCGCGACGCCGTCCGCCTGCTCGCGCTCGCGGCAGCGGTGATCCTCGCTTTCTACTGGCTCGGGTTCCGTGCGGCGCGCGGCGTGTTCCTGCCCCTCGTGGTGGTGCTCCTGGGAACGCTCTGGTCCGTCGGGCTCATGGGTCTCCTCGGCCTGAAGCTCACCCTGGTCAGCATCGTTGCGCCTCCGCTGATCCTGATCTTCGGCAATGAGTACGCGATCTACGTGATGAACGAGTACTACCGCATGGGCCGCGAGACCGTGCCCGCAGCCGGCCACGCGTGGATCGACGCGGCGGTCGCCAAGGTGGCTCGGCCGATCCTCATGGCCTTCGTCACCACCATGGTCGGTTTCCTCAGCCTCTGCGTGACCGACATCCGGCAGACCCAGGAGTTCGCGATCGTGGCGAGCTTCGGCTCGGCCGCCTGCGGGCTGCTTGCCCTCTTTTTCCTGCCCGCGCTGCTCACGCTGTTCCCCCGGCCCACCGAGGACAGGACCCGGAACCTGCTCGAGGGGCCGCTGTCGCGCCTGATGACCAGGACTTCTGCGCTCGTGACGCGCCGGCCGTGGGCCGTCCTCGCCTTCCTGCCCGTCGCGGCGGCCACCTTCGCGGTGGGTCTCGGCATGATCGAGTTCAACACCGACCCGGCCACCTACTTCCCGCCCCGCGACCCCGTCATCAGGGACATGTACGTCCTGACCGGGGAGATCGGAGGGTTCGACGAGATGCACGTCACCCTCGAGGCGCCCGAGGGGACCCGGGCATACTTCCTGGACCCCGGCGTGCTGCGGGCGGTCTCGGAGCTCGAAGCAGCGGTGCGCGCCGACCCCGACGTCTGCTACTCCCTGTCGCTGCCGTCGTTCATCGCGGACGCGCGCTACGCCCTTGACGGCACCGAGGGCCTGCCGGCCTCCCGCAGCGTGGTGCTGCTGTTTTCCCGCCTTGTGGCAGCCGCCGCGGGCGGCCCCGAGGGCATACCGCTGCTCGGGAACCTTTCCGACGCGGGACTCGGCCGGCTCACCCTCACCTTCCGGATCTACAACAGCGACACCGGGCATTTCATGGACGAGCAGCGGTTCCGCAGCTTCATCGCCCGGTTCGAGCGCGCCGTGGCCGAGCACCCCGTAGGAGAGGCCCGCCCCGTGGTCTGGGGAGAGCTCCTGCGCAACCTCAGCCTCGCGGATTCGCTGCGCCGGTTCCTCATCATCAGCATGGCGATCTCGATGGGCATCATCTTCTGCATCTCGGCGCTCACGTTCCGTTCGCTCCTGCGCGGCCTCTTCGCGGTGCTCCCCCTCGCCTGCGGCCTCATGCTGAACTTCGCCTTCATGGGCTTCGCGCACATCCCGCTGGACATGACGACCATCATGGTGGCGAACATCACGATCGGCGTGGGCATCGACAGCGCCATCTACCTCGTCATCGAATACCGGCGCCAGCTGCGGCTGCGGCCCGGGGACTTCGCGGGAGCCATCGCCGCCACGCTGCAGGTGATGGGCCGGCCGGTCATCCTCTCCACCGCCTCCATCGCGGCCGGGCTCCTCGTGCTCGCGACCGCGGCGTTCCGGCCCGTCGTCTACTTCGGCCTGCTCGTCGTGTTCTCCCTCACGGTCACCGCGGCGGGCAACCTGGTGCTCCTGCCGGCGCTGCTCGCCGTGGAACACCGGCTGAGGTCGAAGGCGCGGGACGGCTGAACCGCCCGGCCCTTGCCCGGCAGGCCCGCGCGGGCGATACTGCGCCGCATGGATAGCAGGACGAGGCCCGCGGACCTCCTCCGCGAGCTCATGCGGCGGGGCGGGGCCTTCCTCGGCCTCAACGCGAGCATGATCGCCATGATCGTGCTCGTAGTGTTCCTCGGCCTGGGCGAGAAGATGGCCGAGCGCTTCCTCCCCCTCTACCTTCTGGCCCTCGGCGGCAGCACCATCGCGGTAGGCTCGCTCAACGCGATGGACAACCTGCTGTCCGCGCTCTACTCGTTCCCCGGTGGCTGGCTGTCCGACCGGCTCGGCTACAAGCGGGCGCTGATCCTCTTCACGCTGGTGGCCATGCTCGGCTATCTGCTCGTCATCCTCGTGTCCGCGTGGTGGGCGGTGTTCGTCGGAGCACTTTTCTTCATTTCCTGGACCGCCATCACCCTGCCCGCGGTCATGAGCATGGTCTCGAAGGCGGTGCCAAAGGCGAAGCGAACCAAGGGCGTCACCGTGCACTCCTTCGTGCGACGGATTCCCATGGCGCTCGGCCCGGTCATCGGCGGGGCGCTCATCGGCGTGCTGGGACGGGTGGCTGGCATCCGGGCGGCCTTCATCGCGGCCTTCGCCCTGGGCGCGGCGGCCATCCTCTTCGTGCTGCGGTTCATGAAGGACGAGCCGACCCGCAGGCGGGCGCAGTCCGGGAGCCTGTTCGCCAGCCTCCGGTTCATCTCCCCTCCCCTGCGCAACCTCCTGGTGTCGGACATCCTGATCCGGTTCGCCGAGCAGATTCCTTACGCGTTTGTCGTGCTGTGGGTGGTGGACGTGAACGGCCAATCGGCTCTGCGCTTCGGCATCCTGACCACCATCGAAATGGTGACCGCGATGCTCGTCTATGTGCCCGTCGCGTACCTCGCGGACCGGTCGACGAAGAAGCCGTTCGTGCTGATCACCTTCGGCTTCTTCACCCTGTTCCCGCTGGTTCTTCTCGGGTCCCGCACTTTCGGGATGCTGGCTCTCGCCTTCGTCATCAGGGGCCTCAAGGAATTCGGCGAGCCGACCCGCAAGGCGCTCATCATGGACCTGGCACCCGAGGACGCGAAGGCGCTCACGTTCGGAGCGTACTACCTCGTCCGGGATGTGATCGTCTCGATCGCCGCTCTCTCGAGCGCCTTCCTATGGAACGTTTCGCCGGCAGCGAACTTCTTGGTGGCTGCCGGGTGCGGGGTTCTCGGCACGGCCTGGTTCGCCCTGTTCGGCAAAGACGCCAGGCAAACCTAAAGCGCCCGCCTCCGGAGCCTTCCCAGCCCGTACCCCGGTTCCGGTCCACACCGTTCACGGCCTGCCCGACGCCAAAATGGTTTTGGCTTGCATACGGGCATCCCACCATGGTAGAAAGATGGCACACGAATCCTCTCAGAATCGAAAGGAGAACGCTCGGATGAAGAGAATCATTTTCATCTTCATCTTGGTCGTGGCGGCCACCGTGCTGGTCTCCGCCCAGACGGCCAAGAGGGGTCCCATCGTCGACAAGGTGTACATCGACGTCCGGATGTCCCAGGAGATTGGTCTGAAGGACGCTGCTGAAGGGAAGACCGACGTATTCTACGAGTACGTGACGGGTCCCACCTACAGCGCGCTCCCGGCCGACACCAAGGTCAAGCTCGAAGCCTACACGGTGCCGGCGCTGACCTATTCCCTGCTCTTGAACCCCATCCCCAACAAGGCGCCGTACACCTGGAAGGTCGGCGAGAAAACCGTCTTCAACCCCTTCGCCATCACGGAGGTGCGGTTCGCGTTGAACTTCCTGATCAGCCGGAAGCAGATCGTCGACGAGATCCTCGGCGGCAACGGCCAGCCGATGTTCACCATGGCGAGCCCCGGCCAGCCCGGCACCTACCGGTACAACCTCATCGCCTCGAAGTTCGGCTTCACTGTGGCCGGCAACGAGAAGAAAGCGATCCAGGACATCACCAACGCCATCGCCGAGGCCGCGGAGCTCACCGCTCTGAAGGGCAAGCTGGTGAAGGGCAAGGAGTTCTGGGAGTTCAACGGCGAGCCCGTCACCCTCCGGTTCTACATCCGGGTCGACGACCCCAACATGCGCCTGAAGGAGGGCCGCTACATCGCCGACCAGCTCCAGAAGGCCGGCCTCAAGGTCGAGCGCGTCGAAGTCGACCGGGTCAAGTGCAGCAACGCCGCGTACAATGACGACCCCGCGAAGTTGGAGTTGAGCATGTACACCGAGGCGTGGAGCGCCGGGGCGACCCGGGCCTGGTGGGACAATGTCGTCAGCCAGATGTACGCCCGGTGGGGCGGCTACATGCCTGGGGGCGACAACCCCGACTTCTGGAACTACGACAACTCCGAGATCGACGACCTGTCGAAGAAGGCGCAGAACGGCCAGTACGTCACCGCGAACGAGTACTGGGACGCCGCGCTGAAGGCCACGGAGCTCGGCCTGGCCGAGTCGGTGCGCATCTACCTCTGCCAGTCGAAGTCCTACCAGGTCGCCAACAAGAGCCGCTACCTCTCCCGCATGGCCTATGGTATGGGCGACGGCCTCAACGAATGGTCGCTGAGGACCGCGGACGTGAAGCCCGAGAAGAACGGCGAAAAAGTATTGAGGATGACCCTGTACTCCGCCAAGGGCTCCCTGTTCATGTCGACCTGGGACCCCATCGGCGTCGACGGGTTCAACGACACCTACAGCCTCCACATCTCGAGTCCGTGCTACGACCCCGCAACCTTCGAGGCTCCTAACACGGCGCTGGATACCCCCCTGCGGGTGACGTGGACCAATGTGCAGACCAAGCTGGCCAAGGACGATGCCGGAAACCCCGTCGGCCAGATCCCGGTGCCCGCGACCGCGGTGCTCTACGACTCGGCGTCGAAGAGCTTCAAGCCCGTCGGTGCGGGCAAGACCGCGTTCAGCAAGGCCACCTACACCTACAAGTGGGGCGCGTGGCACAACGGCCGGCCCATCGGCATCGCCGACGTCATGTACGCGCAGTCCTTCGTCGTCGACTGGATGACCAAGGATGGCGAAGGGGACAAGTACTACGACGCCAGCTACGAGGGCTCGGCGCGACCGTTCCAGGAGACCCTCAAGGGCATCGTGCTGAACTCCGACGGCACCATCACCACGTACTACAACATCAACCACGCCAGCCCGGTCCGCATCGCGGCCCAGGGCGCGATCTGGGTGAACACGTATATCGCCGGCCACCCGGTCGGCGTCTCGTGGGACATCGCTGAGGCCCTGGCGAAGATGGTGGCCGAGGGCGGCAAGTCGGGCACCGCGTGGAGCTTCAGCTCCGACCCCGCCTTCGTCGAGGTCGACGTGCTGAGCCCGAAGTGCCTCGAGGACATCAAGGCGAAGCTGCAGGAGTTCATCGCCGCGAAGTACCTCCCCGCCGCCATCAGGAAGTGGAAGAGCGCCGACTCGGCCATCGCGGATTACACGGCGTCCATCAAGTTCATCGAAGAGCACAAGAACGCCTACATCTCCAACGGCTCCTTCTTCATCGCCAACGTGGACGCGAACGCCAACTTCGTCGAGCTGGACGCGTTCCGCAACGCGGCCTACCCGTACCTGTCCACGTACTGGCCCACGGTGCTCAAGAGCCAGAACGCACGGATCGACGGTGTGACCGTGCCCGCGACGGTCGCGAAGACCAAGGACGCCCTTATCGACGTCGCGGTCTCCATCGTCAACTACCCCGCCGGCACCGCGAGGTCCGCGGACGCGACCGCCAAGCTCCGCGCCACCCTCGTGCAGGCTGACGGCACCGAGAAGGCGTACCCCGGCACGTTCGTGAAGGCCGGTCTGTTCCAGGTCAAGGTTCCCGTCGCGGATCTCTCGAAGCTCAAGGCCGGAAGCTACACGCTCGTGGTCGAGAGCTATCTCAAGGACGAGGCGCCCGCCGTCGAGGTGACCTCCTTGGTCGTGTTCTGATCCGACATTCCAGACGGCTCCCCCCCGGGGGGGAGCCGTCCCTTTCCAGGACCACCCAATGTACCGCAGGTACCTGATCAAGAGGGTCTTAAACGCCCTCGTCAACTACCTCATCATCATCTTCCTGCTGTCGCTGATGTTCAACACGACGGCCGAGAAGAGCGTGCGCACCCAGGTGCTGGAGCAGGTGCAGGCCGAGGCCGCGCGCCTGCGCAACTTCTCCTCGGAGCAGGTACAGCAGTGGCGGGCCGACCGCCAGACGTTCCTCATCCACCGGTACCACCTCGACGAACCCTTCATGCTCCGGGTGTTCTGGCGCACCGTCGACACCATCTCCTTCCGGTTCGGCAACTCCACGATCATCAAGAGCTCGCAGGGAGACCGTGAGGTGTGGAAGATCATCCTCGAGGCCATGCCCCGGTCGGCGATTCTCTTCACCACCGCGATCGTGATCGAGATCGGCATCGCGATCTGGCTCGGCCTCAAGAAGGCGCAGAAGCCCGGCGGCCTGCTCGACCGCTCCACCTCCATCGGCACCATGATCGTCTACGGCATGCCCTCGTGGTGGGTGGGCATGCTGCTGCTCATGCTCCTCGTGTACATCGTGCCGATCTTCCCCTCGGGCGGCATGACCAGCATCCCGCCGCGCTACGGCTTCCTGGGCTTCATCGATCTGCTGTACCACATGGCCCTGCCCCTCATCACGCTGGTCGCCATCGGGTTCTGGGGCACGGCGCTGCTCACGCGCAACATCGTCCTCGGCGTTCTCCAAGATGACTACATCATGGCGGCCCGGGCCCGGGGCATCCCCGAGCGCCGCGTGCTCCTCGGTCACACGCTGCGCACCGCGGCTCCTCCGATCATCACCATCGCCCTCCTCTCGCTGCTGAGCTCCGTGTTCGGCAGCATCATCCTCGAGGGCATCTTCAGCTGGCCGGGCATGGGCAACCTCTACTGGATCGCCGTCCAGCAGAACGACGTGCCCGTCATCCTCGGCCTGCTGTCGGTCACCACCGGCCTCTACATGCTCGGCCTCGTGGTGCTCGACCTCATCTACGGGTTCCTCGACCCGCGGATCAAGGTGGGAGGCTCGCGATGATCGGCGAGAACCTCCGCCATTGGGGCCGCGAGTTCTGGGCCGAGTACCGGCAGGACCGGGC
>JAPLSM010000131.1 GCA_026398635.1 Spirochaetota bacterium | reverse complement strand
GACACCGAGCGTCAGGTCGAGGGTCCCGAACCAACCCTCGGAGTCGATGGTCTGGGTGGGTAAAAGCAACGAGTGGGCCGCGAGCACGTCGGCGAGATCCACCGGCACCGCCTGGTAGCCGCCGCGCAGCGAGAAGGTCAGAAATGACAGCGGCGCGCCCGACAGGCCGAGGAAGAACGGAACCGCCGACACTCCCTCGCCCGTCCAATGCCACCCGACCGCGCCCTCGAGCAGCCAGCCGGGGGCGAGCTCCACACCCGCGGAGAGGTCGGTCCGGAACCGGTGGCCGTTCACGAACGGGTCCAGGATCAGCGTACCTGCGTGAAACTCGTATCGGGCGGACAGGTCAATGGTCCAGCGCCCGAAGGCCGCCGTCGCGGACACCGAGGGCGCCACGCCCAGCTCCGAGATGGGGAGCGGGGTCGCCTTCTTGGCAAAGACCAGCTCGTCGTTCGCCACCTCGAGGCCGCCGGCGAGGGTAAGCCAGGAAACGGGCCTGCCCGAGAGGGATACGCCGCCCCCGATCGACCGTACGGTGAGCGACGTGTAACCGCCGGTGCCTCCGATGCCCTGCAGGCCCTGCGCCCGGTCGTGCCAGCTGCCTTCGACCGTCAGGTCCGCGCCCCAGGGGTGCAGCGCGATCGCCGTGGACAGCTGGTCCTCGCGGAGGTCGAATCCGGAGCCGGGAGGATTGCCCGCGAACCCGTCGAGGGACTCGTGCGTGAAGGAGACTTCCAGTCCCGGGGTTCCCGTTGCCGAAAGCTTCACGCCGGCGGATACCCCTCGGAGGGTGCCGACCCCGAGGGCAGCCTGCGTCGCGAGGGGACCCCCGGTGACTCCGGCCGGCTGCCCGGCAACTGTCCCGGCGGCCGATGGGAGCGAGGGTTCGCCGATCGCGAGCGCGCCGGGCTCCGGCAGCGGGAACCGGCGGTCGGGGGGCAGCAGCTCCTCCTCCGGAGGCAGGCGCGCTTCGATGCGCACCTCGCTGAGATCTTCCACCTCGAGCACGATGGTCGGCAGCACGAGGTCGCCCGGGCCCGAAGGCTCGGGAAGCGACTGTGCACCGGCGGCGCAGGCGGCGAGGACGACGTACAGGATCGCGATCCGTTTCACTGCCCCGCCTCCCCCACCAGCTTGCGGGCACGGGCGGTCCAGGGAGATGCGGGGAATTTCTCCTCGAGCCGGCGCACGAGCTCCCGTACATCCTCGGGCCGCTCGGCCAGGCGCATCATCTCCGCGGCCCGGTAGATCGACGAGGCCGCGAGCTCGGCATCGGAGACACCGGTGGCGGCAGCCTCGAGGAACTTCCGGGCAGCCTCGAGGAGATCTCCCTTCCGGTACCAGTACTCGGCTGCAACGGCGAGCGCCCGGGAAGCGGGCAGCGGGTCCTTCTCGGAGGCCACCTGCAGCGCGAGCTTGTAGCCGTCCTCGACCTTCTTTTCGCCGCTCAGGACATAGAGACGGGCGAGCTCGACCTGCGCCTCGCGGCGGGCCGTGCCCGTGGCCGCGCGGATGCGTGCGAGCAGCTCGGCCTCCCGGTCGCCCACGCCGGCGATCTGGGCGCGAAGCTCCTCGGCCCGGATTCCCGCGCCCGCCTCGAGAGCCTCCTCGGGGTACTCCGCGCGGATGCGGTCGTAGAGTTCGAGCGCCTTCGGGAGCTGGCGCGCGCCCGCGTAGACCTCGGCGGTCTTCAGCATGGCCGAGGCCCTGAAGGGGCTCGCGGGGTGCCCCGCGATCAGCTGCTCCCACACGAGAACGGCCGCGAACGGCTCGCCGCCCGCGACGGCCGCCACGCCGCCCCAGTACAGCGAGGCGTCGACGAGGGTGCCCTTCGGCCAGGCGCGACGGTACAGGGCGTACGCGGTCTGGGCATCCCCATTCCTGCCGCCCTTCCGCAGCGCCTCCGCCCGGGCGAAGAGCGCGGTCTCGGCGAACGGGCTGTCCGGGAACTCGCTCGCAAGGCGCGCGAACGCGTCCGCGGCGACGGTCATCGACCCGAGGGAATCGGTGATGGACGCGTACTCGTAGAGCGCGTCGTCGGAGAGATCGGTGCGCGGCTCGGCGTCGGCCATCGCGCGGAAGGATGTGGATGCCTCGGCGAGCCGGCCCGCGTTCTGGAGGCTCTTTGCCCTCAGGTACTGCGACCGGGAGACGAGCTCGCGGTCCGGACCGGCCGAAGCCCGGGCGAACCGGTCCGCCGCCGCGTCCCACGCCTTGAGGCTGAACTGCGCCCAGCCGGCGAGGAACAGGCTGCGCTGCGCGAGCTCGTGCGACGGCCACTTCGCGGCGAGCTCGTCGAGCACGGCAGCCGCCTGGTTCAGGCTGCCCCCGCGCACGGCTGCCCAGCCGAGGTAGTACCGGGCCCAGGGGACGATGACCCCGAGGCCTGCGCGTTCCGCAGCCTGGGCGTTCACGGCGTCGAGGCTTGCCGCTGCCGCCTGCCACTCCTTGCGGGTCACCTGGCCGAGGCCTCGCAGGTAGGAGGCGAGCAGAAAGGCGTACGGGTCCGTGGTGGCGAGGCCGGGCGCGTTCACGAAGAGCGCATCCGCCTCGGCGGGCAGGTCGGCCAGCCTGCCGAGCTGGAAGAGGATCTTCATCCGCTCGAGCCGGGCCCTCGCATCACGATCGTCGCCGGCGACCAGGGCACCCGTCTCGGCCAGCGCCTCCTCCAGTCGGCCCTCCCGCTTAAGCAGCGCGACCCGCAGGCGGCCGAGGTCGCGGGCGAAGGGGCCCGGCTGACCGGCGAACCGGCCGACCGCTTCGGCCGCCTCTGCGTACCGGCCCTGGCGGTACCGGCTGTAGGCGAGCAGGTAGCCGGCCTCCGCCCGGCGCTCGGAAGCCGGCCACGCCTCGAGGAACTCTGCATACCGCGCCGCGGCGCCGGCGAAGTCGCCCGTCTCGAGCGCTGCATCGCCGAGGCTCATGAGCGCGGCACCGGAGCCCGGCCGTCCGGAGGCGAGGAAGGTCTCGAGAACCCCCCGCGCGCCGGCCGCGTCGCCGCGGTCGAGCAGCGCCTCGGCGAGGTAGAGGACGGCGATCTCGTCGACCGGCGTGCGGTCGCGCAGGCCCCACACCCGGGCGAGAAAGTACTCCGCGAGCTCCCGGTTCCCCCGCCGGTAGCTGGCCACGCCGGTCCGGGTCCAGAGCTCGGCCAGGACGGGAGGCGAGGAGGCAAAGCGCACCTCGGCCGCCTGGGTGAGGGACTGCATTTGCGGGAGGTCGCCGCCCATCTCCGCCGCCGCGAACAGCCGCTGGTACGCCGGCAGCGCGATGTCGTCGTCGCGCGAGGAGACCAGCCCGCGCGCGAGGCCGGCCGCCTCGTCCCGTCGTCCCGTCGCCCACAGCGCCTCGGACCTGAGCAGCAGCAGCCGTTCGCGCCACGGATCGGTGCCGGCCGGTTCGCCCGCGGTCAGCTCGGCGAGCTCGGCCCACGAGCCGCGCCGGGCGAGCAGCGTGCCGAGCGCCACCTTCGCGTACGAGCGGTTGGCAGCCTTCGGCCAGTCGGCAAGCAGCTTCGCGAGCGCCACCTCCGCTGCGACCGGATCGTTGAGCGACACGAGGCAGAGCCCCCGGTGGAGAAGCGCCTGCGGCGTCAAGTCGGGATCGGGGGTGCCTGCCAGGAACCGGTCGAGGCTCGCGAGCGCGAGGGACCACGACCCGAGTTGGTACAGCGCGACGCCCTGCCAGAGGGGAACGTAGTCGATCCACCGGGTCGTCCGCCACCGGGTCTCCACCTCGCGCAGCGCGTCGGATGCCTCCTGCCAGCGCTCGAGGCGCAGCAGCGCGACGGCACGACGGTAGTGCGCATCGGGGACGAGGCTGGAGCGCGGATAGGCTGCTATGAAGCCGTCGTAGGCCTCGAGCGCAGGCGCATAGGTGCCGCCGAGGTACCGGCTCTCCGCCTCGGCGAACAGGTCGGCCTCTGAACGGGCCGCATGGGCAGGAAGAGGCACCGCGAGCAGGGCGCAGACCAGGAGCAAAACCATACTTACGATAAGGTAGCGCCCCAAGGAGCTTTCTTCAAGGTTCGGAATGGGTCTCGAGCTGGAGCTGTGACGGTATACGGCGTTGCGTTATTCCTGCCTGCAACGGTCAGCCGCGGAGCACGGTGTTTACCCCCGGGGGATCGGCGGTTCGAAATCGCCCCGGACGTCGAAGCGCACCAAGTGGATGAAGTCGGAGGGGTAACGCTTCGCGAGCGAACCGGTGCTCGTCTCGGCGGAGCGCTCGAACACGGCGACTCGGAAGACCCGCCCGGCGTCTGCGTACGGCAGGAGCACGACCAGGTGGTCGTGCTGCCGCAGCTCGGGAACGCCGGGCACGGGACGGTTAATCGAGCCGAGGTAGATGCGCCCGGGAGCCGCACGCGCGAGCCGGAAAAGGACCGTGGGGAGATCGGTGATCGCATAGCCCACATCGTCGACGTACGCGAACCCGGGGGCGTCGCGCACGTCCCAGGCCTCGACGCTGCGGGCCTCGTCGCCGCGCGCCCGGGCGAGCTCGCGGGCGAGGTGCCGGGACCAGTCAATGCCGAAGAAGGGGTCGAGAGACTCCTCGAGAGGACCGGTCCACCGGTTGCCCCGAATGCCGAGGTCCCGCTCCTTCAGCGTCGCGATGTCGGTGAGCCTGCCGGCGAGCGGACGGAAGAAACCGTCGACGACCCACTTGGCGAAACCCGAGCAGTTGAGGCCGGATGCCGCGCCCTGGGACGAGCCGTCCCGGATGAACACCATCCTGCCCGAGGCGTCCATCGCGCCATCCTCGGCGTCGCCGAGCCGGGGCAGAGCCCTGCGGATGGCGCCGGCCGTCCGCTCGACCGCCGCGTCGGCGTCCGTGCGCTCCGCGGGCTGCAGGAGGTCCCAGTCGACCGCGGGCTCGGCGAGCCGCATGATGCGCTCGAGCGGCGCGGTGAGAAGACTCTCGAACCGGGCTGCGAGGATCACCCCCCGTTGGAAGGTCCGGCCGAACAGGGTGATCTCGAGCGCGGTGCGCTCCCCCAGGGGGATGATGCGCGCGAAGCAGCCGGGGTCATCTTGGAGAAAGATCTTTGCCTGCACGAAGGAGCCGTCCGCGCTGCTTCGCTTGATGATGAAGGTGCCTGCCGTGTCGAGCCGGGCGGGGCTGAGGTCGCCGCGCGTGAACGTCTGGTACACCGCGCCGTTCGAGGATTCGGTTCGAAAAAGCACCGGCCGGCCATCTGCCGGCTGGGTCACGGTCCGGGCGGCCGCCCGAGCGGCCGTGCCGATCGGTGCGAAGATCACCTCTCGCAGCGCCTGGCGTGCCTCGGCGGTGTCGGGTATGGTCGCCCGCGGCGAGGACTGCCCGGCAACCGCGGCCGCGACGAGCAGGGCGAGGGCCATTGCCCGGCGTGGAGCGGCGGATGTCCGCCGCGACGGGGCGGACGCGCGCGGGGCGGGATCAGGCGAGCAGGGTGTCGGCATCAATGCGGTCCGGAAGCGCGCCGCGCTTCGCAGCGAGCTCCCCGCGGTCGAGCGCGAACAGCGGGCTGATCTCGAGGAGGCTGCGCGGCCGGCCGTCGTCACCGCGGGGCACCGCGATGCCGCACGTCTCGAGCCAGCGCGCGGCTTTCTCGACCTGCCCGCGCAGGCAGGTCTCGATCGAATCGGGGCCCTCCCGGTTCTTGAGGGGCGCGAACTCTTCCGCCCGGTCGACCTCGAAGAACAGCGACCGGTCGGCCAGGGGGATCGCGTCGAAGATGAACATCTCGAACTTGACCGCCTCCCTGTTCTCAGTGTCGGCGCCGTCGGGCTTCGGAATGAGGGCCCGCACGGGCTTGCGGACGAGGTGCAGGGGCAGGCTGAGCCCCTCCCGGGCGAGGAAACCGGCCCGCAGCACGTGGATGGCGATCGAGCCCTGCGCGAACAGCAGGCGGCCCTGCCCGTCCCGGGCGTTCGACAGTGCGTCGCTCAGGTCCGAGTACTCGATCACCCCCGGCCGGCCGTCGATCGTCGAGATGGCGCCGAGCTTCTCCCCCCGGTGCGACTTCTCGACGACCTTCGACGAGATGTCGGAGCCTGCCCGGCGGTGGAAACCGAGGAACACCGGGTCGGGCACGGTGACGAGCGGGTTGTCCACCTGGAAGTGGAACAGCTCCTCGACGCCGGCGGCCGCAAGCTCGCCGAGGAGGCCCGACGAGCGCAGACCCTCGATCACGCCGCCGTGGCCATTGGGGCTCCAGAACAGGCCGCCGTCGGCGGCGAGCAGCAGCCGGCCCTCCGGCGACAGGGCCGGCAGCATCCCCTGCGTGAAGAATCGCACCGTGCCGGCGCCGAGTCCGAACCAGTCCGCGCGTTCGAAAGCGCTCCGGGTATCCTCGTGGTTCCCGCGGCTCGTCATGATCAGCCAGGGGATCGCGGCCCCGTAACGCCGGCGCGCAGCGAGGAGCTTCTCGGCGAAGAACGCGAAGAGCGGGAGCCGGCGCATCGGGGTGACGGGGAACAGACCCTTGGGGCCGTCGAAGCCGAGGCGCGAACCCTGGCCGCCGGCCACGGTGAGGAACGCGGTGCGGCCGGAAGCAATGAGCTCTTCACCGATTCCGCGGGCCTCCCGGTCGGCGGCGATCTCGCGCAGGCTCACGTGGGCGACCGGCTCGATGCGGGCGGGCCGGGTGGGGCCTTCCGCGAGCCTCCCCACCAGGGACCCCACGAGCCCGGGGTCAAGGGCCGCGAGGTCCTCGGCGAGCCGGCGGCGCATCTGGCGGGGGCGCGCATCCCAATGGGCGAACAGGTGTCCCTGTTCGAGCGCCTCGAAAACGTCACGCGGGTCGTGTTTGGCCACGGGTTCTCCCGAACGCCCCTGGATGAGCATCAGCGCCTCGACGAGGTCCGAGCGGACGGCATCCAGGCGCGCACGGAGGTCGGGGTGCGGCGAACCGAGTTCCTCCCACAGCTCCTGACGGGCGCCCTCTAGGGTGTAGCGCCGCTCGTACAGCAGGTGCTTGAGGCGCAGGAGCAGCTGGAGGTCCTGCGCTGAGTATTCCCGCCGGCCCGAGCGTCCCTTTCGGGGGGCGAGCATGGGCAGCTCGCTCTCCCAGTAGCGCAGTACGTGGGGCCTGACCCCGAGCAGGCGCGCAGCCTCCCCGATGCCGACGGTCTTCACCGCGACGACCTCCGGCTCTGCCGCAGCTCGATCGAGATGGGCACGTTCGGCATGCCGAAGTCGCGCCGGATGCAGTTCTCGAGGTACTGCGTGTAGGAGGTGGGGAATCCGGCGAGACGGTTGACGAAGGCCGCGAAGCGCACGGGGTTCGTCGAGACCTGCACGAGGTAGCGGATCCGGTAGTTGGCCCCCCGCCCGGGCGGCCGGTAGTGGGCGACCCATCCGGCCAGCGCCTGGTTGAGTCTGCCCGTGCCCGCATGGTGCGTGAGCTGCGCGTGCACCTCCACGGCCGTCGAGAGCAGGCGCGCCACACCCGCGCCCGTCGCCGCCGAGACCGTCAGCACGGGCGCGTACGCGAGCACGGGGAACTGGAAGCGGATCCGCTCGCGGGCTTCGGAGGCGAGGCCGGCCCCGCGGCCGACCAGGTCCCACTTGTTGAGCACGATGAACAGACCCCGTCCCTCCGCCACCGAGAGGGCGGCGATCTTCTTGTCCTGGTCGCTTAAGCCCTCGACCGCGTCGATCACGAGGAACACGAGGTCGCATTCGCGCACGGCTTCCCGGGAGCGCGCGGCCGAGTAGTACTCCACCGCCCCGTCGACGTGCGTGCGCCGGCGCAATCCCGCGGTGTCGAGGAGACGGAAACTGGTGCCACGCCATTGGAACGAGCCGACCACCACGTCGCGCGTGGTGCCCGGCTCGGCCGAGACGATCGACCGGGCCCGTCCGATCAGCCGGTTGGCGAGACTCGACTTGCCCGTGTTCGGCCGGCCGAGGATCGCGACCCGGATCTCCCGTCCGCGCGCGCCCCCCTCACTGGCATCGCCGGTCTGGTCGGTGCCCGGTGCGGTGGGCAGCCGTTCATCGAGCAGGGCCTCAACCGTGTCGGCGAGGGCGTCGAGGTTGCGCCGGTGCACGGCCGAGACCCCGACCACCGAGGGGAAGCCGTGGGCGAGGCGGTTCCAGACGAGGGGGTCGCGGTCTACGGTGTCGACCTTGTTGACCACGAGCACGACCCGGTCGGAAAGCGGCCGCAGCACCTCCATGAACCGCTCGTCCTCCGCGGTCGTTTCGAGCGCATCGAGCACGAGGAGGGCGGCGTCGGCGTCGCGCGCCTCGCGCAGGCTCCGCATCGCCACCTCGGCCGCGATGCCGTCCTCACCGGCCTGCCAGCCCCCCGTGTCCACCAGCACGACCCGCCGGTTCGCCAGGCGCCACTCCCCTTCCCCGGCGTCCCTGGTCACCCCCGGTGTCCCGTGGGTGATGGCCTGCCGGCGGCCGATGAGCGCATTGAAAAGCGTCGACTTGCCCACGTTCGGCCGGCCGAGCACGGCCACCTTGCACATGCGGCCGGGTACGGCCGCGTGTGCGAGACGGTCAGTCCGCGGAGGGCTCAAGGCGTGTCCCGCTCCACCGGCGCACGGCGGCGGCGATCTCGTCGCCCGAGGAGAGCGTGAGCAGGGTTCGCACGAGGCCCTCAGCCTCCATCGCGCCCACCGATCTCACGATGCGCTTGATGGCGGGGATGCCGAGGGGGCCCATCGAGAAGGTGTCGAGGCCGAGGCCGAGCAGTACGACCGTGGCGAGCGGGTCGCCGGCCATCTCGCCGCACAGCGCGACCGGGATGCCGTGGGCGTGGCCGTTCGCGATGGTCATGCGTACGAGGCGCAGCACCGCGGGGTGGAAAGGGTCGTAGAGGTAGGCCACGCGCTCGTTGCCCCGGTCGACCGCGAGGGTGTACTGGATCAGGTCGTTGGTGCCGATCGAGAAGAAGTCCACCCTCGGCGCGAGCAGGTCCGAGGTGAGGGCCGCCGAGGGCACCTCGATCATGATCCCGACCGGAACGTCGCCTCGGAACGGCACGCCGTCGCGCGTGAGCCCGGCCTTCACCTCCGCCAGGGTCTCGCGGATCCGCTCGAGCTCGGCGGCTCCCGAGATGAGCGGGAACATGAGGCGCAGGTTCCCGTGCACCGAGGCGCGCAGGAGGGCCCGCAGCTGCGCGCGGAACACCTCGGGCCGGGCGAGGCAGTAGCGGATGGCCCGCCAGCCGAGGATGGGGTTGGCTTCCGCCGCGAGGGCGAAGCCGGCAGCGATCTTGTCGCCCCCGAGGTCCAGGGTCCGGATCGTGACGGGGCGGTCGCCCATGGCGCGCAGCACGGCGCTGTAGGCGCGCTCCTGCTCGTCCTCCGAGGGGAAGCGGCCGGGCTGCAGGAAGAGAAACTCGCTCCTGAAAAGTCCTATGCCGTCGGCGCCGTGGGAGAGCACCGCGTCGACCTCGTCGGGAACCTCGATGTTGGCCTCGAGGGTGACGAGCTTTCCGTCGAGGGTCTCGGCAGGAAGGTCGTTCAACCCCGCGAGGCGCGCGGTGGCCTCCTCCCACGCCGCCTTCCTCCGCGCGTAGCGCGCGCGGGT
>JAPLSM010000115.1 GCA_026398635.1 Spirochaetota bacterium | reverse complement strand
GTGGATGGATTGCTACGACCCGTCCACGGGCGAGGTCATCGCCCAGGCGCCCCAGTGCACCCCCGCCGAGGTGGAAGAGGCCATCAATGCGGCTGTGACTGCATTCCCGGCCTGGTCCGACACCCCGGCGAACCGGCGCGTACAGGTGCTCTTCCGCATGAAGGCGCTCATGGACAAGCAACTCGACGAGCTCACCGTGCTGTGCTCGAAGGAGAACGGCAAGGTGCTCGACGAGGCGGTGGGCGACGTGGTCAAGGTGACCGAGCTGATCGAGTTCGCCTGCGGCATCCCGCACCTCATGAAGGGTCCCGCCGGCATGAACGTCACCTCCGGCTACGACACCACCCAGTACATGGAGCCGATGGGCGTGTTCGCGGGCATCGTGCCTTGGAACTTCCCGGCCATGCTGCCCATGGGCTGGATGGCGCCCATCTGCATCGCCACGGGCAATACCCTCGTGCTGAAGCTCGCGAGCTTCGTGCCCCAGTCGGCCATGCGCATCATGGAGCTGTGGGAGGAGGCGGGACTGCCGAAGGGCGTCATCAACCTCGTCACCTGCTCGAGGAACGAGGCGGAGATCCTGCTGCGCCACCCCGCGATCAAGGGCGTGTCCTTCGTCGGTTCGACCTCCATCGGCCGGCACATCTACGCCACCGCGGCCGCCAACGGCAAACGGGTGCAGGCCCTCACCGAGGCGAAGAACCACGCCCTGGTGGTGCACGACGCGGCCCTCGAGCGCACGGCCCGGGGCATCGTGGCCTCAGCCTGCGGCTGCGCGGGCGAGCGCTGCATGGCCCTGCCCGCGGTGGTCGTAGAGGAGGCCATCGCGGACAACCTCGTCGCCCTGCTCGCGAAGATGATGAAGGAGCTGAAGGTCGGCCCGGCCTACGAGAAGGGGAGCCAGCTCGGCCCCGTCATCAACGCGGAGCACCGGCAGAGCATCGTCAACTGGATCCAGAAGGGCGTCGACGAGGGCGCGAAGCTCGTGCTCGACGGACGGAACGTCACGGTGAAGGGGTACGAGCGGGGATTCTACCTCGGTCCCACGCTGTTCGACCACGTGAAGCCCGGCATGACCGTGGGCGACCGGGAGATCTTCGGCCCGGTGCTGTGCGTGAAGCGCGTGAAGAACTTCGAGGAGGGCCTCGCCCTCATGAACGCGAGCGAGTTCGCCAACGGCTCGGTCATCTACACCCAGACCGGCTACTACGCCCGCGAGTTCGCCAAGCGCACGCACGGCGGCATGGTCGGCATCAACGTGGGCATCCCGGTCCCGCTGGGCATGTTCGGGTTCACCGGCCACAAGAACTCGTTCTTCGGCGACCTGCACACCATGGGCACGGACGGCATCCGGTTCTTCACGGAGTGGAAGAGCGTCACCCAGCACTGGTTCTCCGAGGAGGAGGCCCGGGAGGCGAAGGTCAGCAACACCTGGGACGGCATGATCTCGATGCCGGACAGGAAGTAGGACGGGGTCGCTGCGCATCGGCGCGGCCCGCTGCGATCGGTTGCGGCAACCAAAGGCGCGCCCCTGGGGGCGCGCTTTTTTTTCGGCCTACCCCGGGGTAGAATCGGCACTCGATGAGCGGCGTCATGCGTCCGATCCCTTACCGCGAGCTGGTGCTGCGGGCGTTCGCGGAGCTGCGGGCGAAAGGGTCGATCTTCGACATCCCGGCCGAGCACTGTTTTCGTCCAAGTCCCCGGCGGAGGGAACCGCTGCTCGGTCCGGCAGCCGGCCCGCACACCCAGCTTGCCCAGAACATCCTCTGCGCGTACCTGTGCGGCGCGCGGGCCATCGAGCTGAAGACCGTACAGAAGCTCGACAACCTCGAGATCGAGAAGCCGTGCATCGATGCGGCCGACGAGGGCTACAACGTCGAGTGGTCCACCGAGCTAAGCCTCGACGCCGCGTACGACGAGTATCTCAAGGCATGGTTCCTCCTTCACGTCGCGGAGGCGCTGCTCGAGGGGGCCCCGCCGTCGCCACCGTCGTTCGAGTTCACCATGAGCATCGGCTACGACCTCGAGGGCATCCGCGGGGAGAAGATGGACCGGTTCATCGGCCGGCTCATCGACTCCTCCGCTGAGGAGCTGTTCGATCGCTACCGGCGCGAGACCGCCGAGCTCGCCGCCCTGCCCGGCCTGCTCGCCGGCACGCCGTGGGAGTCGCCCTCGCAGCACCTCCGCAAGGTGTCCGGCATCGTTTCGCCGCGCCTCTCATCCACCGTCACCCTGTCCACGATGCACGGCTGCCCGCCGGGCGAGATCGAATCCATCTGCCGATACCTACTTGAGGAAAAGCAGCTCGACACCCTGGTGAAGCTCAACCCCACGCTGCTCGGCCACGACCGGGTGCGCGGCATCCTCGACGGCCTCGGGTTCGAGTACGTGCAGCTCGATCGGCACGGATTCGAGAAGGACCTCCAGTACGCCGACGCCGTACCCATGCTCACCCGGCTGCTCGAGGCCGCGCGGCGCGCGGGCAGGCGTTTCGGAGTCAAGCTGACGAACACGCTCGCTACGGCAAACACGAGGGGCGTGCTGCCCGGGAAGGAGATGTACCTCTCGGGCCGGGCCCTGTACCCGCTGTCCATGAGCCTCGCTGCCGATCTCGCGGCGGAGTTCAGCGGCAGGCTCCCGATGTCGCTCTCCGGCGGAGCGGCCGCCTGGAACATCGCGGGCGTTCTCGAGGCCGGGATCCGGCCGGTGACCCTCGCCACGGAACTCCTGAAGCCGGGGGGGTACAGCCGTCTCCGACAGCTCGCGGAGATCGCGGAGGCGCACGCGGGGAGAGCCGACCGAGCCGGGGGTCGCACCGATCCCGCCAGTATTCGCCGTGCCGCCGAAGCGGCGCTCCACGACCCGCGGTGCCGCAAGGAGTACCGGGGCACGGATGCCGTCCGCGTCGAAGGTCCCCTGCCCCTGTTCGACTGCTTCGTCGCGCCCTGCATCGAGGCCTGCCCGATCGGCCAGGACGTGCCCGGCTACATCCGGCTCGCGGGAGAGGGCCGGTACCGCGACGCGTTCGCGCTGATCCATGAGGCAAACCCCCTGCCCTTCATCACCGCCTATCTCTGCGACCATCAGTGCATGCGCACCTGCACCCGTATGGACTGGGAAGGCACGGTGCTCATCCGGGACATGAAGCGCGTGGCCGCCGAAAATGGCTGCGAGGCGTTCCGCGCCGGAGGTTCGGCCGTGAAACGCCGGGCACCCGCGCGGGGCGTGAAGGCCGCGGTGATCGGCGCCGGCCCTGCCGGCCTCGCCGCTGCGTCGTTCCTCGCCCGGGAGGGCTTTGGGGTCCACGTCTACGAGCGCGAGCGGGAGCCGGGAGGCGTGGTGCGCCATGCGGTCCCGGCTTTCCGGGTGCCCGTGGACGCGATCGCGAAGGACGTGTCGCTCCTCGAGGACCTCGGCGTGCGGTTCCACTTCGGCAGCACCGCGACCATCGAAGGGCTGCGCGCCGACGGCGCCCGGTACATACTGGCCGCGATCGGCGCGGAGCGGGACCGGGGCATCGGCATTGACGGCGCGCACGAAGCGCTCGCCTTTCTCAGGGAGTTCAGGTCCGATCCGAAGCGGCCGGTCCTCGGCCGGTCCGTGGTCGTCGTCGGCGCCGGCGACACGGCGATGGACGCAGCCCGGGCGGCACGCCGTTGCCGGGGCGTCCGCGAGGTTCGGCTCGTCTACCGGAGATCCGAACGCGAGATGCCCGCCTCGCGCGAGGAGCTCGAGGATGCCCGGGCCGAGGGCGTATCCTTCCACTTCCTCCGCGCTCCCGAACGCTGGGCCGCGGGCACGCTCGCATGCCGGGTCATGCGCCTGGGCGAATCCGATGCGAGCGGCAGGCCCCGGCCGGTACCGACGGACGAGCTCGAATCCTTCCCCGCGGACGCGGTGATCACAGCGACCGGGACCGAGGTGGACCCCGAGGCCCTCGAGGCCCTCGGCATTGCCGGCAGCGCCCAGCTGGCGGACCCGGTGACGCAGGAAACCCCGCTCGCCGGTGTGTTCCTGCTCGGCGACGCGGCGACCGGTGCTTCAACGATCGTGAAAGCCATCGCCTCGGCCCGGAAGGCCGTGCAGACCATCGTCGAGCGCGAAGGCAGCCCGCAGTGGACCGGCCTGACGACGGACCTCGGCTCCCCCGCCGACCCGCTCGAGCTGAGGGCTGCCCGCTACCGGCTCGTGCCGGCTGCCCGCGCCGGGCGCGCGGGCAGGACGTCGGACGCGACGCTCAGCGCCACGGAGTCTGCGCGCTGCCTCGGCTGCAATGCGCTCTGCCTCAAATGCGTTGAGGTGTGCCCCAACCGGGCGAACACGTACGTTTCGGTGATCGGCGGGTTCCGTGACGCGGTGCAGGTCCTGCACC
>JAPLSM010000319.1 GCA_026398635.1 Spirochaetota bacterium | reverse complement strand
GACATCGCCCCGTATCTGGAGGGATTCGGGAAGCTGACGAAGGACCAGCAGGGCATGGTAGACGGTCTGGAGGATGTCGCGGCCCGCAAACGGGTCACGTTTAGCCTCGAGTCGTACTCGCTCGCCCGTGAGATCGAGACGGCGATTGCCGTGGCCGCGCTCGACGCCGCAGGCTCGCCGCTCGGGGGCCAAGATTTCCCGGGAGGCGTCCTCAAGGCTTTGAACGCGGCGAAGTTCCGGGTGAAAGCGCTCGTCCTGGACCCGGCTGTCGTGTCGGGATCGACGGACGCGGAGGTCATCGCGGTAGCGTCGAAGAAGGCGGGCGCGACGACGCGCCGGATCGTCTACGGAACCGCCCGGGTGGAAGGCACCGAGGCGGACAGCGGCATGTTCGTGGCGAAGGTAAGCGGCAGCGTGAAGGTCGCGGACGCGAAGACCGCAGAGGTGCTGCTGACCGTAAGCCGCACGCGAAGCGCGGTTGCCTCGAGCGCTGCCGCGGCGGTCAGCGCGGCGCTCGCGAAGCTCGGCGAGGACATCGGGCAGGAGATCGCGAACAAGCTGCGCTGAACGGTACCGTGAGCGCAGCAGGACTGCGCTGAGCCGGTGGCCCCTCAGGCTCCGCCGGGCGTGCCCGCGGGGTCGCCACCCGTGCCGCCGGCCATCTTCTTTTTCAGCTCCTCGACCTTCGCCCCGGCCTCCTCGGCCTTGAACGTGTCCGCGAGGGCGTCCTTCTTGCCCACGAGCATCTCGAGCTCGGCCAGCAGCATGTCGGTGTCGACGGACTTCTGGAACCGCTTGCGGAGGCGCTGGAGCTTCTCCTTCAGTGTGCCGACCTTGAGTCGCAGGTCCGCGAGCTCCGTCTCGAGGGTAGCTTTCTTCCCCTCGATCTCTGCCAGCTTCTCCTGTGCCAGGCCGGCCAGTTCCGCCTCGCCTTTCTCGGTAGCGAGCGCAACGCGGCGGGTCCACTTCGCGACGTCCTCGGCAGTCCGGCCGATATCCGATTCCGTCCTCTTCATCGTGGTGACGAAGGCCAGCACGTATTCGGCCGCTTCCTTCGGTTCGAGACCTTCGATGTCGGTGTCCTGCATGGCACGGGCCCTCCACGGGCAGGGTAGCACGGCCGGGCGGTTTTACGAAAGCTGGGGGGGAGTATATACTTCCGGTGGGGGGTACGCGCCGGTGAAATCCTTGAAAGTCGCCCTCATCTTTCTTGTCGCAGCCGCAACAGCCGCCCCGTGCCTGGATCTGACGGGCGGCGCCCGGGCCGGCGCCGGAGGCAGCCTGTTCTACGGCGGCTGGGTCGACGGCCTCCGCGACGAGCTGCATGGCTTCGGCGCGGTAAAGGTGACCAACCGGGTCTACGTTTCGTGGCGGCTGGGCGGCTGGATCGAGATTCCGATTTTCGACTTCCTCTCCATCCGGTTGGAACCGGACCTGGGTCCGGTGGGAGGCGCAATGCTCGCTTCCGACGGCTACGACATGCTCGTCGGTGTCACCGGACTCGAGCTGGCGCTGCCGGCGCTTGCCGTGACCCGGATCAGGATGCCGGTCGGCGAGATCGTGCTCGGTGCCGGCATCTTCGTCGGGGGGGCCGTCTCGGTCCGGGAGGTAAGGAACGACGGTGCCGTGCGGTCCGAAGGGGAGCTCGCGAGCGTGCTCGGGTGCGCCGGGGTGATCGGTGGCGCAGGGTACGCCTTCCCGATCGGCCCGGGGGCGATCACCGCAGACCTGCGGGTACTTGCGAGCCTGTTCGCGATCGCTTCGCCGCGGCTCGAGGCGCCGCTCAATACCGTGTCCATCGAACTGACGGCGGGATGGGAGTTCCGTCCGAGAGGTGTCCAATGAGGAAGAGAGTGCTCGCCAGGTCGACCGCGGTCGCTGCCCTTGTGCTGCTCGCAGCCGGTTGCAAGCCCTTCAGCGGCCCGCTGCCGGGAAATCCTGAGCCGGCCCCGTACTTCATCCAGCACCTGCAGGGCGAAGGCACGTTCCCGGTAAACCTGGACCTGGGAGACGCGACCCGGGACGTATACCTCACCTTCGTGAACCCGACCCTGATAAATGTATCGGGCAGCTTGACGGTGAACGGAAGCGTGGCAAGTCGGGTGCAAGATGGCGGGGTTCCGTCCGCGCGCGTCGCTTCGAGCCTTCCCGTGACCGGCCGCGCGCCGACCCCAGAAAGGATCACAGCGTTCAACCAGAATCCGTTCGGCGGCAGGGGAAGACCTGCTCCCTCCCTGCGGCTCTTCGAGCGGGAGCCGCCGCCGCCGTCGTTCGATTATTACCTGGAAACGGGCAATTTCTACAACGACGAGCTGAACAGCGTCCCCGCGACCTGTCGGGCGGTCGTCACGAAGAACATCTCGGCAGGAATCCCGCGCACCCTCAACATCTGGGTTGCGAACAATTGCTGGGATGGATCCAAGGCGACGACCGTCGATCAGGGCATGGTCGACGCGCTAGCGGACCAATTCCTCAAGACCGGCGACTTCAACGACATCTACGACTGGGTCACGGGCATGCTCGGACCCGAGTGGGGGAGCCACCCGTACTCGGACCTAATACCGCCCGACGACGAGATCACGATCTTCCTCTGCGACATCTCGGACGACAACTCAACCACCGGCGGCATCGTCGGCTTCTTCTGGGCCAAGGACAACTTCGTCAAGGGGAGCAACCCCGCTTACCTGGACTACTACTCCAACGAGCGGGTCATGTTCACCATCGACGCGGTCATGTACGCGGTGCCGGAAGGCGGTTCGTGGGAGTACACCGACTACTGGCCCGAGGAGATGTATTCGACCCTCGCGCACGAGTTCCAGCACATGATCCACTTCTACCAGCGCGCGGTGCTGCGGGATGCCATGGCCGATGACGACACCTGGATCAACGAGATGGCAT
>JAPLSM010000091.1 GCA_026398635.1 Spirochaetota bacterium | reverse complement strand
CATCGGCGCGAAGCGCGGGGACTCCCGGAGAGGACGAGGTCTGCGAGCCTCGCCAGATCGCGCGGGTCGCGCGCGTCGAGAAGCGGCACGGGCAGCTGCTGCGGGCGCAGCGGCTCCCCATCGGGCTCGGACGGCATCCGTCCGGCTCCACCGGCCGCGACCCCCGAAGCCGCTATGACGGCGCTCGCCTCCAGGCCCCGCACGGCGAGCGCCTCGGCGAAGTCGCGAGGCTGCTCCAGGCACAGGATCACGCGGTCTGCCGGCACGCCCGCGAGCTGCCCCTCACACACGACCCAGTCGACCCCGGGGGGAAGCCAGCTCTCCAGGCGATCCCGCGGGCCCGAGGACGACCGGCGGGCGAACACCGCGTCCTCCTCCGCGGAAAACGTGAGCACGACCTCGGCTCCGGCAGCGAGGTGGCGGCGGGTGTCTGTGCCTTCCGGCTCTAAATGGAACGCGCCGTGCATCATCGACTTGATGCTTGCGACCCGGAGGCCCCGGCGCACGAGCTCCCCGATGAGGGCTTCGGCGACCGTGGTCTTGCCGCTCTTCTTCAGGCCGGCGATGGTGACGAACGAAGGATTTGACGCCATGAACGGTCCGAGTGTACCCTTTTCCGACGGAGAGGTGAACATGGAACGTCAGATCCAGGTCGAATCCCGGGGCCGGAACATCGAGCTCAACGCCTTCTCCCAGAACATCGTGGCCAACACGATCGTGGCCCTGGTGGGATCGCTGCGCGGCGTCGACCCCGAAGGCGAGATCCGCATCGTGGTGAAGGCGGCAGAGAAATCCTGACGCCGCGAGGCTGTTGACACCCACCGCCCGGGGCTTTAGCATCTCCGCGACAATCGCCGAGCATCCTTGCCTGTGATCAGGATCCGCACACCGCGGCCCTGAAATGGCGGGCTGCCGCAGCGGCCGGGTCGCTTCCCGATGTATTCGGGCGCGCCCGGGCGCGAGGGTGTGCCGGGAAACGGGCACGCCTCCCGTACTTGGAAAGGCGAGAGAGGGTCCCACCCTGTTCTTGCCTTCAAAACGACTCGTTTTGGAGGTGCACCATGAAAAAGCTCTGTGCCATCGCGCTCCTCGTGTGCGCGGCGCTCGCGCCGCTCGCCGCCCAGACGGTGCGGCTGAAGCTCGCCACCACGACCAGCACACAGGACAGCGGGCTGCTCCCCGTGCTGAACCCACCGTTCGAGAAGCTCACCGGCATCACGGTGGACGTCATCGCGGTGGGCTCGGGCAAGGCCATCACGCTCGGCCAGAACGGCGACGTGGACGTCGTGCTCGTGCACGACCGCAAGGCCGAGGACCTGTTCGTCGCGGCGGGCTGGGGCGTGAACCGCCGGGACGTGATGCACAACGACTTCGTGATCGTCGGCCCGGCCGAGGACCCCGCGAAGGTCGCGGCTTCCGGCTCGGCTTCCGAAGCCTTCGCGCGCGTTGCGGCGGCGGGGGCCACGTTCGTGTCCCGGGGCGACCAGTCGGGCACGCACGTCAAGGAGCTCGACGTGTGGGCGAAGGCCGGTAGCAAGCCGTCGGCGAAGTGGTACAAGGAGGTGGGCCAGGGCATGGGCGCGGTGCTCACGATGTCCGCTGACCTCAAGGCCTACACGCTCGCCGACCGGGGCACGTGGCTCGCGATGAAGGACAAGCTGCCGGGCCTGAAGCTGCTGTACGCCGGCGACGAGTTCCTCTTCAACCCATACGGGGTGATCGCGGTCAATCCCCAGAAGTGGCCGAAGGCGAACTATCTGGCAGCCATGCAGTACATAGCGTGGCTCACGTCCGCCGAGGGGCAGCGGATCATCCGGGACTACAAGCTCGGGGGCGAGCAGCTGTTCTTCCCCGACGCGATCCGCTGAAAGGCCCCGTGACCGGACCGTTCGGGAAGGCGCTCGAGCTCCTCGTCACCGGCAACCGGGAGGTGTGGTTCATCACCGGCACCTCCCTGAGGTTCGGACTGTCCTCCACGCTGATCGCCTGCGTGCCGGGCATCCCCCTCGGCGTGCTCATCGCGCTGAAGCGGTTCCGGTTCCGCCGGCCGCTGCTCGCGGTGCTGAACACCCTCATGGCGCTGCCGACCGTCGTGGTGGGCCTGCTCGTGTACTCCCTCATCTCCCGCTCGGGGCCGCTCGGGTCGCTGGGCATCCTTTTCACCCCGCCGGCCGTGGTGATCGGCCAGGCGATCCTCGCGCTACCGATCGTGCTTTCGATGACCGCGAGCAGCCTGAGCCGGCTCGACCCCCTGTTCCCCGAGGTGCTCACCACCCTTGGGGCGGGCCGGCGCGAGATCCTCTGGATGAGCGTGCGGGAAGCGCGCGGCCCGGTGCTCGCCGCGTGCCTCGCCGCGTTCGGGAGGGTCATAGGCGAGGTCGGCGCCGCGATGATGCTCGGCGGCAACATCCGCGGGTACACCCGGACAATAACGACCGCGATCGCGCTCGAGACCGGGAAGGGCGACTTCGAGCTCGGCCTCGCGCTGGGCATCATCCTCATGGTCGTCGCCCTCGGGGTGAACGCGCTCCTGCACCTGGTGGTGAAGCATGAGTGACGCTGCAGGCAGGAAGGATGCCGGGGCAGCCGTCGGAGCTGCTGTGGGGCGTGTCGCTGCGCCGCTGCTCTTCGAAGTGTGCGGACTGCGGGCGGCCTTCGACGGAAACCCGGTGCTCGAGATCGACGACCTCCGCATCGCCGAGGGCGGTGTCACCGTGCTCGTGGGGGAGAACGGCTCGGGCAAGACCACGCTGCTGCGCCTCCTGAACGGGCTGCTGGACCCTGTTGAAGGGAGCATCCTGTTCCGGGGGCTCCCGCTCGCGGGGGAGGGCCGGGCCGCCGTGCGCTCGCGGTCGGTCATGGTTCACCAGCTGCCGCTGCTGTTCAGAGGCACGGTGGCGCAGAACGTGGGCTACGGCCTGCGGATCCGAGGCGTGGCGAGGGCGAAGATCGCCGACCGGGTGGCCGGAGCGCTCGAGCAGGTGGGCCTGCCGGGGTTCGCTCCCCGCCGGGCCACGGCCCTCTCGGGCGGCGAGATGCAGCGCGTGTGCCTCGCGCGTGCCCTCGCGCTCGAGAGCGAGGTGCTGCTGCTCGACGAGCCCACGGCGAACGTGGATCCGGACTCGCGCTCCGTCGTGGAGCGCGTCGTCCGCGACCGTGCCCAATCGGGCGTCTCCGTCGTCATGAGCACGCACGCCATGGAGACTGCCTACCGGCTGTGCGACACGCTCCTGCACCTGGAGTCGGGCAGGATCGTCGAGCCGGAGGAGAACATCCTGAAGGGTGCGGTCGAGCGCTCGGACGAGCAGTTCACGCAGTTCCGCGCGGACGGGGCGGCCGCGGGCAGCGCATCGGAGGCTGCAGGCGCCCTGATCCTCTGCCCGGCGCGTCAGGGGGAGTTCCGTGTCGCGGTGCTGCCCATGAACGAGCTGATCCTCTCCCGTGATCCGCTCGACTCGAGCGCCAGGAACCGGCTGCGGGGCAGGGTGACGGCGGTCGAGCCGCTCGCCGGCCTTCTGCGGGTGAGCGTGGACTGCGGCGTCGTCCTGAAGGCGCTCGTCACCCCGTCGGCAGCCGTGGAGATCGGCGTCGCCGTCGGCCGAGATTTTGTGGTGACATTCAAGGCATCCGCGGTGAGGTTGTACTAGGATGGATGAGATGATCGATCTCGATGAGGCCCTTGCTCTTGTCGCCCGCACCCCCCGGGACCCAGCAGAAGCCGCGGTGCCGCTCGCCGAGGCGCTGGGCCGGGTGCTCGCTCGCACCGTCACGTCCCCGATCGACTCGCCGCCGTTCGACAAGTCCGCCATGGACGGTTTCGCGGTTGCCGCGGACGACGACGCTCCGGAGTTCCGGATCCTCGACACGGTGGCCGCGGGTGCCGGCCCGGGCCGCCCGATGCAGCGCGGCGAGTGCGCCCGCATCATGACCGGGGCCATGCTGCCGCCCGGCACCGGCCGGGTCATCCGGAAGGAATACGTCGAGGAGAGAGCCGGCACGGTCCGTCTCCTGCGGCCCGAACCGGGCAGCAACGTCATCCGCAGGGCATCCAACCTCTCGCAGGGCGATGCCCTGCTCGGCCCGAAAGTGCTCGTTCCACAAGATATCGGCATCCTGGCCGCCTCGGGCCTCGCAGAGGTACCTGTCGCCGTGCCGCCGCAGGCAGCCGTTCTCTGCACCGGCCCCGAGATCCGGACCCCGGGCGAACGGCTAGGCCCCGGTCAGATCTACAACTCGAACGGGCCTCAGCTCGCCGCACAGCTCGCCGCCATGCGCTGCCCTTGCCGGGAGTTCGGTACCGTCGCCGACGAGCCGGCTGCCCTCTCCCGCGCGATCTCCGCGGCGCTCGATGCGTGCGGCCTGCTGCTGCTCACCGGGGGCGTCTCCGCGGGGGACTTCGACTTCGTGCCCGGGTGCCTCGAGGAGCTGGGAGCCGACATCCTGTTCCACGGCGTGGCCGTGAAGCCGGGCAAACCCACCCTCTTCGCGCGCCGCGGCGGCACGTGGATCTTCGGCCTGCCGGGCAACCCGGTCTCCACGTTCGTCATCTTCGAGGTGTTCGTGCGGCCCTTCCTGTACCGGCGGATGGGCATCGACTGGACGCCGCGCACCGTTCGAGGGACGCTCGGCGCAGCCGTTCGGAGGAGGAGCACGGAGCGTACGGAGTTCCTCCCCGTCACGGTGCGCCAGGGCGTGGTGATGCCGGTGTCGTTCCACGGTTCGGCCCACCTCAACGCCTTCGGCGGCGCGGATGGGATGATCCGGGTCGAGAAGGGCGTCGCCGAAGTCGCCCGGGGAACGGAGATCGATGCGCGACTCTTTTAGCCGGGACATCACCTACCTCCGCATCTCGGTCACGGACAAGTGCAACCTGCGCTGTCGGTACTGCATGCCTCCCGAAGGCGTGCCTCTCCTCCGGCACGAGGATATCCTCAGCTTCGAGCAGATGGCCGATGCCGCGCGCGCAGCGGTCGGACTCGGCATCACCAAGGTGCGCCTGACCGGCGGCGAGCCGCTGGTGAAGCGCGGCATCGTGGAGCTCGTCCACATGATCGCCGCGATCGACGGTCTCGGGCACCTCGCTATGACCACGAACGGTACGCTGCTCGGCACCCTCGCCCGGCCGCTGCGCGAGGCTGGCCTGGACAGCGTCAACATCTCGCTGGACACCCTGGATCCGGAGCGCTACCGTGATCTGACCCGGGGCGGAAACATCGACGATGCGCTGGCCGGTTTCACGGCCGCGATCGAGACGGGGTTCCCCGTGAAGATCAACATGGTCGTGCTCGGCGACACCCCTGCTGGGGAGGTCGAGCGGATGCGGGCGTTCGCGGCTGCGCAGGGCGCGCGCCTGCAGCTGATCAACCACTTCGAGCTGGGGCAGCTCAAGGAGGATCACGTCGCGTTCGACCGGCCGCCCCCGTGCGAACGGTGCAACCGGATCCGCCTGACCGCGGACGGAATGCTGAAGGCGTGCCTCCACTCGGACGAGGAGGTCCGGCTGGACTTCACCCGGCTCGAGGAAAGTCTGCGCGAGGCCATCCTCGCCAAGCCGCGGCATGGGGGCGCGTGCACGGCCCGGGCCATGCCGCAGATCGGGGGGTGACCATGGACCTGAGCCACCTGGACGCGGAGGGCAGGGCGACGATGGTCGACGTGTCGGCCAAGCCCCGGGTCCGGCGCACCGCGCGCGCCGCGGGCAGCATCCTCATGCAGCCGGACACTGTGCGCCTCATCCGCGGCAAGCTGCTCGAGAAGGGCGACGCGCTCGCGGTGGCCCGGGTCGCGGGCATCGCGGCGGCCAAACGCACGGCCGACCTCGTCCCCCTGTGCCACAACATCCGCATCGACCAGGTCGGCGTGGACTTCCGGCTCGGCGAGGACCGGGTGGACATCGAGGCGTTCGCGGTGTGCACGGAGAGCACCGGTATCGAGATGGAGGCGCTCACCGCGGTTTCGGTGGCTGCGCTCACGCTCTACGACATGTGCAAGGCGGTGGACAAGGGCATGCGCATCACGGACATCCGGCTGCTGGAAAAGACGAAGGCGGCCGCGCCGTGAGCGCTGCCGACGCCGCGAACCCCGTGTATCCCGCGAATCCCGCGGGCCGCAAGTTCTCGATCCTTTCCGTAAACATCTCGACGTCGGTGGGCGTGCCGAAGACGCCCGTGGACCGGGCATTGCTGCGGGAAGGCCACGGCATCGAGGGCGACGCGCACGCGGGGGAGTGGCACCGGCAGGTGTCGCTGCTCGCCGACGAGGACATCGAGACCATGCGCGGCCGGGGCGTGGACCTCCCGCCCGGGATATTCGCCGAGAACCTCACTACCCGCGGCATCGACCTCTCGAGCCTGCCGGTGGGCGCTCTCCTCCGCATCGGCCCGGTGCTGCTCGAGATCACGCAGATCGGCAAGGAGTGCCACCAGGGGTGCGCCATCCGGCAGACGGTGGGTGACTGCGTCATGCCGCGGCGCGGGGTGTTCGCCCGGGTGCTCGAGGGAGGGGAGATCAGCCGTGAGAGTCGCTGTCGTCACGATCTCTGACCGCGCGTCCCGGGGGGAATACGAAGACCTCTCGGGTCCCGAGATAGAGCGTCAGGTGCTGGCCCGATTTCCGGACGCCGCGGTCTCGCGCCGGGTGGTGCCCGATGAGCCCGATGCGATCCTGGCCGCGCTGGAGGCGGAGGCAGTCGCCGACTTCATCTTCACTACGGGCGGCACCGGTCTTTCGCAGCGGGACGTCACCCCCGAGGCCACGCGCAGGTTCTGCGACCGTGAGGCACCGGGTATTGCCGAGGCGCTGCGCGCTCAGTCGTACACCGAGACCCCTGCCGCGATGCTCTCACGCGGGTACGCCGGGATGCGAGGATCCTGCCTCGTGGTTAACTTCCCCGGTTCCGTGAAAGCGGGGAGCCGGTACATGGAGGTGCTCGGCCCGGTCATGGAGCACGCGCTGCGGATGATCCGCGGCGAGGGGCACCCCTAGCACGCCGCTGGGCGCCCCGTCGAGGAGGGATGCATGGCCGCGGATTATCATGCACTCGCCAGGGCCGTCGAAGGGCGGATCAGGAGCAGCGCTTCATTCTCGGGTGTCGCCGGCCTCCGGCTCGGCGGTGAAGAGCGCATGACGCTCACGCGCGGCTGGGCGAGCCGGCAATACCGCCGCAAGAACAGGATCGACACCTCATTTGGCGTCGCATCGGTATCCAAGCTTTTCACATCGCTCGCGGTGGGCCGCCTCGTCGCGGCCGGTCGCCTCGCCCTCGACGACAAGGCCCTGCCCTTCGTTCGCGGCAGGCTGCCCGAACTCGATCCCCGCATCGAGGTAGGCCATCTGCTCTCCCATACCTCGGGCATGGGAGACTACTTCCACGAGGAGGTCGAGGGCGCCGACCCTCGGTCGGCGTCCAGCCCCGAGGGGGCGATACCAGGCGCCGACTACGCCGATCTCTGGCGCGACCGGCCCTGCTATCGCTACGTCGACGCGGACGATTTCGTGCCTCTCTTCCGCGACGATCCCCAGATGTTCGCGCCGGGGGAGCGCTTCCTCTACAACAACGCGGCCTTCATCGTCCTCGGCCTGGTCGTCGAGGCCGTTTCAGGCGAGCGCTTCCCCGACTTCGCACGGCGCGAGGTGGTGGAGGCGGCCGGCATGACGGGCTCGGGCTACTGGCGCCTCGATGAGCTGCCTCCCGGCTGCGCGACGGGCTACGTGGAGGGGCCTTCGGGCCCGAGGGCTAACATCTACTCGATTCCCGTCACCTCGGGGGCGGACGGCGGCGTGTTCACGAACCTCTCGGACCTCGATGCGCTCTGGGAGGCGCTGCTCTCGGGCGATCTCCTCGGTCGCACCGTCACGGAAGCGTGGAAGGCACCCGTGGTTGCGCGAGGACCCCGGAGCATGTCGTGCCGCGGCTTTTTCACGGCGCGGAGGAGGCTCGTCGTGGAGGGAGAGCCCGAGCGCGCCTTCTATTTCACCGAGGGCGATGACCCCGGCTATCGCTGCTTCTCCATCGTCTCATCGGACCGCTCGATTCGTTTCACGATCTTCTCCAATGGCGGCGAGGATTTCTGGGACATCGTGGAGGACTGCCTGGACGAGCTCTTCGGGCGATAGGACAGCGCTGCACGAGCCTGTTGCGGCGCGCCGGGCGCCTTAATCACGATCTTCATCGACCTGGAGGAGGCAGCGGCGATCTTCACGGACGGATCCACTCCGAATCCCGGGTGCGTCTGCTCGAGCATGCTCCAGCGGAACCGTTCGTTGATGAGCGTGCGCGTCAGGAAGAAGGCGATCGCCGTGCGGAGGCTCTAAAGCGCGACGGCCACCGGTTCCTGCAGGCGTCCTGCCCGCTTCACCCCGACGGCAGAGGGCTCAGCACGCATTGGGAAAAGCGTGGTTCAACGGATACAGATCGTCCTGCCGACCGCGGGGTCGTGCTCTCCGCCCTGTGGGAGTCCTGAGGCATTGCGTCCAGGATCTCCAGCGAGAGAACACCGGAGAAGCACGCTGCCGCGCAGGTGAGCCCGGGATGCAGCAGCGCCGCCTTGAGGGTAACGTAGCCGCCCACGGAGATGCCGGCGACGAGGCAGGTGAAGTGCGCCTGGCCGTTTGGCTGGTCGATGGAGAAGCTTCGACCCGCAGGTGATCGATCCGGATGAGCGCCCCCTCTCCTCCCTCCTCTCAGGAAACGGTCTGTTCCACGGGGGGTTTCTCGGTCTCGGGGAAACTGATGAAGAACGAAACGACGAGACTGACGACCATCAGGAGGGCGGGAAAGACGGTGAGCAGGAATCGGGATGCCTGGTCGGGCGACGGGCCGGGATTGTCGCCGCTCTCGAACCCGAAGAGCACGAAGATCAGGTAGAAGGCAAGACTCGTGAACAGGCTGTTCAACCGGTTCATGAATCCAAGCGCGTTGGAGATGATGCCCTCACGGCGCACGTCGTGCTTCTCCCGGTCTTCGTCCATGATCCTGGCGCCGACCAGGTCCATGGTGGTGATGACCCCCGCGAAGCCGAATCCCACAAAGACGCTCGCGACGATGGCCGTGACCAGGGAGTCGGCGAAGTACAGGGGGATGAAGGCGACCATCAGGGAGGCGAGAGCGATCCGCCACACGGGCATCAGCGAGAACCTGCGAACCAGCGCGGCCCACACGCCGACGCAGCCGATGGCGATCACCAGCACCGCGGCGAAGAGGATGGAGGAC
>JAPLSM010000162.1 GCA_026398635.1 Spirochaetota bacterium | reverse complement strand
GAGTACTGCGTACTCGCAGAACGAGCCTGGCGCGAAGCGCTTTGACGAGTACTGACAGGCCGCGTGCGGGCAGCCGTGACTGCTAGTTCTCCCCCGCCCCGCCGCCCACCTCGAGCAGGTCGGCCAGGGCCGCCACGCAGTCGCGGAAATCCCGCATCGTGTCCTTCAGCGAATAGTACGTGAGCCCGGAGTAGTAGACCTTGGAGTAGGCGGAGAACGCGATCTCACTCGCGGTCTGGTGGATGCTGAGGTAGCTGCCGAACTCGTAGCAGACCTTCAGCATCTCCTCCAGCTTCTCACGCAGGTAGGGGGAGTGCGTCGGGGGGAAGGTAAAGGAATACGCGAGCTCGAGGAACCGGCTGCCGCGCTCAATCAGCACACCGGCCTGGAATCCCTCGCCGTCCTCGAAGGTCCCAGTATAGGCGTTGTGCGAACGCTCGTCCTCCACCATCTTGAAGCTCAGCTCGGAGAAGAGCACCGTCACCCGGCGGATCCGTTCCTCGAGGAGTTGCGATCTCAAATCTCCATCCCTCCGTCACCAGCCTTCGGCGAGCCGCACGGCGAGTTCCGCGGGCAGCCGCGCGGCCACGATCTTCCCTCGGGCCCCGGCGACGTCGTACGGCACGCGCACGATCCGCCAGGAACCGTGGGAGAGGTCCAATATACCAAAAGATGCCCGTGGATTTCCATCTCTCGGCTGGCCCACCGACCCAGGGTTCAGGAGGTACCGCGCGGACGCCTCGAGGCGGATCGAGGTGCTGGCCAGCCGCCGGGACCTCCCCCCCTTGAACTCAACGGCCAGGGGCGCGTGGGTGTGGCCGTGGAGGCAGAACCTGGCCGCGGGGTGCTCGCGTTCGAGGGTTTGGAAGGATTCCTCGACCGCCCCCTCCGACACGAGGTACTCGTCCTCGTCGTAGGGCGTGCCGTGGCACAGCAGCACGCCCCCGGCCATCGCCACGGGGCCGGCGGCGAGCCGGGAAAGACGGCCCAGCGCCTCCGAGCCGATCGCCCGCCGCGTCCAGCGCGCGGCCTCGGCGGCCACGGGGTTGAACCACTCCAGCCCCATGAGGCCGGCCACCGCCTTGTCGTGGTTTCCCCGCACGGAAGCTTTGGCCCGGTCCAGCACAGCAGTTACGCAGGCCTCGGGATCAGCGTTGTATCCAACGAGGTCGCCCAGCGACACCAGAACATCGGGAGCCTCGAGGTCCACCGCACGGAGCACCGCGGAGAGTGCCTCGAGGTTGGCGTGCACATCGCTCAGCACCGCGATGGTCACGGCTCTTCCTCCGCCCCCGCTGACGCCGGCGGCGGCCCCGCGGCGGGGAGGTAGTCCCGGTTGATACGCCACGCCGCGCCGTACACGTTCGTCGCCGCGTGCCGGTCCACCCGGGACACCTGACGGAGGATGTCCCGCATCAATCCCCGCTGGTTCTTCTCCGCGTTCGGGCACCGGGTGGGTACCACCGGCAGACCGAGCCGGTTCGCCACCCGCGCGACCTCCGAGGCGCGCACCTCGCACATCGGACGGATGATCTCGACCTTCCCGCCGAAGAAGCGCTGCACGGGCATCATAGTGGAGAACTCACCCCGGAAGAACAGGTTGATCATCGTCGTCTCGGCGATGTCGTCGAGGTGGTGGCCGAGAGCGATCTTACGGAAGCCGAGGCGCGCCGCCTCGTCGAAGATGAGGCGCTTGCGGTTGCGCGCGCACGTGTAGCAGCTGAACCCCCGCTTCCACCAGGACGGATGGATCGAGGCCCGGATACGCCGAAACGGAATGCCGAGCCCCGCGTAGAACCGGTCGATCGTCTCCCTCTCCCCGTCGGTCATCGGGTACTCCATCCACTCCACCTGCACCGCCGCCAGCTCGTAATCGATGGGTACCCACCGCCGGCGCTCGACCAGGGCCAGGCTGAGCGCGAGAGAGTCCTTCCCCCCAGACACGCCGATCAGCACCCGGTCGCCCGGGCCGATCATGGAAAACCGGTTGATGCCCCGGCCCACGTGGTGGGCAAATCGTTCGAGCAGGCGCACGTCGGCCGGAGAGCGCGGGATCATGGGGATGGCAAGAGACGCGTGAGGTCGATCGAGCCCATCGCTGCGGCGAGGTCCTCCTCCCGGGCGATCGAGAGGGTGATGCATCGCAGCGCGCCGGGCAGGTCCGCCAGGGCGCGGTCGGCGAACGCCGCGCGCGTCTCGCCGTTCGAGCGTGCAAGGGGATCGTCCACCACGGGAATGTCCGCCTCGAACGAGATGCGCTCGGGCACGTCCACGACGATGCTTTCGGCCGGGACCGGCCGTCCGAGCACATCGGCGGCCTCGGCGGCGATCCGGTCCTCGAGGGCGGTTCGCGCGGCCCCATCCTCGAGCGCCCGGTGCTCCGCGAGGTCGGCGCGGAACGGCAGGCGCAGCACCTGCCGGTGCAGCACACGCCGGCGCACATCCGCGATCAGCCGGAAGGCCGGCGAGCGCGCAGGGGTGAAGCGCGCGAAGAACTCCTCGTCGTCCAGGCCGTAGAGGTCACCGCGCTGGATGGCGCCGTCCCGCAGGCCGATCACGATCGCCTTCTTGATCATCGCCGTGGCGATACGGATGGTCTTGTGCCAGTAGACCGTCCTGTACATCAGGTACTTCGA
>JAPLSM010000237.1 GCA_026398635.1 Spirochaetota bacterium | reverse complement strand
GGACAGCCATTCGACGGCGACGGCCTGCGCTTCCTTCCTTCCCAGCCGGCTGTGCTGCCGGACCGCCTCGCTGATCTGGCCGCCGATGGTGTGCACGGGGCCCAGGGACACCATGGGCTCCTGGAAGATCATCGCGATCTCCCGGCCGCGGACGTCGCGCATGGCCCGGGAGCCCGGAGGAAGCGAGGCGAGGTCCACGACGGACGGCCCGACGGCGCCCGTCCGCGCCCGGTGCCAGCGGATGCTGCCCTCCACAATCCGCCCGGGATGCTCGACGAGCTGCAGCACCGAGAAGGCGGTAACGCTTTTCCCGCAGCCGCTCTCGCCGACGACGCCCACGGTGCCGCCCCGCGGGATGGAGATGTCGGCCCCTTCCACGGCTTTCACGGTGCCCTCGTGGAGGAAGAAGTGCGTCTTCAGGCCCTGGATTTCGAGGAGGGGTTCCATGGCTTCCCGCTTACCTCACGTACGGGTCCGCCGCGTCGCGCAGGCCGTCCCCGAGGAAGTTCAGCGACAGGACCGCGAGGATCACCGCCGCCGCGGGAATGAGCAGCCACGGGGCCGTGGCGATGGAGCGGATTTCCTGGGCATCCTGCAGCAGCACGCCCCAGCTGACCACGGGCTCGCGCAGGCCGAGCCCGATGAAGCTCAGGGCGGTTTCCGACAGGATCATACCGGGGATGGCGAGGGTGATCGCCGCGATGATGTGGCTCGTCATCGCGGGCAGCATCTGGCGCAGGATGATGGAGAACTCCCCCTGCCCGTCCAGCCGGGCAGCCATGACGAAATCCTCCTCGCGCAGCGAAAGGAACTTCCCCCGCACCACGCGCGCGAGCCCGGTCCAGCCGATGAGGGAAAGGATGACCGTGATACCGAAGTACACCTGCAGCGGCGGCATGGAGGCGGGGAACGCCGCGGCGAGCCCCATCCACAGCGGGATGGAGGGAATGGAGCGGAAGAACTCGATCGACCGCTGGATGATCGAATCCAGGATGCCGCCGAAATACCCCGAAAGCCCGCCGAGGAGGATGCCGAGGACGAGGCTCAGGATGACCCCGATCAGGCCGATCGACATGGAGACCCGCGTGCCCCAGATCAGGCGGCTTGCCAGGTCGCGTCCAAGGCGATCCGCGCCCAGGAGATACATCGGCATGGCGGGGTCCTTCGGACCGATGAGGTGCCGATCGCCGGGCAGGAAGCCGAACAGCTTGTAGCGGGAGCCCCTGACGAAGAATCCCACCTCGATTTTCACGGAAAGGTCCTCGGTGAACACCCTCCGCAGGGCCTCCGGTTCTATAATGGAGGTAACCCCGTTCACGAAGAGCCCGAGCCTGCCGTCGCTGTCCCGGAAACGCAGTCGCTGCGGCGGGGCATACAGGTACTTGCTGTCCGTCCTGTCCGGCGGGAACGGGGCGAGAAACTCCACGAAGAGGGAGATGAGGTAGATGATGACGACCAGGATGCCGCTCACGAACGCGAGCCGGTGCTGGCGGAACTTCCACCAGACCAGCTTCCACTGCGGCGCGATGTAGGTGCGTACCTCGTGTTCCTCGCTCATCGCTGGTAGCGGATCCTCGGATCGAGCAGGGCGAGGAGGATGTCGGAGAGAAGCGTCCCGATGATGGTGAGGACGCTCAGGATCAGGATCAGCGATCCCGCGAGGTACATGTCCTGGACCTTGAGCGCTCTCAGGAGCATGGGGCCGGTCGTTGGCAGGTTCATGACCACGGAAAGGATGATCGAGCCGGATACCAAGTTCGGCAGGGTCCACCCGATCGTGCTGACGAAGGGATTGAGGGCCAGCCTCACGGGGTACTTCAGGAGCACCTTCCACTCCGGCAGCCCCTTGGCGCGCGCCGTGACCACGTAGGGCTTGCGCTTCTCGTCCAGCAGGTTGGCGCGCATGATCCTGATCAGCTCCGCGGTTCCCCCGAAGGCGAGAATGAGCACGGGCACCCAGATGTGCTTCAAAAGGTCCGCGGCCTTGGCCCAGCTCCACGGCACGCCCGCGAACTCCGCGGAAAAGAGGCCGCCGATGGACGTTTTCCCGAAGTACTTGAACTGGATGTACATGATGACCAGAGCGAGGAGAAAGCCGGGGACGGCGATCCCGATGAAGCCGAGGAAGGTGAAGAGGTAATCTCCCGGGGAGTACTGCCGGACCGCGGAATAGATGCCGATGGGGAAGGCGATGATCCACGTGATGAAGATGGCGCCCAGGGAAAGCCAGAGCGTGAGCCACACCCGGTCCCATATGATCTCGGACACGGGCTGGGAATAGTCGAATGCAATGCCGAAATTCCCCTTTAATAATATGTTCCTCATCCACTTGAAGTACTGTATCGGGACGGGATCGCCCATGCCGTACATTTCCCGGAGGGACTCCATGGCGTCGTGGCTGACCTGGTCTCCCTGCGACTGGAGCTGGGCGACGATCGAGGTGACGTAGTCGCCGGGTGGGAGCTGGATGATGAGGAACGCCACGATGGAGGTGACGACGAACGTGGGGATCATGAGCAGCACGCGCCGTGCTATGTACCGGAGCATTCGCGCTTCCCTTCGGGCTTGAAACGCACGCGGCCGGCGCTTTGAGGCGCCGGCCGCGCATACACTCGCCCTATTTCGTGTAGAAGAACGTGAACGTGTTCAATGGCGCGGGGGTCGGGTACTGCCACCCCGCGATCATCCGGGACGGCACGTTCGCCATGTTGTTGCGGACGATACCG
>JAPLSM010000216.1 GCA_026398635.1 Spirochaetota bacterium | reverse complement strand
GAGCGCCTCGGTGTTCAGCGAGAAAGTGGCCACCAGGTTCAGGCTCTCTGTGTCAGGCGGAACGACCATCAGGATTTCCACGGGGTCGGCCTGCTCGTTCATCACCCCGGTCACGTTCTGGCCGAGGCTGGGGTTCTTGCTAGTCAGGAACTGGAAGGCGTCCACGGGGCCATGACCCCGGCCGCCGATGCAGCCGGCGAGGGTCCCGAAGACGACGAACCCGACGAAGATACCGATGAGTAGCTTTTTCACGACGTCCTCCCTGCTCCTAACAAGTATGCATCCTTGGAGGACGTTTCGCCAATGTTATTTATCGAGCAGCCCGATAGGCCGCCCTTCGACAAGGCTCTCGCCTTCGCGCGCCGGAGGTGCGCTGGGGCTGCCGCCCAAGGGGATGCCGGATGGCAGCCCGACGCTTCAGGAACCCGCGGCGAGCAGGATGTCCGCCTGTGCACGGTGGCGACGCTTCAGACCGGGCTCGGCTGCGTCGTCACCGCCGAGCTCACAGGAGCCGGGTCGTTCGGGACGTTGCCCACGGCCGCGCTGCCGGAGTAGCGGCGCATCGTGCTGCTGTCCGTCTGCGGAGCCGCCGGCGGCGGAGGGGCGTCACAGCCGGCGGGCGCGGTGGTGGTCGACCTGAACGCCCAGGCGCTCTTCGGCGAGGCGGTTCCCTTCTATATGAAACGCAATCTGGGAGAGTTCCCCAGGCGCATCGTCGATACGGCAGCCGGCACGGTCATCGGGGAGTCGGAGGGCTTCGACGCCGATCAGTAGCACGAGGCGGTCATCGGCCTGCAGAGCCTGGCACTAGAGAAGAAAAGGCGAGCGAATCGGGCAAGACGATCGCGGTACACGTCTGTAATGTTTCTTCGCGCACTACTCTCCTGGAACCTGCGCCCGGCAGCCATGCTTCGGCGCGGCTCCCCTATAATCCGCCGACCCTCTGCACTCCGAGCTCATGAAATGCTTCTCAGGCTGTTCGAGAATGCGGGGGCGAGATGACAGAGGGAAGGACAGGCCCAGGCGAGTCAACGGCACGGCATCAGGTACCATGGTACGGACGCCGGTACCTGGTGCAACCCCCCCCAGCTTCCGCATCCTGGAGGTAGGTGCTATCGAGCCACGATCGCGATGCCGTGTGCCTCCACCGACACGGGAGAGGCTGCCCCCTCCCCGTCGAAGACGCGGGTGCTCACCGCCTCGTCGCAGTTGTTGATCACCACCAGCGTGCGCTTCGCGGGATAGTAGGCGCACTCCAGGCGGAAGTCCTCGCACGTCCACTTCGGGAACTCCGCCTCCTTCCGCGCGCACCACGCGATGCCCCGGTGCAGGAGACGCGTGTTCGCGAGCGAATAGACGAAACCCGAGAGATACATGCTTCGGCCCCTGCCGTACTGCCGGACCGTGATCATAGGCGAGCCGCCCCGCTCGGCCAGGACCGTGGTCTCGCCGTCGAGCACGTAGATGCCGTCCACGTCCTTTCCCAGGTCGGGCGTGCCCTTCAGGTCCCGGGTGATGAAGTGCGCGCCGGAAGGAGGGCTGAAGGCGTACGTCGTGGAGCAGATCGACAGACCGGTCTCGCGGTCCACGCCGAGCACGTCCGAGAGCTGAAAGTACGAGCCGCCATTAATCTCGGCGCTCGGCTCGCCGACGCCGATGAGCGCCCCGCCGGCCGCCACCCAGGAGCGCAACTGCTCCACCAGGGCGGGTTCCCTCCAGTGACGCCCGCCGCTCCATGCGCTTCCCTGCCTGCCCGCATTGATAAGCACGCCGATTCCCTCGGGCACGCCGCGCGCGACGACGTCCTCGAAGCTGAGGAACTCCACCTCCACGGGCAGGCCGGCGAGCGCTTCCAGCACGTTGGTGAGTTCGACCTCGGGGTGCTCGTGGAGATGGCCCGAGCATATCCAGGACCGGAGCTTGCCCCAGGCTGTGACGACGCCCACCTTGGCGGGCAGGACGTAGGGCGAGCCCTTCTCATGGAAGGACTTGAGCAGGCGAAACTCGCGCGCCAGTTCGGCGATGTAGTCCTGGAAGTCCGGGAAGGGCTCCACGAGGTGGAGGTAGCCGCCCAGGCCTATACGGTCCACGGGCGCGCGCAGGAGGGCGCGGCGTATCTGCACCCAGAAGCGCTTGGCGTCCATGGTCGGTTTGCCGCCCGCCTGGAACGTCGGCTCGCCTCTCAGGCCTGTGGGGAAGAGGTAGGGATGAAGCCGCAGCTCGCGCGTCGCCACCCCTAGCACGCCGGCGCAAAGCCTGGCTTCGAATCCGTTGAACACGCACTTGATGATGCCGTCCAGGCCGAGCTCGGCGAAGCGCCCGCCGTAGGGCTCGGTGCCCACCCAGTGGTCGTCGTAGAAGAGGTAGGCCTTCTTGCCGTAGCGGTGGACCAGGTCCACGCACTTCTTCCCGAACTCCACGACGAAGGCGTGCGTGAAATCCATCCAGTCCCGATAACGCGCCGAAGGCACATTGTGCGTGGCGTTGTACCGGCCGGCGTTCACGAAGTCCTCGGAGGTCATCCGGTAGCCTTTGGCCTTCTCGAAGGCGCGCAGGGCCACGGGATTCACCGTGAAGTCGTAGGAGCCCCAGTCTGAATAGACGAAGCGGCGCTGCGGCCGGTCGCCCCAGAACCAGCTGAAGTTGTAGAACAGCGACGTGAATCGCACCACCTTCGTCGCCGGGCGCTCCTCGAGCCACCGCTCCAGGAGCCCGAGCAGATGCGCCTGGGTCTCGGGGTGCCGCGGCTCCACGGCCATGAGCCGCTCCCGGTCGCCCCAGTCGTTGGTGATGTGGTTGTACATGGATATCTCTTCCCAGATCCGCCAGACCAGGAAGTT
>JAPLSM010000104.1 GCA_026398635.1 Spirochaetota bacterium | reverse complement strand
GAGCGCCGGGAGTGCGCGCGGGAAGGCGTCGCCTGCGTGGACGCCACCTGCCCCGACGTCCTGCGGGTGCAGGACCTGGTGCGCGATCACGCGGCCCGGGGCGAAGGCGTCGTGATCGTCGGCGACCCTTCGCACGTCGAGGTGAAGGGCATCCGGGGGTATGCGCCCATGTCCGTCGTGGTGTCCACCGAGGACGGTGCCGAGGCGGTCGTGCTCTCGGGGCCGTGCATCGCGGTGGGGCAGACGACCTTTCCGCGCGACCGGTTCCTGCGCATCGCGGAGATCCTCCGCCGGAGGATCCCCGGTCTCGAGGTGCACGAGACGAGCTGCCCGGCCACCGAGCGTCGGCAGCAGAGCCTGGTCGACCTTGCCCGGAAGGTGGAGGCCATCGTGGTGGTGGGCGGGAAGGAGAGCGCGAACACGCGCTGGCTCCACCAGGCCGCCGTCGCGACGGGCAGGCCCGCATGGCACGTGGAGGGAGCGGCGGACTTGCCCCCGGACATCGTCCGGTTCCGGACCGTGGGCATCTCGGCGGGCGCCTCGACGCCCGAGAGTCTGATCGCGGAGGTGGAAGCCGCGCTCGAGCCGCTGTAGGCCGGGTCCTGCCGGGCCGTGCCGCCCGGTGCGGGCTCGTGCGCGCCGGCCTCAGGCCCGGCGCCGGATGCTCGCCGCGCAGATCTCCCGCAGCACCCGGCGGTGTTCCGAATCCACGCGAAGTCCCGCCGCGATGCGTTCCGCTTGCTTCGCCATGCGGGCCGCTGCATCCAGCACGGCCTGCCGGGCACCGAGCCGCTCCGCCGCCTCGCGCACGGCCTCGATGTCGCGCCGGGTCAGCCCCCGCTTGCCGAAGAGCGGTGCGAGCCGCCGGCGCTCCGCGGCCCCCGCACGGCGCAGGATCTCCCGGGCGATCAGGGTCTTCTTGCCCTCCCGGATGTCCGCGCCGACCGGCTTCCCGGTCTCGGTCTCGGACCCGAACATCCCCAAGTCGTCGTCGAGCACCTGGAACACGGTACCGAGGAGCTCCCCGAGCCGGTCGAGCCGGTCGACCGACGCCGGCCGGGCGCCTGCGAGCAGCGCCCCGCACGCGAGCGGGAGCGAGAAGGTGTAGCGGGCGGTCTTGTAGGTGTAGACCGCGAGCACCTCCGCGCGCGACGGCCACCGCCGGTCCGCGCCGAGGGCCACGTCCTCGAGCTGGCCCGCGCCGACGAGCGCGAGCTCCCGGCCGACCCGTCGCGCGAGGGCGAGAGCGAGGGCGGGGTCCACTTCGAGCGAGCAGATCTCGTCGAGAGCGGCGAAGATGGCGAGATCGCCGGCCGAGACGCCGAGCGCCATCCCGACGCGTCCGGGATCGGCGGCACGGGCCCGCCGGGCCTCCTCCTCGTAGCGTGCGTGCACCGTGGGCTCGCCCCGGCGCAGCCGGTCGCCGTCCATGATGTCGTCGTGGACGAGCAGCGCGGAGTGCAGGAGCTCGAGGGCGGCCGCGGCCCGAAGGACGACCCGCCGCGGGACCGGTCCCTCCTCACCCCCGTGCATCCGCCACCCGAGCACGAGCAGACCGCCGCGCACCATCTTCCCGCGCGCGGCAAAGCCGGCGAGGCGCCGGGCCGCCTCCGCGCTCCGTCGCCCGGCCCGGGCGAACTCGCCGGACCGGGCGGCGAGGAGCCGGTCCAGTTCGCGGGCGATGTCGGGCCGTACGGCGTCGAGGGAAGGGTGCATGGCCGTTTACTTCGGTCGGACGACGACCTCCGCGAGGCCGGGCTTCTCCTTCAGCTCCGCGGCGAGCATCCCGGCCCTGGCCTTGTTCACGTAGTCGCGCGACTGGAACGAGTAGGTGAACTTCGTGTGGATGTCGTAGGTGTTCTCCAACAGGGCGTAGGTGTCCTCGGTCATCACGAGCTCCTCGTCGGTCGGGATCACGAAGATCCGCACCTTCGAGCCCTTTCCCGTGATTTCGGTCTCGGCGTTCCGCGTGCACGACAGCTCGTTCTTGTGCGGGTCCATCACGATGCCGAAGGCTTCGAGGCCCTCGAGGCAGTATGCCCGGGTGATCGGGCTGCGCTCGCCGACCCCTGCCGTAAACACGATGGCGTCGATTCGGCCGAGCGCCGCGGCGTAGGCGCCGAGGTACTTCTTCAGCCGATACCCCTCGATGTCCATGGCGAGCCGGCAACGCTGGTCGCCCTTCACAGCCGCGGTCTCGATGTCGCGCCGGTCCGTGTACTGCCCGGTGATGCCGAGCACTCCGCTCTTGCGGTTGAGCAGGCTCTCCATGGCGTCGGGTGCGATGCCCTCCTTGCGCATGAGGTAGTAGCCGATGGCCGCGTCGTGGTCGCCGGCCCGGGTGCCCATGACGAGGCCCTCGAGCGGCGTGAAGCCCATGGACGTGTCGACCGAGACGCCGTTCTCGACCGCGTTGGCGCTGACGCCGTTGCCGATGTGGAAGCACACGAGGTTGGTCCGGAAGGGGTCCCGGCCCAGCAGCACCGCGGCGCGCTTGGCCACGTACAGGAACGACGTGCCGTGGAAGCCGTACCGGCGCACCCGGTACTTCTCGTACCACTGGTAGGGCAGGGCATAGAGGTACGCCTTCTCGGGCATGGTCTGGTGCCAGGCCGTGTCCATGACCGCGCAGTGCGGCAGGCCGGGCAGCACCTTCTGCGCCGCCTCGATGCCCATGATGTTCGGGGGGTTGTGCAGCGGCGCGAGGTCGGCGAGCTCGCGGAACGTGTCGAGCGCATCGGCGTCGATGCGCACTGACTTGGCGAACCGGTCGCCGCCGTGAACGACCCGGTGGCCGACCGCCTTGATCTCCGTCAGGTCGTCGATGGCGCCGTGGACCTTGTGGAGCAGGGTGTCCACGAGCAGCCGGATGGCGTCCGTATGCGTGGGGCAGTTGTGGTCGATCTTCACGTTCGCGCCGCTGCGCTTGCTGTAGTGGTTGATGAACGAGCCGCCGACGCCCACGCGCTCGACGATGCCGCGCGCGAGGATGTCCCGGTCGTCCCACCGGTACAGCTGGTACTTCAGCGACGAGCT
>JAPLSM010000085.1 GCA_026398635.1 Spirochaetota bacterium | reverse complement strand
AACCCCTACCCCGTAGCGCTGCCTTTCGACGGCATGGGCCTCGCGTTCTCAGTCGAGGGCGCGAAGGTGTTCACCGCGGCCTCGCAGGGCGGCTTCACCGTGCCCGCGAGCGGGTCGAAATCGAACGCGTTCTCCGTAGCGCTCGCCTACGAGGACGTCATCAAGGCGGTGCGGGAGTACGCGTCGAAGGACTACCTGTCCACCGTGATCGACGTCACCCTGTCCATCCCGCTGCCGAAGCTCCCCGGCCTTCCGAAAAACTTCACCTTCGCGTGGGCGCTGAAGAAGAAGATCCCGGCCATCAAGCCCCGGCTCGCGGTGCTCGATTTCAAGGTCGTGCCCCCGACGCAGGAACAGATCCGCGAGGCGCTCGCGAAGGCGGGACGGAAGGTCGACGCCGGCAAGGCGCTCGGCGTACTCAAGAACGTGCTCGAAGGCAAGAAGCCGGCCTCGGGCGCCATCGACCCGTCGGAAATCGACGTGCCCGTCTCCGTCTCGTTCACCATCGAGCTGGCGAACGAGGCGAAGGCCGACCTCTCCTTCGCGAAGCTGGGTTACGACCTCTCGGTGAACGGCGACCGGCTGGTCGCCGGCGAGAGCACGGACGTGGTGCGGGAGGCCGGGAGGTCGCTGATCACGGTCGTGAGCACCTTCAGCTCGCGCAGCCTGTCGCAGAACGTCCGGAAGCTGTTCACGGACCGGAAGGGGACGTTCACGCTGCACGGATCGGCCGCGGTCAAGCTGCCCGACGAGATCAGGAAGGACCCCGTGCCGCTCGAGTTCGAGGAAGGCGGCAGCTTCGCGATCCGGCCCTGAACGCCGACTACCAGCTGAACCTTCAGCCCGCGGATCCCTCATCGAGCGCCCCCGGTGATTGCATCTCGCGGCCCTCCCGTTCTATGGTGTCGACGCGGCGCACGGCACCCGCCGGGCCGTCCAGGCGAGTCCGAGGAGGAGCGAGAGCATGGCCAAGCTGACCGGCAAAGTCCTGATCGCGCAGGGCGGCGGCCCCACCGCGGTCATCAACCAGTCCCTCGTGGGCGCGGTGCTGGAGTCGCGCAAGTTCCCCGAGGTAACCCGCGTGTACGGCGCCACCAACGGCGTGCGGGGCATCGTCAACGAGGACTTCCTCGACCTGACGCAGGAGACCACCCACAACCTCGAGCAGGTCGCGAACACGCCCTCCAGCGCGCTGCTCTCCACCCGCGACAAGCCCGACGACGCCTACTGCCGGGACATCTTCAAGGTCTGCCAGGCCCACGACGTGCGCTATTTCTTCTACATCGGGGGCAACGACAGCGCGGACACTGTGCGCATCGTCAACGCGAACGCGGACACCGCGGGCTACGAGATGCGCTGCATCCACATCCCCAAGACGATCGACAACGACCTCGTCATCAACGACCACACCCCGGGGTACGGCTCCGCCGCCCGGTTCGTGGCACAGGCCTTCATGGGCTTCAACCTCGACAATCGCTCGCTGCCCGGCGTGATGATCGCCGTGGTGATGGGCCGCAACGCCGGCTTCCTCACCGCCGCGGCGTCGCTGGGCCGGAAGTTCCCCGACGACGGCCCGCACTGCCTCTACGTGCCCGAACGGCCCTTCAGCGAGGAGCGCTTCCTCGCGGACGTGAAGAAGGCCATGGACGCGCACGGACGGTGCGTGGTCGCGCTGAGCGAGGGCATCGTGGACGCCTCCGGCAAGCCCTTCCTGGTGAAGCTCACGGGCACCACCGAGAGCGACGCGCACGGCAACGTGCAGATGTCCGGCTCGGGAGCCCTCGGCGACATGCTCTCCGACCTCGTCAAGTCGAAGCTGAAAATCAAGCGCGTGCGCGCAGACACCCTCGGCTACCTGCAGCGCAGCTTCCTCGGCGTGGTCTCGGACGTCGACGCCCACGAGGCGCGCGAGGTCGGCGAGAAGGCGGCCCAGTTCGCGCTCTGGCACGACGTCGACGGGTCGATCACGATCCAGCGCACGGGCAACTACTCCGTGGACTACCGGATCGTGCCGCTCTCGGACATCGCCGCCAAGACGAAGACCATGCCGAAGGAGTTCCTCACCGCCGACGGCAGCGACACGACGGCCGATTTCTACACGTACGCACGGCCCCTGCTCGGGTCGGGGTTCCCGAACGTGCACCGGATCCGGGCGCCGAAGGTGGCGAAGATCCTGAAGCAGGGCTGAGGCCGGGCAGTTGGCCCGGGGAGGTTGCGGACGCCGCGGGGCGCACCCCCCGCGGCCTGCGGGAAGCCACCCCCGTGGCGGCGCTCACGCCGCGGGCACCACGGCGAAACCCTGCTCGGCGAAGTGGGGATCGAAACAGAAAGCGCTGTCCAGGTCGAGCCGGCGCATGACCTCGAAGCTCACGCAGTCGATGAGGCTCACCTGCCGGCGCCCCGCGACGAGCAGGGCGTGGTGCGTCGAGCGATGGATCCCCTCGTCAACCCAGGCCACGGTGATGATGGGCAGGATATCCGCCGAGAAAAGGCGCACCGCCTCGAGGCCGATCCTGCCTTGCAGTAGCGCGATGGTTTCCAGGATCACGCAGTTGGCGGCATGCAGCGCGGTCCGTCCGCCGAGGAGGTCCTCCCAGGTGCCCAGGGCCGAACGGTGCTTCCCGTCGTCGGCATCCAGGAGCGCATACAACGCGGAGGTATCCACGTAGACGTTCATGGCGACGGAATCTCCGCGAGATACTCGTCGTGACGCAACGAGACATCACGCTTGCCGGAATGGAACCGGCCCGCCGCCTTCAGCGCGCGCGCTCTCATTTGATCGGGCGAGCGTTCGCCTTCCTTTGAAAGGATGGTGTCCACTCCCTGCCGGATGAGCTCCGCGACCGAGACTCCGCGACGCCGCGAAACCGCCTTCAGCCGTTGGTTCTGGTCTTCCGTGAGTTGAATCTGCGTTCGCACCATGTTATCATTTCTGTAATCATGATAACACATTCATCAGCAGAAATCACGATACCCCCACACGTAAGGGGTCGGTATCAGGACCGCCGCCAGGCCCGGCCGGCATCCATGAAGGCCCGGATGTTGGCCGGGGGCGTCTCCTGCGGCAGATCGCACCCCGTGCTGAGGACGTAGTTCGGGAACGGCGCCATCTCGGCGAGCAGACCGTCCACCTCGCGCCGGATCTCCTGTTGGCTCCCCGACAGCATGGTCGTGGCCGGGTTGATGTTGCCGATGACCACCACGTCCGGCGGCACCTCGCGGGCCGCGGCCGCGAGGTCGACGCCCGCGTCGCGGGAATCGAGGCTGACCCCGCTCACCCCCGCGCGCACCATCTTCCCGACGAGGTGCATGGTATTGCCGCACGTGTGGTACACGAAGTCGACCCCGCTGTAGCGGAAGCTCTCGGTGAGGTGCCGGACGTAGACCGCGGAGAACCCGGCGAACTGCTCGGGGCTCAGCATGACCGCAGTCGGCTCCAGGACGACGATCAGGTCCGCGCCCGCGGCGATCAGGAGCTGCACGTACTCCTGGATGCGCTCGGTGGTGAAATGGCACAGCGCGTGGAGGCCAGTTGGGTCGCCGATCGTCGCCATCACGGCGTCTTCCGCGCCCATCATGAGCCCGGCAAGCGTGAACGGCCCCGTCACGTAGGCGCCCCGAAGTATTCCGGGCGGCAGGGTGACGCTCATCATCTTCACGGTCTCCACGTACCCCAGCAGACGGCTGTCGAAGGTGATGTTGATGCCCGACAGTCGCTCCAGGTCGCCGGGCCCGAAGCGGTCCTTGGGCACCGTCGCCGACTCATGCTGT
>JAPLSM010000353.1 GCA_026398635.1 Spirochaetota bacterium | reverse complement strand
AGCACCTTCTGCTGCATCTCCTCGAGGCGCTGTCCCCGAAGAGGGTACAGCGTGAGGATGAGCGCCCCGACGAACATGGCGATCCCGGGGATCAGGCCGATCAGGACCTTGATGCCCATCACGGCGCTCGCCGGCTGATCGCGCATGATCGTGCCGCCCTGGGACTGGCGCGTCACGAATTGCGCGGCCTCGAGGATCGCCGGGATCAGAGCGATGGCCACGGACTGCGCCGGCTTGGTGATGAGCGCGTTCACCCCGAAGAACGCCCCCTCGCGACGCACACCCGAGCGCAATTCGTCCTCATCCGCGACCTGACCAAAGAGGACGTTGGTCAGCACCTGGGGTCCGGAGAGTCCGAAGCCGGCCAGGGCGATGCAGGGCAGGATGAGGCCGGTCGGCACGAAGGTGATGGCCACGAGCCCCGCGCCGGCGATCAGCAGCAGGAGCTGCTGCGCCCCCACCACTCCGAGACCGCGCCGGAAGATCGGCGTGAGGATCACGCCGATCACCAGGGGCACGAACAGGAAGGCGAGCACCACCATCGAGCTCTTCGCCTTGAGCACGTAGTCCGCGAGGTAGAAGATCGAGCCGAGCAGGAGCGCCTGCATCAGGATGGACATGAAGTTGGCAGCCGTGAGCACGAGGAACGACCTGCTCGTGAAGGTGAGCCGGATCGCCGTGCCCAGGGGGATCGGCTTGTCCACCACGGTGAACTCCGGCCGCTCGCGGACCTTGAAGGTCACGGCAATGATGAGGAGCGCGGCGACCACGGCCACCACGATCATGGCGAGCTGGAGGTACACCAGGGAACCGCCCCCCTCCTTTGGCCGGACCATGTCTGGGATCATGAAGCCGAGGAGGGTGCCCAGGAGACCGAAGAGCGAGGAGGACACCTGCAGGCCGTTCCGCTCCGCGTCCGACTCCGAGACCTCGGGGAGGAGCGCGGAGTACACCAGGCCGACGATCGTGTACGCCGTGTCGTAGAGGAGCATGCTCGCGAGCATCCAGATGAAGATCCCCAGCTGCCCGGCCCCGCGCGGTGCGAACCACACCATGACGAAGAAGAGCGCGAGGAACGGCGCCGTGAAACGCATGTACGGGATGCGCCGTCCCAGGCGCGAGCGGGTGCCGTCGGTAATGTAGCCGAACAGGGGGTCGTTGAGCGCGTTCCACACCGCGTAGATCGCAGCAGCTATGGCTATCCACCGGGCGCTGAGTCCGAGGTAGTCCTGGTAGAAGATCGGCTGCAGCGCGCCGAAGATGCCCGAGATGGTCGACGTTCCGAGGGATGCGATTCCCCAGATCACCTTGTATCCGAGGGACAGGCGTGCCGGGACGCGCGGGGTGGATGTGGACGACATGGCGGGCCTCCTTCTTTCTACGCGGAACGCATGGACTCCTTGAGCTCCCGATACCAGATCACATGGATACCCTGCGACCGGATGAAATCCCGCAGCTCCCGTCTCGCGAAGGTCGCGCAATCTGCGGCGCGGCACGCCCAGTCCGGGGTGATGGCCCGGAGCTCCGGCGTGTCGCGGGCGGGATGGATGACGAAGTGCGTCACGCCCGGCTTCAGGCGGGCGAGGGCCGCCTTGGCCTCCTCCAGGCGGCTCGCCGGGTCGCTGGACAGCGACAGGCCGGACACCCCATCCAGGAGCGGGACACCCCGCTCTTCCAGGGATCGCGTGAGGGACATCACCTGGCGGATGGCTTCGCCGTCCAGGCTTCCCCCGGCGTGGTCGCGCGACAGCTCGCGCCAGCCTTCCTCGTCCATCCTCGGGAGCATGGGCGGCAGTCCGTGCCGAAGGGCCGCATTCACGTAGCTCTCCATGAACCGGGCGTGGGCCACGGCGCCCATGTGGGTGTCGGCGTGGGTGGGCACGATCCCCGCGCCGGCGGCGCGTGCGACCTGGGCCTCGAGCTCCCGCGCCACCGCCGCGGGATCGCCGGTCTCCTGCACGGCGCGCGCGGTCGAGTGGAAATACCCTTCCGCGTCGAGCAGGCCGCTTCCGGGATCCGCCGTGGACACCGGCCCCCAACGGTACAGCTTCCACTCGCTCGTCAGCGTGAAGTGGACGCCCAAGTCCGCCCGGGGATGCTCCGCCGCGAAGCGCGCCGCGCCCCGGAACCACGGGCAGGGCACCATGATGGAGCCCGAGGACACGATGCCGGCGTCGAGGAGCTCCTCCAGGCCCAGGAGCGTCGCCTGGCACATGCCGAGGTCGTCGGCGTGGATGATGACCGCGCGATCGTCCGGGGAAAGGCCCAGCCGGCGGAGCACGGGGTTCGGGTTCATAAGGGCGTTATAAACTCCCCCCGCGTCCGAGTCAAACGAGCGCACAGGGCAAGAAACAACGACCCCGTGCCCGCGAACGGGGTGATCCGCCGGGCAAGGTGCTCTGCATCTTCTTCGGCTCGACTCCGGCCGGCACGGACGAACGGACGCGGATGCGTGAATCTTTTCGGGAGCGGTGCTTTCCTCTCCTCGTGATGACCGTTACCAGCGGTTCCTGTGGATGCGCTGGGAGTCGTACTGCGTACGCGGCTCTTTCTGCTCCGCGGGATGGCCGATGGCGATCAAGGCGAAAGGCGTCACGTGCTCGGGAACGCCGAGGATGCGCCGCACGGCTTCCACCCGTTCAGTCACAGGGTACACGCCGCACCATACCGACCCGAGGCCCAATCCTGTCGCGGCCAGCAGGATATTCTCGGTAGCCGCAGCGAGGTCCTGGATCCAGTACTCCGGTCGGTCTGGGATGCTCAAAGACGGTTCTCCGCAGGGCACCAACGCCAGGGGCGATTCGATGAGCATCTTGGCGTGTGGGTGCGCTTCGGCGAGAGTCTCGCGCAGGAGGGCATCGGTTGCCACGATGAAGTGCCAGGGCTTGCGATTGCCGGCGCTGGGTGCTGCCATGGCTGCCTTGAGGAGCATCTCGACCTGAACCGGGTCTACGGACTCGGCAGTGAACCTGCGAATACTGCGCCGCGCGAACAGGTTTCCGATCGTGAGCATATCCATGAGAGCCTCCTGACGGATGTTCGTCGTTCCCCGATCCCGGGCTTACGCCTTGACCGTGTCCGCCTCGGCGAAACACGATCTGCGGCGGAGCTGTGGCTACTCGCCCGCCCGAGGGATGGTACCTCGCCATGACGTCGAGCACCGTGCGCGGGCAGATGCGGTCGACAAGAAAGTCCACCACCTGTCGGCAACGCTTCTTGAGCGGAAAAGCTTCTGACGCTCGACTATACCTGCCGAGCTGAACGGCGTCCACAGCGCCTCAGGACCGGGACGCGCCACGGAGGCGGCCACGGAGGCGGCCACCCCGGGCAGGACCGTTCAGGGCTGCCGGCTGACCCCGTGGTGTTAAGATACTATAATAGTTGTTAAAAGATCCTCACTTGGTACATAATTGCAGACAGGAGGAATTGCCACGTGAAAAAGCTACTCATCGGCATCCTCGCCGGTTCCGTCGTGCTCGGGAGCCTCGCCGGCTGCTTCAGTTTCGGCCGGGGCCGCGGTCCGGTGGACGCCTTCCAGTTCCTCACCAGCAGGAACTCCAGCCTCGATCAGAACGTGACCGGGGTGATGAACGAGCAGGCCGATCCCGTAGAAATCCTCGTGGTCATCCCGCCCGACACGGGGAGCCTAAACCTCGTGGCCACTTTCTCGCTGAACACCGAGGCGCTCATCACGGTCGTGTCCAGCGGCACGCCGGTGCCGCAGGAGAACGGGGTCACGCGCAACGACTTCTCGGCGCCCGTGCTCTACAGCCTGCAGCTGCCCAAGGAGAAGAAGCCCTGGCGCTACCGGATCACCGTGCGCTACGCGGAGACCAACGCGGCGCTCTCCCAGATCAGCATCCCCGAGGGGTACGCGATGGCGCCGCTCTTCAGCCCGAAGGTGAAGAGCTACACCGTCGAGGTTCCCTACTCGGTGAAGAAGGTCCGCATCGACGCGAAGGGCCAGAGCGCGAACCTGAAGGACATCGCCATCGAGGGCGCGGGTTCGGGCGGCGCCAGCGCGAGCACCACGGTCGACTTCTCATCCGGCCTCTCGCGGCCCGTGTCCATCGAGACGCTCGCCGAGGACGGCACGACCCGGGACAAGTACACCGTCGTGCTCAAACGTCTGCCCGCCGACTCCAACGCGAAGCTCGAGTCGCTCGAGGTCGTTGACGCACCGCCCTTCCCCGCCTTCTCGCCAACCCGGGCCGCCTACCAGACCGAGGTGCCGTACGACACCACGGCGGTCGTGGTGAAGGCGATGGCGCAGAACAAGTACGCCACGATCACGCTCCAGACCCTCGCGGTGGTCGGCAGGATCACCTCGGGCCGGACCGCACTCGCTTCCCGGGGCAGCCCGACCGACAAGGCCGGGGCCACGGTCGACTTCTCCAACGGTACGCTGCTTCCCCTCATCGTGGCGGTGACCGCCGAGGACGGGGGTGTGCAGGAGTACCTGGTCGAGGTCGCGCGTGCGGACCCGGACCACATCAACGCGCTCGCCGAGCTCGCGGTGGCCGGAAGCAAGATGAGCCCGGCGTTCACCCCGAAGACGCTCATGTACGCCGTGCAGGTGCCGTACTCGACCCGGCAGCTCCTCGTCACGGCAAAGGCGCAGAGCAAGTACGCCACCATGCAGCTGGTGCCGGGCCCCGTGTCGGCGGGCACCACGGCGCCGTCGCTGCAGGCGAAGGGCGACCTCGCCGGGAAGACCGGCGTGACGGTCGAGTTCCCGACGG
>JAPLSM010000027.1 GCA_026398635.1 Spirochaetota bacterium | reverse complement strand
GATCAAGGTCTTCTCCCTCGACTCGGCGGTCAATCCCGCGAGCCGGCTGACGCACGTCAACCAAGCGGACTCCGAGAAGATCGGCCGCACGCTGATCCAGGCCGCGTATGACATGATCGGCGGCAAGGGCGAGATCGCGGTCCTCTCGGCCACCAGCCAGGCGTCGAACCAGAACCTCTGGATCGAGTACATGAAGAAGGAGCTCACGGACGCCAAGTACGCGAACGTGAAGCTCGTGAAGATCGCCTACGGCGACGACCTGCGCGACAAGTCGGTGTCCGAGGCCGAAGGGCTGCTCCGCACCTATCCGAACCTGAAGTGCATCATCGCCCCCACGACCGTCGGCATCGCCGCGGCGGGCAAGGTGCTCACGGACAAGGGCCTGCAGGGCAAGGTGTTCCTGACCGGCCTGGGCCTGCCCTCCGAGATGGCGACCTACATCGAGAACGGCGCCTGCCCCTACATGTTCCTGTGGAACCCGATCGACGTCGGGTACCTGGGGGCGTTCACGGGTGTGGCGCTCGTGAAGGGCACGATCAAAGGCGCGGTCGGCGACAAGTTCAAGGCCGGGCGCCTCGGGGACTACACGGTGGTGAAGGCCGCCGATGGCGGGACCGAGATCCTGCTGGGCCCCCCGTTCAAGTTCGACAAGGCGAACATCGGCGACTGGAAGACGGTGTACTAGGGATCGGATCCCGGTACGTATGAAGAGGGCGGGCCTGCGGGCCCGCCTTTTATTACTCCGAGGCCTTGTGGCTCCGCTCCCGCGCGGCGAGCAGCTCTTCGATCTCCGCGAGCTCGGCTTCGGTCAGGAACAGGTCGGCTGCGCCAACCGTGTTCTCGATCTGGTCGGGACGCCGGGCGCCGACGATGGCCCCGGTCACGCCGGGCCGGCGCAGGACCCAGGCAATCGCCAGCTCGCCGACGGAACACCCGCGCCGGGCGGCGATCACGCGCAGGCCCTCGACCACCGCGAGGTTCGCGGACAGCTCTGGTTCCTGGAAGGCGGGGCTTCGCCGGCGCCAGTCGTCCTCGGGAAGGGCTGCGGCGCGCTCGCGGGTGAAGGCGCCCGTGAGGAGGCCGGCCTGCATGGGGCTGTAGACGATCACGCCAATGCCGTTCGCCGCGCAGTACGGCAGCAGGTCCTGCTCGATGTCCCGGCGCAGCATGCTGCAGGGCGGCTGAAGGGACGTGACCGGATGGATGGCCTGGACCCGCTTCAGCTGCTCCACGCTGAAGTTGGACACGCCCGCCCACCTCACCGTGCCTTCGCGTACGGCCTTCGCGATCTCGGCCCACCCCTCTTCGAGCTCACGGTCGTCCGGCACCGGCCAGTGGACCTGGTACAGGTCGATGCGTTCGGTGCGCAGGCGCCGGAGGCTCGCCTCCAGCTCGCGCCGGACGCTGTCCGCGCGCAGGCAGCTTCCGATGGTGCTGTCGGGATTGGGAACCTTGCCGCACTTGGTGGCCACCAGCACCCCGTCGCGCCTGCCCTCGAGCGCCCGGCCGACCATCTCCTCGGAATGCCCGAGCCCGTACACTGCGGCGGTGTCGATCCAGTTGATGCCCAGGTCGAGCGCCCTGCGGATGGCTGCGATCGAGTCCGCGTCATCCTGCTTCCCCCACCCGAACTGCCACCCCGCTCCCCCGATCGCCCAGGTACCGAGACCGATGCGCGTGATGTCGGGGCCTGCCGAACCGAGACGGATCTTCTTCATGGCCCGGCCAGTATCTCCGCGCTCGCATCGAGGGTCAACATGGGCCATCGTCCCTGTCGCGCTGCGGCCGTGAGGGCAGCCGGACCCGCGGGTCAAGCCCGGGGAGTACCCCGGTACTGCCTCTGTCCAGTACGGAAATCGGTACTCCCGGCAGGTTCCGCCCCTGCACGTGCCGTGCTATCCTATCCACGGGAAGGCATCGACAGGCCGCCGGCGCGGCGCCACACCGGCCGCGGCGGCGAGGAGACCCGGCCGGCGACCGAAGCCGCGGGCGGCAGGCGGACCGCGCTCGACAGCCTGAGCCGGCGGGAGCACGAGGTCCTGAACCAGCTGGCGAAGGGCCTCAAGAACCACGTGAGCGAGATCTACGCGAAGCTCGGGGTGCACGACCGGGCGCAGGCCCTTCGCCTCGCCCTCGAGGCGGGGATCGAATGAGCGGGGCCTCGGGCTCAGCGGACCAGAGGAGATCGACGATGTCCCAGGGCTGGATCGACGACCTGCGCGCCATTGTTGGTGAAGGAAGCCTCCTGCTCGAGCCTTCCGACCTCGAGCCCTATTCCCGCGACGAGACGGCTTCCGGCGTCGTCGCGAGGCTCCCCGCGGCCGTGGCCAAACCCGCATCCGAGGCGCAGGTCGCGGAGGTCGTCCGTTTCTGCGCGGACCGGGGCATTCCCGTAACCGCTCGCGGCGGCGGCACCGGCCTCGCCGGCGCCTGTGTGCCGTCGCCCGGTGGCATCGTCCTGTCCCTCGAGCGCCTCGACCGGATCCTCTGGATCGACGTCCACAACCACACGATCACCGTGCAGGCGGGCGTCCCGATGGGGGCCCTGTTCGCCGAGGCGAAGAAGGCGGGCCTCTTCTTCCCCCCGCACCCCGGGGACGAGGGCGCGTTCGCGGGCGGCGTCGTCGCGACGAACGCCGGAGGCGCCCGGGCCGTGAAGTACGGCACGGTTAAGCGCTTCCTCACCGGCATGCGGGTCGTGCTGGCGGACGGCACGGCGCTCGACCTGGGAGGCAGGCTTCTCAAGTCGAGCACCGGCTACCACCTGATGGACCTCATGATCGGGTCGGAAGGCACGCTCGGCATCATCACCCAGGTCACCTTCTCGCTACTCGCGAACCCCGCCTGCCTTCGGACGCTCGTCGTTCCCTTCGAGACGATCGACCAGGCCACGGCCGCCGTCGAGCAGCTCCTGAACCGGGGCATCACCCCCTGCGCCGTGGAGTTCGTCGAGCACGCGGCGATCCGCTGCTCCGAACGCCTGCTCGCCAAGACGTGGCCCGCGCGCGGCGGAAACGCGTCGCTCATGTTCATCCTCGACGGATCGGACGAGGAGGAGGTGATGGGCGCAGCCGCATCCGTGGCCTCCGTCATGGAGGCGAACGGGGCTCTCGACGTCCTGGTCGCCGAGGGCGAGGCGAAGCAGGCCGAGATCCTGGAGATCCGCAGCATGATCTACGAGGCGCTGCGCCCCGGCGCCGTCGAGCTCTTCGACGTCTCGCTGCCCCGGTCGGAGATCCCGGACCACGTGCGCCGGGTGCACGAGCTGGAGCGCGAGCACGGGATCCCCCTCCCCACCTACGGCCACGCCGCGGACGGCAACGTGCACACGCAGTCGATGCGCGTGTCGATCGACGACGGCGTTCTCGGCGGGGAAATCAAGGGCTGGGAGGAAAAGCACGAACGGGTGCGGGCGGGGATCTACGCCGACGCGATCGCCCGGGGCGGCGTGATCTCGGGAGAGCACGGCATCGGGCTCGTCAAGAAGGACTTCCTCGCCATGAACGTGGGAGAGAGGGCGGTCCGGGTGATGAAGGCGATCAAGCGCGCCCTCGATCCGAAGGGGATCCTGAACCCCGGCAAGATATTCGACCTGGACGGGCCGGTCACCCCCCCGCGAGCGTGAGCGTCCCTCCACGCTCCAGGACTTCGAAGAACACCGGCCGCTCGTCGGGGGTCCGGTTCGGGGTGTGCACCGTGATCATGAGTCGGCCGTCGAAGGCGCGGAAGACCATGCCGTGTCCCGCGTCCTTCTCAACCAGGGGCCGCTCCGACTGCCTCCAGGGTCCCTCCACGTTTCCCGATACCGACCTCGCGATCCCCATCGCGTAACCGGTGTCCGAGAAGCTCGACCACAGCATGAGCAGCGTGCCGTCCGCGGTGCGGTGGAGGAACGGCCCGTCGGTGACCCGGTCGACCGGATCGATCGCGCGCCCTTTCCTCGCAATGGGCCTGGTCCAGGGCGCTTCGCTGCCCCGGAAGAGCAGGCGCGGCTCGTCCACCGGCCGGGTGAGGTCCTCGGAGAGGCGCACGGCGCAGATTTCGCCGTCGTGCACCTGCACCCACTCGTGGCAGAACACGAGCCACGGTATTCCGTCGCGGTCCACGTGGAGCGTACCGTCGAGGCAACCCCAGTCGCGGGGCGTCAGCGGCTCGGGTGAGTGGACCCGGTACGGTCCCGTCGCCTTCTCCGCGGCAAGCACCTGCGTGCCCCGGCACGCGCCGTCTGCCTTGAAGCTCGCGAAGAGGTAGTGCCGGCCCCGGTAGACGTGCGCCTCGGGCGCCCAGAAGTTCGTCGTGCCCCAGAAGCCGGCCTCCGGCCTGAACGTCGGCAGCGGCCCCTCCCAGTGCTCCAAGTCCGAGCCGGTGTACACGTCGAAACCGGTGCCCGGGCCCTTCCAACAGTCCGGGTCGGTGGTGCCGAACAGGCAGTACGACCTCGTGGAAGCCACCGGCAGCACGAAGGGGTCGCGAATCTGGATGTCCCGGTTTCTCGGCATGTCATGTCCTCCCTGCGCTGCGCGGCGCGCCTCTCTGCCCCGCGACGCCTTTAGCTCGCTGCCCGGGCCGCACCCTTGCCGGGCCGGCTCGTCTTGTACTGCGACGGCGAAAGGCCGTACCGCTGCTTGAATGCCCTGCGGAACGAGCTCGTGTTGATGTAGCCGCACGCGAGCGGCAGCGATGGGTGCGAACGAGGGGTGCACGTCCGCCTCGTCCCGCGAGAAGGCTACGGTGTCCCGCTCCACGGTACCACGGGTGTGCCGTAGATCCGGAGGTTGTAGAAGCTCGCCATCTCCCTACGGGGAGCGTACAGGGCGGCAACCTTGGCCACGGCGCAGTCGTCGTGGCGCATCGCGGGGAAGGCGATGCGGTTGGAGAAGCCCATGACCACCGAAGCAGATCCAGGGGGTGACTTCCGCCCCCGACCATGGGTTTCTCCTGCTCAAGGTACCAGTTCGCGCCCTTGACCGGATCGCTCTGACGGGCCTGATAGAGTAGGTTGTGGACGTAATCGGCCTCCATGAAGAAGATCTCCCCGATGGCTCCCTCCCGGCACAGGCGCTGGACGGCCTCGAAGACGGGGTTGAAGCGGAGAATGTAGCCCACGGCGATCCGCAGTGATGGGTCGGCGCGCCGCGCCGCCTCGACCATGACGAGCACCTCCTCGGACGAATTGGCGAGGGGCTTCTCCACCAGGACGTACTTGCGGTGCTTCAAGGCCTGGAGGAACGGCTCGACATGGTCATTGTCCCCGGTGTTGATGCTCACGGCCCGCAGGCCCTGATCGGCGCAGAGCTCAGCGACCGGCCCGTACCTCCGCTTCACGCCGAAGCGCTCTCCCTTCTCCGCCAGCCGAGCCGGGTCACGATCGCACAAGGCACCCACGCGCGACCTGCCGAGGCGCAGGTGCGCCTCGATGTGGGCCATGCCGTTGTGCCCGAGCGCCCTACGAATCCCACGTCGATCATGGGTCTAGTGCTCGCAAGGGTATGGAGGTTCAAGTCCTTTTCCGGGCAGAGCAAATCGCTGCGCTATTAGAGATTGCAGAAGCTACCGGAAAACCGGCGCTTCCCAGAAACCTCGTGGTGTCCATAAGGTTGTTTCCGTTAAAAGGCGCCCGATATGCCGTACGAAAGAATCGTGCGATTGCACCGGTGCGTTCGGGAATCGGCACGCTCCTTCGGGCATCACGTTACCATTCTCGGTATGCCTTAGGAACGTGCCGTCAGCCGGACGCGCCGATGTCAATCGCTCATGGCGTTACCTATTTTTTTATCAATCTCTGTATCATTTCGTAAATCTGCTGTCCGCCCGCAGCCGGAGTGACCTGACCGAACGCCACCTTCTGATAAATGAGATAGAGAGTGCTATTCAATTCGGTATCGTTGGGCAGGTGGGCGGTTTCCAACGACGAATGCGGTCCGGCACTCTTCAAGTATTCAATCACTTTCTGATCATTGACGTCGGATAAACCCGCGGCCCGCGCCGTAGTGGAAGCGGAAGCGCCGCGGTCGTTGCCGAGGACTTTGGCAGCATCAGGGGAGTTTACGAGGAAGTTGATGAATTTGACCGCCAAATTGGGATTCTTTGAATCCTTATTCACGGTGTAGAACTGGCTTGGCGCCTGCCAAAGCGCCTTGGTGGCCGCGGCGCCCGGGAACTCCATGAGTTGGAGTTCATCTTTCGTGGCGGCCTGATAACCACTAAGCCCGTTCGTGAAAATGTACCCGATCACAACCTTACCCGCGATGATCGCTGAGGTGTCGGCGTTCGTTTCCGCGAAGCCCGCCGCTATATCCGCCGGAGGGACCAGCTTGTTATCGCGGTAGTCCTTGAACAGTTCCAAGTACTTCTGCGCATCCGCTGCCGTAACCGCGGACGTATTGGTTGCCGCGTTATAGAGCGGCGTACCGTTATAGCGCGTCCAATAGCCAAAGGGAGTTGAATTGGAAGACATGGCGCCGATATCCTGCATCGGATACACGCCCGCGGGAAGCTTCGATTTGAGCGATACGAGGTAGGCGCGGAATTCGGCGTAGGTCATGGAAACTTTGGGCGAGGGGGCGCCGACTCTTGCAAGCAGGGACTTGTTATAGACCAACGCGGGCATCGTGACGCCGGTGGAAACGCCGTAAAGATGCCCATTAATAGTTCCGGATGCTATCGCGCTCGGATCGATCACGGACGCATTGAGGATAGAGCCTACGTACTTGTCCAGCGGCAACAATACGCCTTTTTTCACATAATCGCCTATGTTGCCGCCCATCTGAATAATATCGGGACCGGCCCCGCCGGCAATCTGGGTATCGACCTTGGGGAAATGATCTCCCGATCCGCCTGAAACTTCGGGGTTAACGGCAACCCCCGGATTGGCAGCCTGGAACAGATCGATAGCTTTCTGGCTTCTCTCTATCCGGGCTTGGCTGCCCCAATACGCCCAGCGGATAGTGACCGTGTCGCCAGAGACCATAGCTGTGCCCATCACAAGGGCGAACAAAACCAAACCGATTCTCTTCATTCAGAACCTCCTCTCAAAAATAAGGGATATGATTATCCCTTGATACCCGTGGTGGTAATTCCCTGCACAAAATATTTCTGCAACGAGAAGAAGAGGATAAAACAGGGAACGAGCGAAAGGACGGACATGGCGAACATCGGACCCCATGATGACATGCCGGAAGAGTCCAAAAAAAGCCTTAGTCCCATGGGAACCGTATATTTTGGTGGAGAGTTCAGGTAGAGAAGCTGATTGAAGAAATCGTCCCATGTCCACAGGAATGTGAAAAGCACTGTCGTGATAAGAGCCGG
>JAPLSM010000346.1 GCA_026398635.1 Spirochaetota bacterium | reverse complement strand
CCCAAGGAGGCTTCGGGTGAGCGTCACCGAACGGTTCAAGACCATGGAAAAGGGCTTCGGCCTCGTCCAGGCCCTTGCCGAGGCGGAGCGCTGCCTGCTCTGCCACGACGCGCCGTGCTCGAAAGGCTGCCCGGCGGAAACAGATCCCGCCACCTTTATCCGCAAGCTGCGTATGCGCAATGTCAAAGGTGCCATCCGCACGGTCAAGACCAATAATGCCCTCGGCGGCGCCTGCGGTGTGCTGTGCCCCACGGCGCGCCTGTGCGAGAAGGAGTGCAGCGCCACGGGCATTGTGCGGCCGATCGCTATCGGGAAGATCCAGCGCTTCCTCGTCGAGCACTCCTGGGAAATCGGCTTCGAGCCGCTCGCCGCGAAGCCGGCCCGGGCCGAGAAGGTGGCCGTGATCGGCTCGGGTCCCGCGGGACTCTCCTGCGCGGCCGAGCTCGCGAAGGAGGGATTCCCGGTCACCATGTTCGAGGAGCGAGCCGAGCCCGGTGGCGTCATCCGATACGGCGTGCCCGCCTACCGGTTCGACGCAGCATTCCTGAAAAATGAGATGGCCATCTTCGAACGGCTCGGCGTCACGTTCGTCTGCAACACCCGCATCGACGGAGCTTCGGGCGCGAAGAAGCTCCTCGCCGACGGCTTCGCGGCCGTGTTCCTGGGCCCGGGGCTGTGGGCCGCGGAGCGTCTGCCCGGGGCCGAGAAGGTGAAGGGCGTGCGCACTTCCGTCGAGTTTCTGGCCGCCCTGCGCGGGAAGCAGGTCGCGGGTCTCGCAAAGGAGTTCGAGGGGAAGACCGTCGCCGTGATCGGCGGCGGCAGCGTGGCCATGGACTGCGTGGAGTCCGCGCTGAAGCTCGGCGCGAAGGACGCGTACCTCGTCTACCGGCGGTCCTTCGCCCAGATGCCGGCCGAGGAGGACGAGCGCGTCGCGGCCCTGAGGCTCGGCGTGCACTTCCTCGTGCTGAACCAACCCGTGAAATACCTAGCGGACGGGAAGGGAAAGCTGAAGGGCCTGAAGCTGGTGCGCACCCGGCTCGGAAAGCCGGACGCCTCGGGACGCCGCAAGCCCGAGCCGATCAAGGGATCCGAGTGGGTGCTCGACGTCACGGCAGCGGTCGAGGCCATCGGCAATAAGGCCGACGCGGCCGACTGGTCGGCGATGGTCAAGGTGGACGAGGCCGGGCTGGTCGTCGTGAATGGGAAGACGCGGAAAACCTCGGCCCGGAAAATCTTCGCGGGCGGGGACATCGTGCGCGGTCCCGCCCTCGTGGTCGAAGCGGTCCAGGACGGCAAGCTCGCCGCGCGCGCCATCCGCGCGGCGCTCGGTCAGGAGGTGAAGGTATGAGCGCGAAGGTCGACCTCTCGGTCACGATGTGCGGGTTGCGGTTCAAGAACCCCTTCCTCCTGTCTTCATCTCCGGTCTCCAACAGCGCGGAGATGGTGGAGCAGGCCTACGAGCACGGCTGGGCCGGGGTGTGCTACAAGACCCTGAACTCCGGCAGCATCCCCATCATTCATCCCTCGCCGCGCATGGCCGGCTACGACTACGAGGCCAAGCGCCTCGTGGGGCTGCAGAACGTGGAGCAGATCTCGGACCGGCCGCTCAAGGACAACCTCGCCGACTTCCGCTGGCTCAAGAAGAAGTATCCCGACCGCCCCATCATCGCGAGCATCATGGGCTTCTCGAACGACGAGTGGGCATACCTGGCGAAGGCGGCAGAGGACAACGGCGCGGACATGCTCGAGTTGAACTTCTCGTGCCCGCACATGACCGTCGAGGGCTCGGGCCATAAGGTGGGCCAGGCGTTCGCGCTGTGCGAGAAGTTCACGGAAACGGTGAAGCGGACGGTGAAGATCCCCGTGCTCGCGAAGATGACCCCGAACATCACCGACATGACCGAGCCGGCCATCTTCTCGAAGAAGGGCGGGGCGGACGGCATCTCGGCGGTCAACACGTTCCGGGGCATCTCGTCGATCGGGCTCGACGACCTGGTGCCGCTTCCGAACGTCTTCGGCGTCGGCGCGATGAGCGGCTACTCGGGCGCAGCCATCAAGCCCATCGCCCTGCACTTCATAGCCGAGATGGCGCAGTGCCCCGAGCTCGGCCTTCCCCTCTCGGCCATGGGCGGCATCGAGACGTGGGTCGACGCGCTGGAGTACCTGCTGGTGGGCGCCACCACGGTGCAGGTGACCACGGGCGTGATCAAGTACGGCTACCGGATCGTCGAGGACATGATCGAGGGCCTCACGGACTACCTCGAGGCGAAAGGCATCCGCAAGGCCTCGCAGCTCATCGGGATGGCGCTGCCGAACCTCAAGACCACCGACCACTTCGACCTCGCCCGGCAGGGCATCGCGCAGTACGACCTGGACCAGTGCGTGGGCTGCGGACAGTGCTACATCGTCTGCCGGGACGCGGGCGGCCAGGCGCTGGAGTGGGAGGCGAAGAAAAGGCGTCCGAAGCTGGTCGAGGAGAAGTGCCTGAGCTGCATGATCTGCAGCTTCATCTGCCCGGTGCCGTCCCTGATCTCGTTCAAGGAGAAGCCGAAGGACTGGAAGCGGAAACCCACCCGGGTGATGGACGAGGGAATGATCGGCAGCGTGAAGCTGCCTCAAGGAGGAACGACATGAGCGTGCTGCTGAAGAACGGGCTGGTCGTCACGACGACGGGGTCGTACGTGGCGGACGTGTACGTCGAGGGCGACCGGATCAAGAGCATCGGGACGGGCCTCGCGGTGAAGGCCGACGAGACCGTGGACGCGAAGGGCAAGTACATTCTGCCCGGCGCGATCGATCCCCACACGCACATCGACATGCCCTTCATGGGCACCACCTCGGCCGACGACTGGAAAACCGGCTCGATCGCCGCGGCGTGCGGCGGTACCACGTGCATCATCGACTTCAACCTCCAGGTAAAAGGGGAGTCGCTCCGCGACGCGGTGGACAAGCAGAAGGCCAAGGCGGACGGGAAGGCCGTGGTGGACTACAGCATCCACCCGGGGGTCACCGACGCCCGTCCCGACGTGATCGACGAGGTGAAGAAGGCCATCCACGAGTACGGCACGCCGAGCTTCAAGATCTTCCTGTTCTACGACTTCCGGGTGGACGACTACGCGATGATCCGGCTGCTCGAGGAGACGAAGAAGCACGGCGGCCTCGTGCAGGTGCACGCCGAGAGCTTCGACATCATCAAGAGGCTGAACGAGCAGTTCGCCGCCGCCGGGACGATGAGCCCGCCGTACCACGCGAAGGCGCACGCGGTGATCGCCGAGGAAGAGGCCGTCTCTCGTGCCGCGACCGCCGCCGAGTTCACGGGCAGCCGCATCTACATCGTGCACCTGTCGTCGGGCCAGGGCCTGTGGAAGGTCAGGAAGGCGCGGGACCGGGGCGTCGGCATCTACGCCGAGACCTGCCCGCAGTACCTCACCCTGAACGAGGACCGGTACAACGAGCCGAACTGGGGCGGGGCCAAGTACGTCATGTCGCCCCCGCTGCGCACCCCGGACAACTCCGCCGAGCTGTGGCAGGGCCTGCGCGACGGCGACGTGCAGACCATCGGCACCGACCACTGCCCGTTCAACTTCAAGGGCCAGAAGGACATGAACGGCAAGGACGACTACAAGAAAACCCCGAACGGCGCGCCCGGCATCGAGACCATGCTGATGCTCATGCACTCCGAGGGCGTCGCGAAGGGCAGGATCAGCCTGGAGCGCTTGGTCGACGTCGTGTCGACAGGCACGGCCCGGATGTTCGGCCTGGCGGACAAGGGCGCGATCGCGGCGGGCAAGGACGCGGACATCGTGGTCTTCGACCCGAAGCGGAAGTTCACGATCACCCAGAAGCGGCTGCACCAGAACGTGGACTACACCCCGTACGAGGGCTTCGAGGTGACGGGCATGCCCGAGATCGTCTACTCCCGCGGCAAGCGCGTGGCGGAGTGGGCGGGCGACCAGATGAAGTTCGTCGGCGAGGTGGGCCGGGGCAGGTTCGTCAAGCGGCAGCCGCTCGCGGCGTTCTAGAGAATCGACGCACCGAGAGGCCCGTTCGGGACCGCCGGGACGGGCCTCTCTCTTAAGGGAGCACCCATGGACCTTTCGAAGCTGAGGATCAACGGCGCCCGCCTGAGAACGAGCCTCGAGGAGATGGCGAAGATCGGCGCCACGCCGAACGGCGGCGTGCAGCGCCTGACCCTCTCGGACGAGGACAAGCGGGCACGGGACCTGTTCGTGAAGTGGCTGAAGGAGATCGACCTCGCCGTGACCATCGACGAGATGGGCAACATCTTCGGCCGCAGGCCCGGCACGGAGGACAACCTGCCGCCGGTCATGAGCGGCTCGCACGTCGACAGCCAGCCGAAGGGCGGCCGTTTCGACGGCATCCTCGGCGTGATGGGCGCCCTCGAGGTGATGCGCACCCTGCACGAGAACAAGGTGAAGACCCGGCACCCGATGATGATCGTGGACTGGACCAACGAGGAGGGCTCCCGGTTCGCGCCCGCCATGGTGTCGTCGGGGGTCTGGGCCGGCGTGCTGGAGCGCGACTACGCGTACGGCCGCACCGACATCAATGGAAAGAAGTTCGGTGAGGAGCTCGTGCGCATCGGGTACAAGGGGCCTGCGCCGGCTGCCAAGTGGCCCGTGCACGCCTACTACGAGTACCACATCGAGCAGGGGCCGATGCTCGAGGGGCAGAAGAAGACCATCGGCGCGCCCAAGGGCATCCTGTGCCTGCACTGGTACGACATCTATCTCACCGGCGAGGCGAACCAGGTCGGACCCACGCCGATGGAGGGCCGGCACGACGCGCTGTGCGCGGCCGCGGAGATGATCCTCGCCACCAACCGGCTGCCCGACCGCATGGGCGGCAACATAGTGGCGACCGTCGGCGAGATCCAGAACAAGCCGAACTCACGCAACATCATCCCCGACGGCGTGCACTTCACCGTGGACATCCGCTCGTGGGACGACGACCACGCGATCAAGGCGTGGGAGCATCTCAAGATCGACCTTCAGGAGATCGCGGCCCGGCGCGGCACGCCGATCCGCATCGACGAGACGTGGCGGTGCCCGCACGCGCCGTTCGCCGAGCGACTGGTGCAGCGGGTGCTGGACACCGCGGGGGAATTGGGATATTCCAGCCTCCACATGGTCAGCGGCGCCGGGCACGACGCGAGCTACATGAACCAGGTCTGCCCGACCGCCATGATCTTCGTGCCGAGCATCGGAGGCCGCAGCCACGTCGAGGTGGAGAACACCGCCTGGAGCGACTGCGAGGCCGGTGCCAACGTGCTGCTGCACTGCCTTCTGAAAACGGCGGACGAGCACTGAAGCGCGGGCGGGTACCGCCCGCGGCACGCACCATTCGAGGAGGACCCATGAACACGCAGGATCTGCAGAAGCTCGACCGCGAGCACGTCATCTACAGCTGGAAGCCGCAGGGCGGCTGGAAGCCCCTGATGATCGACCGGGCCGAGGGCATCCACATGTACGACACCGACGGCCGTAAGATCGTCGACGGCTGCTCGGGCCTCTTGAACATCAACCTCGGCCACTCCAACCGGTACGTGCTGGACGCCATGAAGGCGCAGATGGAGAAGCTGTGCTTCGTGTCGCCGGGCTTCGGCACCGAGCCCAAGGCGAAGCTCGCCGCCATGGTGGCGGAGCTCACCCCGGGCGACCTGGACTACGTGTTCTTCACCAACGGCGGAGCCGAGGCGAACGAGAACGCCATCAAGGCGGCGCGCTGGTTCACGGGCCGGCACAAAATCTACGGGGCCTGGAAGAGCTACCACGGCGCCACCGCGGGGGCCATCACCGTGACGGGCGACCCCCGGCGCTGGCCCGCCGAGCCCGGCATCCCGGGCGTCGTGCACTTCTTCGGCCCCTACCCGTACCGGTGCCCGTTCGGCTCCAGCGACCCCGAGGCGTGCGGCCAGAAGACGCTCTCCGTGCTGAAAGAGCAGCTGATGTACGACAACCCGAAGTCGGTCGCCGCCATCATCATGGAGCCGATCGTCGGGACGAACGGCATCATCCGGCCGCCGAAGAGCTACGTGCAGGGCATCCGGCAGCTCTGCGACGAGAACGGCATCCTCCTCATCATCGACGAGGTCATGTCGGCCTGGGGACGGGCGGGCCGGTGGTTCGCTTCGGAACTTTTCGACGTCGTGCCCGACATCCTCACCACGGCCAAGGGCATCACCTCGGGCTACGTGCAGCTCGGCGCCACCATCTGGAGCAAAAAGATCTGGGATTTCTTCCAGGAGCGCAAGTTCACGAGCGGCCTCACCTACTGCGGCCACGCCCTCGCGTGCGCGTGCGGCATCGCCAACATCGAGGTGTACAAGAAAGAAAAACTCATCGAGGCCGCGGCCGAGAAGGGCGAGTACCTCGCGAAGAAGCTGAAGGACCTCGAGAAGAAGCACCCCTCGGTCGGCGACACCCGGTGCGTGGGCCTCTGGGCGTGCATCGAGCTGGTCTCGGACAAGAAGACGAAGGCGCCGATGGCCGGCTTCAACGATTCGATCCGTAACGTTTCTGGCCCGCTCGGCAAGATCTTCATGGACAACGGTCTGTACCTGTACTCCAACTGGGACTACATCTTCATCTCGCCGCCGCTCATCATCACCAAGCCCCAGATCGACGAGATGATCGCTATCATCGAGAAGGGCCTGGACTGGACCGACACGCTGGTGAAGAAGGGGTAGGGCGGGAGCCGGGCGACCGGCCGCGCTGTCAGCGCATCACGGGTCCGCCGCGGGGCGGCCCCTTTCGTGCGGCCCCCTTCCGATCCCGGACAGTCCCGTCCATGTGAGCTGGACATGCAGGTAGGAGCACTCGATCGTTTCCAGGTACATGTGCCCCCAGGTGATCTCGGGCGTGACGAACTCGTTCGTACTGCCGTGACCGATTTCCCGACGACCCTTTCTCAGGGAGATGCCGCCGACGATCCGGTAGCCCCAGCCGAACTCACTCGCCGAGACGCCCGACGGGCTGGTGATCGCGTACTGGGTCAGGGTGATTCCCCCAGAGAGGAAGGGCGAGAGCTTCTCCCAGGGACCGAATGAGGCCTTGAGCGAGGCCGCGAATTCGCCCTGCCCCTCTCCGCCCCCGCCGAAAAGAACGACCACGAAGAGATTGAACTCCGTCCGGGCAGCGAGCTGGATGACGGGCGTCTGCAGGATGAAGGGCTGGAACAAGAATGCGAATCCCAGCGAAGGCCCGAAGAGATCGAAGCCGAAATCGGGGGTCTTCGGGAGGAAGTAGCCCGCGAAGAGATCGAAGCCGGCGTTGATCGGCATCTGCGGGGTCCACGCGGGTTCGTACCCGGCCGCTTCCTGCGCGAAGGCGGGCGGGACAATGCATCCGATGACCAGCAGGCCCAGCGCCACGGCCTGCCGGCGGCGGGAGGCGATTGACCGCGTGATCCTCATGCATCCCCGGTAGCACGTGTGATCGCCCGAGTCAAGAAAGCCCCGCGCGACGGCCTGCCCGGCACGGTCGCATCTGGTATGCTCCCGGGCATGGGCCTACAGATCTTCGGAACCCGCAAGTGCGCCGATACCCGGAAGGCCGAGCGCTTCTTCCGGGACCGGGGCGTCGCGTACCAGCTCATCGACCTCGCGGAGAAGGGCATCAGCCCCGGGGAGCTCGCATCCGTCGTCGCGGCGGTGAAGTCCTGCGGTGGCGCGGCCGGTTCAGCCGCCGGCCCGGCCGCGCTCATTGACACGGAGGGGAAGCGGTTCAAGGACCGGGGACTCGCCTACCAGGACTACGACGCGGAGGCGGAGATCCTCGCCGATCCGCTGCTCTTGAAGACGCCGATCGTGCGCGACGGCCGGAAGGCCGTCATCGGCCACGACCCGGCGGGGTGGGAGGGCATGCTCAAGGCGTGAGGGGCTTGCGCGGGGCCCGGAGTCGGGTCGCCCGCACCGCGAGCATGCCCAGCGCCAGGGCGCAGGCCGCCGCAGCGCACCACAGCAGCGCCGAGATCCCCCACGCGACCGCGGTGAGCGCCGCCGCGACCGACGCGATGACCGACGCGGAGCCGTTGACCGCCCACGCCCACGCCCGGCCGCCCGGGTCAGCGCCGAGGTCGCGCATGGCGAGCGGGAAGGTCATGCCCAGGCCGAACGACGGGACGGCGAGGAGCACGAGACCGAGGGCTGCCCTCGGCGCAGGCGGCAGCGGCAGCAGCATCCGGAGGCCGGGCACGAGCAGCGAGCCGGACACCGCGAGCGACGCCGCAGCGGCCGCGAGCACAGCGGGCAGCGCCCTGCGACCGAGGGACCTTGAGCAGAGCCCGCCGAGCGCCGAGACGGCGAGCATGCCCCCGAGGACCAGCGTGAGCGCGACCTGGGGGCTCGCGAACAGCACGGTGAAGGCATCCACGAAGGCGATCTCCGCGAGCAGGAACCCCGCGCCGAGGAGCGCGAAGAGGAGGAGCGTCGGCAGGGCGGGCCTGCGGAACCTCCGCCCGCGTCCCGCGACCGCCGTGGCCGCGACGAGCAACGCACCGATCGCAATGGCGATCGCGAGACCCGCCCCGGCGACCAGCTCGGGCGCGAGGAGGAGCGCTGACCTGCCGCCGGCCAGCCTGAGGAATTCGCGGAGCCGGGTCCAGCGCACGAACCGGTTGGGGAACGGCCGGTCGTCGGTCTGGGGAAGGACATCCAGCGGCTGTGACGCGGGCCAGGAAGGGTCGTCGACCACCGACCGGTACGCCTCGTAGAACAGGGGCCGTTCGAATCTGCCGAACCGGTCCGCGTCCTCCCGCCGGATTCCCGGAAACCAGTCGAGGTCGAAACCGAGCCCGTCGGCGAACGCCCGCAGTGCCGCGAGCCGGTCGCCGACGATGGCGGCCCGGGAGGCGAGCAGCGAGCAGGAATCCCACCCGCGCACCACCGCGAGGTGCGACGGCGGATCGGCGACTCCCGCCCCGGCGAGCGCCTGGACGGCCGTCGCGAAGACGCGGATCGCGTCGGACGGCGGGACGAGCAAGCGTCGCGAGACCACCAGAACGCCCCGGTCGGAAAGCCGGTTCCAGCACGCGAGCAGGGCGTCCTGGGTAAGCAATGCCTCCTCGGCGAGGCCCGCGAGCCCGGGAATCGACGGTCCCCAGCTCTCGACGTGGATCACGTCCCACGGGGGGCCGGCCCGGGCGAGCACCGACCGGGGATTGTCCGAGACCGCGGTCACCCCCCGGCCCGCGTACCATTCGTTCATCGCCGCCGAAATCCCGGGATGACCGCACGCGACCAGGATTTCCGGGGCACCCGAAGCGATCGCGCAGGCCACACCCAGCCCGCCGCCCGCCTGCACCACGAGGCAGCGCTCCGGCCGAGAGGCGAGAAGGTACCCGGCGAACGCGTGCGTGGACCGGGCAAACGCGACGCCCGTGCCGTCGAGGTCGTGGAGGACGGTGAGGGAATCGGCGTCGAGGTACAGCCCGCGCTGCCGCGGGAGGGACCCCTGCCAGGAGAGGCTGAGCCCGGGCGCGAACCGCAGCACCGGGCTTTCCACGGTCTCCAGCCTGCCGCGCGTCCCCGTCGAGACCGCCGTCACCCGGGTGCCGGGCACCTGCAGGAGCTGGGGCAGGCTCTTGTAGGGCGAAGGCCGCACCGCGAGGAGCTGCGAGCCCGGCCAGCCAACCGCGGCGACGATTGCGAGCGCCGCTACGCCGGCTGTCGCCGCAAAGGCCGTCCGGCTGCGGGCGCCAGCCCGGTCCGTCTTCGACAGGAATGTCACGAGGAAACAGGGCAGGAGGGCGGCAAGTGCCGCGGCAGCCACCGTGCCGCCCTCGCCCAGCACAGGCAGCAGCGCCGCGGGCAGCACGGCTCCCGCGGCGGAGCCGGCGAGCGAGGACGCGGCCACCTTCCCGCTCGCCTCGGGGTGGTCCGCGTAGGCCGTGCAGGTCGCGAGGCCCGAGGCGAGGAACGGGAGCGAGGCGAGCAGATAGGCCAGGAGCAGCCAGGCGGGCTGCGCGGGGTCCACGGCGAAGCGCAGCCAGTCCAGGGGCAGCCGGTTCACCGCGACGAAGGACCCGATGATCCCCGCCGCGCAGCCGAGGCACGTTGCGGCGTACCGGGAAGGGGTGCCCGACATCGCGGCGCCGTGCGGCGGGCATCCGTCCCGCCGGCGCGCGAGGAAGAACACGACCCCCGCAGCGGCACTGCCGAACATCGCGATGCTGATCGCCAGATACGCGAGCGAGTCCCAGTGCACGATCGAGAACACGCGCGTGATGCAGAGTTCGTATGCGAGCGTCGCGAGGGAAAGGCAGAACACGGCGGCGTGCGTCACGGCGCTGCCGCGTCCCCGCCTCACTCGAGCGCCGCGCCGGTCATCGGCACGAAGCTGACGGGCAGCACGTGGTCGACGGTGTACGTGCTCCCCTTCCGGGTGACGACCACGAGGTCCTGGTACGCGAACGGGTGGCCGAGCGGCAGCACCAGCCGGCCGCCATCGACGAGCTGGGCGAGCAGGGGCGGGGGTACGTGGTCCACGGCAGCGGTGATCATGATGGCGTCGAAGGGGGCGGCCGAGGGGATGCCGTAGTACCCGTCGCCGGCCACGGCGGTCACATTGCGCAGAGCCAGCCCGGAGAGGAGGCGAACCGCCCGCTCGTGCAGGAGGGGCTTGATCTCGATCGTGTAAACCTCGCGGGCGACCCGGGCGAGGATCGCGGCCTGGTAGCCCGAGCCGGTGCCGACTTCGAGCACCCGCTCGGCGCCCTTGAGCCGGAGGAGCTCGGTCATGAGCGCCACGATGTAGGGCTGGGAGATGGTCTGCCCCTCGCCGATCGGGAGGGGACGGTCTTCGTAGGCCTGGCCCTTCACGTCGTCGGGCACGAACCGGTGACGCTCGACCGCGCGCATGGCGTCGAGCACGCGCGCGTCCCGGATGCCCCGGGCCTCGATCTGCGTGCGCACCATGACGAGCCGTTCGGCGTCGCGGTCGGCGGCCGCGGCAGAAAGACTTGCGGCGAGGAGGAGCATGGCAGCGATGATCCGCACGGGCCGTCCTCCGACGCGCAGTATACACGGTTTCTTGACATGTTTCTTGACAACCGGTCCCCGGGCTGCTTCGATGGGACCCATGATATCCCTCGACCTGCATCCCGAGGCCCGGCAGCGCAACATCGAGCGGTGCCGGGAGCGCGGCATCGTGCTGCCGACATTCGCCGAAATGAAGGATCCCGAGCGGGCGCCCGCGGCGATCCGCGCGAAGCTCGCATCCGTCGGGCTCTGGGACGTCGATCCCCTGAACCTGTTCCGCATCACCTGGCGCAACGAGCCGGTCGGGCGGGGGGGCGGCTTCGGCGCGGTGAACCGCATCGAGTTCCCGCGAGCGCTCACCGGAGTGCCCGCCCGCATCGTCGCGCTGGTCGGCAAGTGGTTCCCCACGGGCGCGCACAAGGTCGGCGCCACCTACGGCTGCCTCGCGCCCGCGCTCGTCACCGGCCGGTTCGACTCCACCCGGCAGAAGGCAGCCTGGCCCTCCACGGGCAACTACTGCCGGGGCGGCGCGTTCAACTCGGCGCTGCTCGGGTGCCGATCCATCGCCATCCTGCCGGAGGGCATGAGCCGCGAGCGCTTCGAATGGCTGTCGAAGATCGCGGGGGAGGTCATCACGACGCCCGGCAGCGAGAGCAACGTGAAGGAGATCTTCGACAAGTGCCGCGAGCTGAAGCTAGAGCGCGGCGACGACATCGCGATCTTCAACCAGTTCGAGGAGTACGGCAACTACCTCTGGCACTACGAGGTGACTGGTGAGGCGATCCTGCGCGTCCTCGAGCGCCTGCTCGGACCGCGCACCCGGCTCGCCGCGTTCGTCAGCGCCACGGGCTCCGCGGGTACGCTCGCCGCGGGCGACCGGCTCAAAGCTTCGCACCCCGGGGTGCGAATCGCCGCGGCCGAGGCCCTGCAGTGCCCGACGCTGCTCTGCAACGGCTACGGCGCCCACCGCATCGAGGGCATCGGCGACAAGCACGTGCCCTGGATCCACAACGTGCGGAACACCGACGCCGTGGTCGCGGTGGACGACGCGGACTGCATGAGCCTTCTGCGCCTGTTCAACGAGCCCGAGGGAAGGGCTCGGCTCGCCGCCGCGGGGGTGAGCGACGACACGATCCGGTCGCTCCCCCTGCTCGGCATCTCGGGCATCGCCAACCTGCTCGCTTCGATCAAGCTCGCCCGCGCCTGCGCCTTGGGCGAGGACGACCTCGTCGTCACGGTCCTCACCGACTCGCTGGACCTCTACCGGTCGCGTCTCGCGGAGCTCACGGAGGCCGAGGGGCCGTTCGATCGGGAGGCTGCGATCCGGGCGCACGCCGCCTCACTTGCCGGCCAGGGCGCCGACAACGTGCTGGAGCTGACGGAGCGCGAGCGCCGGCGCATCCACAATCTCAAGTACTACACGTGGGTCGAGCAGCAGGGCAGGAGCGTCGAGGATCTCGACGCCCAGTGGGACGACCCGGGCAGCTGGCGCCGGGTGCAGCAGCAGGCCCCGCGCATCGATGAGCTGATCGCGGAGTTCAACCGCGAGGTGGGAATCGTCCGGTGAGCACCCGGTACGCCTGCGCGAGCTGCGGCGCATCGTATCAAACGGACGCCGTGGTTTACCGGTGCCCGCGCTGCGAGGCCGAGCCGTCGTCCGGGGGGTTCGCCCGGGGGATCCTGTCCGTGGTCTTCGACCCGACCCTCCTGGGCGCGGCAACCCGGGGGGAAGCTCCCCTCGATCCGCACTCCTTCCTCCCCATTCCCGTGCCGGGCTCGCGGGCGTTCCCAGCGGGCGGCACGCCGCTCGTGGAGCCTAGCCGTTTACGTGAGGCGACCGGCTTCCCGAACTTGTTCTTCAAGAACGACACCCTCAATCCGTCGGGATCGCTGAAGGATCGGGCTTCGCTCCTGGTCGCCGCGCAGGCGATCGCCGCGGGCGAACGGCGGGTCGCCCTCGCTTCGACCGGCAATGCCGGAGCCTCCATGGCGGGAGCCGGCGCCGCGCTGGGGCTCGAGGTCGTGCTCTTCGTGTCCGGCTCCGCGCCGCGGGCAAAGCTGCTGCAGTCGCTGCTGTACGGCGCAAGGGTCGTGCCCGTCCGGGGCACCTACGACGACGCGTTTGGCCTCTCGATCGCCTACACGCGGGAATGCGGAGGGGTGAACCGCAACACCGCCTACAACCCCTTCACGATCGAGGGCAAGAAGACGGTGTCGCTCGAGATTTGGAACCAGCTCGGCACGGTGCCCGACGTCGTGTACGTGCCGACGGGCGACGGAGTCATCATCGCCGGCGTGCACAAGGGGTTCGCGGACCTCGTCTCGGCCGGCCTCGCGGAGCGCCTTCCGGTGCTGGTCGCCGTCCAGGCATCGGGGAGCAACGCCATCGCCCGGAGCTTCCGTGAGGGCCGCGAGGTCACGCTCGCCGGCACCTCTACCATCGCCGACTCGCTCGCGGTCTCGTCGCCGGCGAACGGCGAGATGGCCCTGCGGTGCCTCGCGCAGTCGGGCGGCCGGGCGGTCGAGGTCGACGACGCGGCGATCGGCCGGGCCCAGCTCGAGTTGTGCAACACCTCCGGCCTCTTCGTTGAGCCGTCATCGGCCGCCGCGTGGGCGGGGTTCCTGGCGGACCGGGCGAACGTCGACCGCCGTTCGACGGTCGTGGTGCTCCTGACGGGTACGGGGTTCAAGGACGTGAAAGCGGCCGAGCGGCTCGTCGCCATGCCCGAGCCGTGCGAGCCGCGTCTCGGCCCGGCGCTGGAGCTGCTCGACCGGGAGTACGGGAGCTGCCGCCGATAACCGCGGACGGGGCGGGCGCCTTCCTCAGTGCCTGCCGCCCGACGTCCTGGACCGCGCGTCACGGGCCTCGAGGAGGTCCGCGACCTTCGCGAGCAGGTCGTCCGGCAGGAAGGGCTTGGCGATGAACCGCGCCTCGCCCCGGGGCACCCCGAAGCGGATCGCTGCCTCCTCGGTGTACCCCGACATGTACAGCACCTCAAGGCGCGGCAGGGTATTCACGAGCCGGTTCGCGAGGTCCACGCCGTTGATGCCGCCGGGCATCACCACGTCGGCCAGCAGGAGATCGAGGGGGCCCGCGGTCTCCTCGGCGATCCGGATGGCCTCCTGGGTGGACGGAGCGCCGAGCACCCGGTAGCCGGCGTCCGCGAGGATCCTCACCGCGAGGTCGCGGACGGTCTGCTCGTCCTCGACCACCAGCACCGTGCCCGCGCCCGCGCGGCGGTGGGGCGCGGCATCGGAAGCGGCCGCGAGCACCGCGGAGCCTGATACCCGGGGCAGGTAGATGGTGAAGGCCGTACCCCGCCCCGGCTCGCTCACCACCCGGATCGTACCGCCGGTCTGGTTCACGATGCCGTACACCGTCGAGAGGCCGAGGCCCGTGCCCTTGCCGTTCTCCTTGGTGGTGAAGAAGGGCTCGAACAGGTGATTCTTCACCTCCTCGCTCATGCCGTGCCCCGAGTCGCGCACCGTCAGCACGACCCACGGGCCCGGACCCAGGTCGGGGCCGACGGCCGGGTCGTCCGCCGCGAGCTCGACCGCGGCGGTCTCGAGGCGGAGCCGGCCGCCCGTCGGCATGGCGTCCCTCGCGTTCACCGCGAGGTTGATGATGACCTGCTCGATCTGGTAGGGGTCCGCGCGCACGGAGCCGGGGCTCGGCGTGAGGGCGACCACGAGCTCGATGTCCTCGCCGATAAGCGGGCGCAGAAGCTTTTCCGAGGTGGCCACCACGTCGTTGAGGTCGAACACCTCGGGCCGCAGGAGCTGCTTGCGGCTGAAGGCGAGGAGACGCCCGGTGAGCGCCGCGGCGCGCTTGATCGCGTTGCGGATCTCGCCGAGGTCGGCCAGCGCGCCCGGGTCGGCCACGAGCGAGTCGGCCAGCAGGTCGGCGTAGCCCGAGATGACCGTCAGCAGGTTGTTGAAGTCGTGGGAGATCCCGCCGGCGAGCCTCCCGATGGCCTCCATCTTCTGGGCGTGGATGAGCTGCTCCTGCGTGCGGCGCAGCTCGCCGAAGCTCTCCTCGAGGTCGTGCACGAGGCCGGTCTTCCACCAGGCCGCGGCCGCGTTGTGCGCAAAGGCGGTCACCGTCTGCGGAGCCTCGTCCTCCGCGAGGTCACCGGCCTCGACCCCCAGGACGCCGAACACCTCGCCGCCGACGTGCAGGGGGGCGAAGACCATCCGGACGCCCGGGTGCGCGGGTCCCGAGCCCGGCGGGGAGCCGGCCGCTGCGGCGAGCGCCGACTGCCAGGCGGCGAGCTCGGCCCCGGAGAGCTCGGTGAACACGGTCTCGGCGTCGCGCATCACCCGCACGAGCACGGGCATCTCGGCGACGGAGAGGCCGGGCGCCCCGGCCGCTGCCGCGACCGCGGTCTCGCCGGCGACGGCGAGGTGCGTCGGTCTGAGGCGGTCGCCCGACCCGTCGGCGAGGAACACGGACCCGGAGAGGCCGAGACCCGCCAGGGCGTTCAGCATGATGGGGAAGATCTCGCCGGGGGTCAGGGACTGCTGCATCGAGAGCGAGGCCACGTTCAGGGTCTGCAGGAACCGCTCGGCCCGCTTGCGCCGGGTGATGTCCGTGACGATCCCGAGCACCGCGCGCAGCCCCCCGTACTGGATCAGCGAGGTGGTGAGGATGCACTCGATGCGTCGGCCGTCGCGCGCGACGAGCGCCACCTCGAGCGGCGCAGTCTCCCGTCCGTTGAGCTGGTCGCGGTAGTGCGCGACCATGATGTCGCGGTACTCCGGGGCGATCGCCCGGCGCCAGCTGAACGAGGGGCTGCAGGTCTCCTCGCGCGGCCAGCCCATCATCGTCTCGCAGTGCGGGTTGGCGTAGAGGAACCGCCGGCTGCCGTGGATGAAGATCATGTTCGGCGACTGCTCGGCCAGGCTGCGGAACTGCTCCTCGCTCTCGCGCAGCACCCGTTCCGTGCGCCGGCGCTCGGCGAGCTCCTCGCGCGCCCCTTCGTAGAGCCGGGCGTTCTCGACGGCCACCGCGGCCTGGTCGGCGATGGTGGCGAGGAGCTGCCGGTCCTCCTCGCTGTACAGCCGGTCGCCGTAGGTCTGCACGCTGATCACGCCGACGAGCTCCTCGCCGACCACCATCGGTGCGCCAATCCACGACCGGGGCATCTTGCCCGTGCCGTACAGCAGGGGCTCGGGCAGGCCCGCGAGCTCGGCGGCGACGTCGCGCACGAGCAGGGGGCGCTTCTCCCGGATCACCCGGGAGGTAAACCCCGCGCCCACCTTCTCGCGGGTGGGCGGCTCGAGCACCCCCTCGTCGACCTGGATCCGGAAGTCCAGCTCGTCGGTGCGGTCGTCGTAGAGGGCCACGAAGAACGCGTCGGCCTGGAAGACCGCGGTCACCTCGCGCCGCACCGTCTCGAGCAGCGTGTCCAGGTCGAGCACCGCGCCGACGGCCGCCGAGACCCGGTTGACCGCGGCCAGGCGCTCGGCCTGCTGGCGCACCGAGCGGTAGAGCCGCGAGTTGCCAATGGCCACGGCGAGCTGGTCGGCCACCGTCTGCTGGGTGAAGAGATCCAGGTCGCCGAAGGCATCCACGCGGGCGCTCTGCACGTCGAGCACGCCGATCACCCGGCCCCCGAGCCGGATGGGAACGGTGAGCTCCGAGCGGGTCTTCGCGTCGCCGGTGAAGCTCACGTACCGGGGGTCACGGCGCACGTCCGCGACCAGGCTCGGTTCTCCGTGGGCGGCGACCCACCCCGTGATCCCGTCCCGGCCCACCTTCAGCCGGTGGCTCCCATTGCCGGCGAGGGACCCCATCGTGGTGGCGCGCAGGACGAGCTCGTCCCCCTCGACGAGCATGACGGCCGCGCTGAAGTACCCGAAGGAGTCGCGGATCAGCCGGACCGCCTGGCTCAGCAGGTCGTCGAGGTCCAGGAGCGCCGTGGCGCTGCGTCCCACCCGCGCGATCAGTTCGAGCCGGTCGGCGCGCTGCCTGAGGCCGTCCGTGACCTCCGCGAGCGGGTTGAAGATCTGGCGGCGCATGATGCCCGTGCCGAAGATGGCCACGGCGGCGAGCGTGGTGAAGGACGTAACGGGGAACGGCACCTGCGCTACGCCGCCCACGACGGCACCCGCGAAGAGGGCGAGCGAACCCAGGGCGAGGAAGGGTTCGCGGATCGCGCGGCGCCGGATCCAGAACAGGCACAGTGACAGGGCCATGCAGGCCAAAGGGGCCGCGGAGGCCGCCACGCCGCCCGCGGTCACCTTCAAAACCATGGTGCCGTTGGGGAGGAGCCGGGGGTCGAGGAACAGCTGGTGGGCGAACAGGGGGAAGCCGATGAGGCCCACGACACCGATGACGGCGATGGCCAGGGCGTCGGGCCAGCGATGGTCCATGCCCGCGTAGCGCGCGGTGAACAGCAGCAGGAAGGGTCCCATGAACGCGTAGCTGAAGACCGCGATCTCGCCGAGCAGCTGCGGCGACCCGTACCCGAACCACAGCGCCAGGCGCATCAGCAGCATGGTCACCGTCCAGGTCGAGACCATCGCGATGAAGAGCGCGAACCAGCGGTTGACGTCACGCTGCAGGCCGGTGCCGAGCGCCACGAGGAGCAGCGCCGTTGACACGGCGACCGAACCCGCGAGCAGAGCGATGTCGAGCTTCAACAACAGGGGCATGCCGCTACCTGCCCTCCATTGTAGTTGCGGGGTGGGGCGGTCGCAAGGACGCGGAGTTTTTTCAGCGGCGGGGCGTGGCGGCCCGCGCTTCGGCGCGGGGGACGATCGCGGACAACCCGAGGCCAAGCAGGCAGACGGCGCTGACGAGCACGAGGGGCAACCGGGGAGAAACGGCCGACAGGAGCCCGCCGACCCAGCTGAACGGCGAGGAGGCGGCGAACATGACCACGTAGAAGACGGCCATGACCTTCGCCCGGCCCCGATCGGGCACCGCGTTGGCGAGGAAGCTGTCCGTCACGGGGAACACCACGGCCGAGCCGATGCCCCCCAGCGCCGTGCTCAGGAGCGCGATCGGCCAGCTCCGCTCGGGGCTTGCGGCGAGGAGCATCGCGCTCGCGGTCATGCTCCCGAACCCGACGGCCAGCGAGATGGCGGTGCCGCGCCGGGCCAGGGCCGGCACGAGGAACACGAGCACCACAAGCATGACGGCGGCGTTCACCATGGGGAAGACCGCGATGGCCGCCTCGGGAAATGCGAGGCCCCGGATGAGCAGGATCGACTGGAACGTGGTCCGCACGATGCTCATGATGCTCGCGAGGATGCTCGCCGCCGCGGCGGCGACGAATGCCGGGTTGCGGAGCGCTTCCGCCGTGGCTCGCAGGTGCTGGCGCAGTTCGTGGCGGGGATGTTCCGTCCGACTCTCCCGCATGCGCTCGATGCCCATGCGGGTCTCGACGAGCATTCCGTTGCGGAACAGGAACATAGAGGTCATCGCCGCGAAGCCGAAGAGGTACAGACCCCGCATCTCGGGCACCAGGCCGAACCGTCCGACGAGCATCCCCGAGAGGGGGACGACGAACCCCGCGAGCACCCCGGCCACCGAGATCCAGGTGTAGAAGTGCACGCGCTGGTCCGCGGGGGCGTCCTCGATGGCGAGGCAGGTCCACGAGGTCTGGACGATGCGTACCACGCTGTTGACCGCCGCAGCGGCGAGGAACCACGTAAAGTTGCGCGCGAAGGCCCAGATCAGCATGGCCCCGGACCAGGAAATCGTGTCGAAGAGGAGCGTGGTGCGCTTGCGGCCCAACCGGTCGGTGATCCAGCCGCTCGCGAGCGAGAAGAAGAGCTGGCAGGCGAGCGCCGCGGAGCCGACCAGCCCGACCTGCACGGGCGTGCAGCCGAGGGCGAGCATGTAGACCGACGCGTAGGTCTGGACGAGGTGGTAGGGAATAGCCCACATCGGCTCGGTTACGAGCACGGCCCGGGTGTTCTCCGAGAAACTCCGAAGTACGCCGAGGGTTGCGGCAAGCTGCCGGCGGACGAATCTGATCATCGGCGGGGTTCAGGCGAGGCGCTTGCCCCGCAGCTCCTCTACGGCGACCCTCACCACGCAGGTGCGTTCGAACGAGTCCGGGCGGTAGTTGGGACGCTCCATCCCGTAATGGTGCATGAGCACGTCGAGGCCGCGGCGGCGTTCGCCGGGTTCGACGACGATCCGTGCCGTACCCCGGCCGACCACGCTGCGGCCGGTCGAAGTGAAGTCGCACGCCGCGGGCCCGGTGACGAGGCGCGCGTCCGCAACGGCCGAGAAACCGACGCGGGGGTCACGCCGGATGAGGTCGAGCTTCGTTCCTTCTAGGGCGCAGTGGAACCAGAGCGCTCCGTCCGCGTACGCGAAGTTGAGGGGAATGACGTATGGTGCGGGCGTGTCGTGCAGGGCGAGGAACAGCACCTCGGCCCGTGAGAGGATCTCCACAAGCTCCGCCCGGTCGGTGATCTCCTTCTTCGCCTTGCGCATGGGACGGGGCTCGCCGTCTCCAGCCATGGGGTAGTCCCTCCTTGCCTCGGATCGGCGGGCATGATACGCCGGATGCATGAGCAGTGCAACGAAAAACGGGCCCGGCCGGCCGCCCCTCGCGCCGCGACCTGACCACGCATTGGCCGATCCCCGGTTCCCCCGTTCGTCGCGGTACGACCCCGAGTGGGTGTTCGAGAACCAGATGGGCCCGAACGTCCTGTGGCTTGCGGAGTGGCTCGCCGGCTCGATGGCTCTCGAGCCCGGCATGCGCGTGCTGGACATGGGCGCGGGCCGGGCTGTTTCCAGCATCTTCCTCGCGGCCGAGTACGGCGTGGAGGTGTGGGCCAACGACCTTTGGATCAGCGCCACCGACAACTGGGGGCGCATCCGGGCTGCCGGAATGGAGGGAAGGGTGCACCCCATCCACGCGGAGGCGCACGCCCTGCCGTACGCGGATGGATTCTTCGACGCTGTCCTCAGCATGGACAGCTACCAGTACTACGGCACCGACGACCTGTATTTCAGGCGGTTCTCGGCGTTCGTGCGCCCCGGCGGGCGGATCGGCATCGTGGTGCCGGCCCTGCACCGGGACTTCGCCGGGCCGGTGCCGGAGCACCTCACCCGGAAGCAGCAGAGCGGCAACGTGTTCTGGGACGCCGACTGCTGGTGCTTCCACACCGCGGCATGGTGGAGGTCCCTGTGGTCGCGCTACCCCTTCGTGGAGTTGGAGACGTGCGAGGCGATGAGCGACGGTGGGGGGCTGTGGCAGCAATGGGAGCGGGCGCTGCTGCCGTGGGGCGGGAAGAAGATCTTCCCTTCGGACCTCGAGTGCCTCGAGGCTGACGCGAACCGGTACCTCACGTTCGTCCGCGCCGTGGCGCGACGCGCCGACGAGTGAAGTCGGCGGTCAGCGGCCGAAGGCGTCGCGCATCCGCTCGGTGTAGTAGCGTACCGTGTCCCACTCCGCGTCGGGAGCGACGCGGTGGTCGGGGCAGGGGATGAATCCCCCGAGGTCCACGAGAGGCTTGAGGCGCTCGATCTCCCGGTCGACCGCGGCGCGTCCGTGGGCGAAGACGCGCTTGTCCATGCCGCCCACCCCGCGGAGCTCCCGTCCGTATCTTTCCCGCCAGGGCGCAATGCTCGCGCCCCAGGTGCCGACCTCGATGGGGAACATGGTGTTCACGCCGTTTGCGATCCACGTGGGGATGAGCGAGTCGATCATGCCGTCGCAGTCCAGCGAGCAGATCTCAAGGCCGTGCCGGTGGGTGAGCGTGGTGATGCGCCGGTACCACGGCCCGACCTTCGCCGCGAAAACCGCCGGGTTCACGAGCGGCCCGCTCTTGAAGCAGATGTCCTCCCAGAAGTGGGCGAAGTCGAACCGGGCGCCGGTGGCGAGCGCGGCCTCCGTGCAGCGCAGGCAGAGCTCGCCGGCCGTCTCGACGATCTCGTCGAAAAGGGGCGGGTCGTCCGCCTGCAGGTAGCTGAGATTCACGATCCCGATCCAGTCGCGTATCTTGCCGAACAGGCTGCCGCAGTGCAGGCCGAACGGCCGGGTCCTGCCGGGGTCGAACGCCGCGGCCGGGATCGTGGACGGGTCGACACGGTCAGCTGACCAGAGGAGCTTGGGCCGGTACAGCTCCTCCCATTCCTTCCGACCCTTGAAGAGGTGGTCGACCTCCGACGGGATGGACCTGACGCCGGGCTTCTGGATGACGATCGCACCGTTCGCGTCCTGCACCTTCCGGAACCCGTCGGGCAGCTCCTCCAGCACGATCTCCTCGAACAGGGGCG
>JAPLSM010000150.1 GCA_026398635.1 Spirochaetota bacterium | reverse complement strand
AAGGCTGCCGCCAACTTCGACTTCGAGCAGCTCGCCCGCATCAGGGGGCTGGCCGGCGATCGCGGACGGCGCGTGTACGTGGCGCTCAACACGGTGGTAAGGGACGACGAGATCGGCCGCCTGGCCGAGACCCTCGCCCGGCTTGAGGCGCTCGCCGTGGACGGGGTCATCGTGCAGGACCTCGGTGTGACGGCTCTGGTGAGCCGGCACTTCCCCTCGCTCGCGCTACACGCCTCAACGCAGATGGCGGTGCACAACGCCGCCGGCCTGGCCGAGCTCGTCCGGCTCGGCTTCCGGCGGGTGATCCTCTCGCGCGAGCTCACCCTCGCCGAGATCGCGGACCTGCGCCGTGCCCAGCCCGGCTTCGAGCTCGAGGTCTTCGTGCACGGCGCGCTCTGCTACAGCTTCTCGGGCGTCTGCCTCGCCTCGTGGGCGCTCACGGGGAGGTCAGGCAACCGGGGCGACTGCGCCCAGATCTGCCGGGGCAGGTTCTCACGAACCGCGGCGCGGAGGGCGGAGCGGTTCGACAACGGGGCCGAGGATCGTTCGGGAGCGGCGCCTGTCGAGGGCACGTTCTTCTCCTGCAGGGATCTCTTCCTCGGCCGGGACGCGCTCGAGCTGGTCCGGCTCGGCGTGGACGCGTTCAAGATCGAGGGCCGGATGAAGTCGCCCGAGTACGCAGCGGCCACGGTGCGGCTGTACCGTGCTGTCATCGACGAGGGCGACGCCCTCGATGACGCGAGGTACGAGCGGCTCGTTCGGGACGCGCAGGCCACCTTCGCGCGCGAACCGACCACGGGCTGGCTGCGATCCTCGTCCGGCTCGCGGCTCGTCGACGACCGGTTCCCCGGTCACCGGGGCGCCCGGCTCGGCGCCGTCACGGCGGTGCGCCGCGAACGCCGCGGTCCGGCCTGGGTACGGCTGGCGCTGGAGGGCGACCTCTCCCTGCGCGACGGGCTCGCGTTCATGTCGCTCGACGGGACGGAGCAGTCCGCGTTCTCCGTGCAGGCTATCCGGAACGGGGGCCGGGAAGCCCGATTCGCCCGGACCGGCGAGACCGTGGAGGTCCGGCTGCCCGAAGGCCTCGACGTTCCCGAAGAGGGGCGGGAGGTGCGGCAGCTCTCCTCCCGGTTCCTCGACCTTCCCGAGCCGAAGGAGGCATCGGTTCGCGCGTATCGCTCGCCGGTCGGGATCGAAGTCGTGCTCGAAGGCGCCCCCGGCGGGGACGCGTCGCTCGTCATCGCCGCGCGGGACATCGCGGGTGCACGCGTGGAGGAACGGGTGAACCTCGAGGAGGCCGCGCAGCCGCGCCCCTTCCTCGACATCCTGGGTCCGCTGCTCGCGGAGTCCGGCGCATCGACGTTCGTCGCCGCGGAGGTCAGCCTCGCGAACGCGACGGGACTGGCCGACGACCGCATCTTCGTCCCGCCTTCGCAGCTCAAGCGGGCGAAGAACCTGTTCTACGCCCGGCTCGACGAGGCGTTCCGCGCCTCGGTCGCCGACCGGGCAAACCGGATCGGCCGGGGACCGGAATCCCCCGCCCGCCCGGCCGGTTCCCCCCCCGGCGAGGCGGAGATCGCGGCGTTCGCCGACCGCGCCTCGATCTCCCCGCGGGGCCGAGAGCCGCTCCCCTTCGCGTGGCTCGAGGAAGATGGCTCGATCGACGCCGCGCACCTCGCCTCGTGCGCGGGCTTCATCGTGGTCCCGCTGCCGCCGGTCATGTTCGACACCGGACCGTGGACCGCGGCGCTGGAACGCCTGGCTGACGGGCTGCCCGGCTCGCAGTTGGCCGTGGGCCTCGCCAACCTTTCGCACCTGGCCATCGCGAGCGAACTCGAGCCGCTTCGGAACATCAGCTTCTTCGCGGATTTCCACCTCTA
>JAPLSM010000463.1 GCA_026398635.1 Spirochaetota bacterium | reverse complement strand
CTTGATTGCGACAAATATTAAGGTGATGCGGAAAGTCGCTCGGCTTTGTCAGGAGATGGTGTCCGCGGGCGTTATCGCCGACTACGCCGTTTTCGGCGCAGTTGCCCAGATGCGGTACGCCGAAGCCGTGTCCACGATGGACGCTGGCATATTGGTGGCGCTTCCCCCGAGATCCGGCCCCGACATCCTCAGACCCATCTACGAGTATTGCACCGCCAGGGGCTATCGCATAGAAGGAAAGGCGATCCGGGTCGGCGAATGGCTCGCGCAGTTCATACCCGCTTCCAGCCCGCTCAATGAAGAATCAATGCGAGAAGCTGAAGTTGCCGAAATCGAAGGCGTTCCTCTTCGCGTCGTCAGGGCTGATCACCTTGCACTCATAGCTTTAAGCACGGGACGGCCGAAGGATTTCGCAAGGATCCTCTCCATGATGGAATCCGGTTCTGTGAGCCTTGCAGTGCTGGAGCCATTGGCGGCGCGACATGGACTCTCCACCGAGCTGAAGCGCTTCAGGGCGCGATTCCTGGGATGATACGCTGGGATGATGCGATGGATGAAAGGATAAAAGAACTGCTCGAAAGACAAGCAGCGTGGCAGCGCAGCCGCGCCGCGCTCTCTTGGGAGGAGAAGCTGAGACTCTCGCTGGTCATGCGTGAGACGCAGCGAGCTCTGAGCAAGAGTGGCCGCTCGGAGCGAAGAAATATAGTTCAACCGCCGAGTTCATCACAACCCACCTGACGGCAGCTCCATTCCGCGCAACACTTTCACGAGCTCTTTTCCGGCCGGTCCATCCATGCGTCCCGGGCATCGTGCGCATCTTCTCCCCGCTCAGACAGGCGACACGATGAGGGGGAAATCGAGCGTGGCCTTTTTGAACCCGAGGGAAGCAGCGTCAAGGCCCGGGGGAGCCGCCCCGTTCGCCTGTCTTCAGCGGCAGCACGACCTGATTGACAACGGTCCGGGGAATCCGCTCGAAATGCGGGTTGCGTGCACCAGCACCGCGCCGGCAGCCCGTGCGGTGGCCGCGATCGCTTCCTTGAGCTGCCATGCGAGCTCGGCCACCATGCGATCCACGGGCAGGCAGACCGTCAGCTCGTTGAGGTAGGCATCCGCTGCTTCGCGCGCCTCGTTTTTCCGCTCCCCGGCAAGGCGATCGATGGGACTCCCGGAGAGTCGACGATTCGCGTTTCCCCGACCGCGCAGGTATACGGCGATGGAGGCAGGATCCGGAAGGACACGAACCTCCAGCACGTTCTCGCGTTCGGTGCTGCGCCACTCGAGTCTCGTTCCGGGTTACAGCCCTTCTTTGCGCATTATCTCCGCTGGGACCGTGACCTGGTTCTTCCCTGTGACAGTTGTGATCATGGAAGAACAATCATCAAGGATTGTTTGACATTCAAGGATTTGTCTATTGCCCTGGAACTCACGAATCGCCGTTTTCCCGATACACTCGCAGGGATTAGGCATTGTGACAACGGAGCTGAAAAGGGCAACTCTGAGAGATTTCAGGACCATTCGCCACATATGACGACAGATCGTGATTCCCGAAAGAAATTGAAAGAAAAGGGTTGACATTCTATATAACAAGTGTTATTAATAATAACGTTAGTTATACATGGAGGCCTTTTCTGTCCAGCAGAGCTGTGTTCACGAGAGAGATGATAATCGATGCTGCTTTTTCCATCACAAGGGAAAAGGGGTGGAAGGCCGTGACCGCCCGCACTATATCCAAGCGTCTGGAATGCTCCACCATGCCGATCTACTCGCTCTTTCAATCCATGGAACCCCTCGGGACGGAGGTGAAAACCCGTGCCGGTTCGCTCATGCAGGAGTTCCAGAAAAGGGCTTACACCGAGGACCCGATGCTCAACATCGCCATTGGGTACGTCATCTTTGCGCGCGATGAGCTCAACCTGTTTCGCTTCCTTTTCATCGACAATCCCACGAGGTTGAGCGAAAAGGCCACGGTCCTGCAGGCGGAAGAGTTCACGAAGGAGTTCGGCTCGGTGAAGGGCGTGCGGGAAGCCATGGATCAGATCCCCGAATCGATGTCCAACCCCTTGATGCTGAAGTCCTGGATATTCACGCACGGCCTCGCCTCTATGATCGGCGAAGGCGTTCTCACTCTCACCGATGAGACGATACGGAGCCTGCTCCTGTCGGCAGGGGGGGCGTTCTTTATGTGGGATCAGATGCAGGGCAAGGGAGAAAAGCAATGAGTGAAACGGTGGTTTCCGTGAAGATGTTCCGCAAACGCTACGGAGACACCGTGGCCGTCAAGGACATAAGCTTCGATGTGCGTCGGGGCGAGATTTTCGCGCTTCTGGGCCCCAACGGAGCAGGCAAGACCAGCACGCTCGAGAGCCTGGAGGGGCTTCGGCGGCCGGACGGAGGAAGCCTGACCATTGACGGCCTGGATCCGACGCATCAGCGGCGCAGGCTGCGAAACACGATCGGCGTGCAGCTGCAAAGCTCGGCGCTCCCCCCGTCGATGACGGTGGATGAGGCGATGAGGTTCTTCTGCAGCTATCACGGCGTGGCCGCACGCCATGATCTCGTGGAGCGTCTCGGTCTTTCCGAGAAGAGGCGCACGCACTATGGGCAGCTGTCCACCGGGCTTCAGCGGCGGCTGGCGCTGGCAGTGGCGGTCGCTCAC
>JAPLSM010000236.1 GCA_026398635.1 Spirochaetota bacterium | reverse complement strand
AAGGGCGCATTCCCAGAGGCTCGCAGCCTCCAGCAGGTGGCACCGCGCCCCGAGCACGGTCCCGACGCGCAGGCCGGGAGAGCCCAGCAGCCCCTCGATGCGTTCGTATCGCTGCTCCCAGCCGACGAAGCCGTGCGGCGTATACCGCCGGTCCGTCCGGGTACCGTCCTCGAGCACCATCGTGTAGACCAGCGGTTCGCCGAACAGGTACTGCGGCGCGACCAGCTCCTCGATCGCGTGCATCGAGGTGTTCGGAGCGAGGCCGCACCCCAGCATGAGGATCTGCCCGCCGAGCTGTTGAAGTCTCCTGAACGGAGAACCCTGGCCGCAGGGCGTACGGTCCGATGCGTGTGCGCCGAGGAGGTCGCCGGTCAGCGGTCCAGAAGCACACACCGAGTGGGTGGGGTGCAGGGACCGATGCACGCCGGGAGTGCGGCGAAAGGTCTCGGGGATGACGCCAACGCACGAAGGCGTGCGGAGCACGTCGAAGAGCGGCTGTGCCGCGGTGACCGTCGCGTAGCTCAGGGCCGGCATGAGGAGGGTCCCGTCCGGGCCGAGAGCCCTGTGCAAGCCTTCGATGACCGCTGCCGGCCCGCCGGCATACGGCCCGAGGGCTTTCAGCGACGAGTGCACCAGCAGCGCGCCTCCCGGCCGTACGCCGAGCGCGAGGAGGTGGCGGACGAGGTCGTCATTCATCCTGCCCTCCGGGGTACCCTACCACGCGGTCCCTGCACGGGCAATCGCGAGCTGTCTCTTATGGTACAACCATGATGAGGAGCAGATCCATGCGCATCACCGGCACCTTCCTCGACGAGATCAGCCACGACATCCCCTCGCAGAACTGGGGACGGAGGGAGTGGCGGCGGGACTTCCGGATCATGAAAGCGGTTGGCATCGACACCGTCATCCTCATCCGCTGCGGCCACAAGAGGCGGATGACGTTTCCATCGCGTGTGCTCGCTGGGGCCATGGGATGCTTCACGCCCCCCGTGGACCTCGTGAGGATGTTCCTCGATCTCGCCGAAGAGACAGGGATGAAGTTCTACTTCGGCACCTACGACTCGGGCCGCTTCTGGCACGAGGGCAGATACCGGGAAGAGATCAGCATCTCCAAGGACGTGGCGAGCGAGGCGTGGGAGCGCTACGGATCATCGCCGGCGTTCAAGGGCTTCTACCTCTCCTGCGAAGTGTCGGGCGCGTTCCACGGGATCATGGACATCTACGCGGATCTCGGCCGGCACTGCAAGGCGATCTCCGGAGACCTCCCGGTCATGATCTCCCCCTACATCGCGGGGAGAAAGGCAGTCTCCTCTTTCGACGCAGCCACGGCCCGGGAGGAAGCTGTCACCCCGGAGAAGCATGAGCGCGAGTGGACCGCGATCCTTTCCGGCATACAGGGTGCGGTGGACATCATCGCCTTTCAGGACGGGCACGTCGAGTACGACGAGCTGCCGGAATACCTCCGGGTGAACCGGGACCTCGCGCGCCGCTACGGCATGGAGAGCTGGACAAACCTGGAGACCTTCGACCGGGACATGCCCATCAAGTTCCTGCCTATCGCGTGGGAGAAGCTCCTTCTCAAACTGGAAGCCGCCCGGGCCGCAGACCTGGACAAGGTCATCACTTTCGAGTTCTCCCACTTCCTGAGCCCCCAGTCCTCGTAC
>JAPLSM010000109.1 GCA_026398635.1 Spirochaetota bacterium | reverse complement strand
GTGGCTCTCGGGGAGAGTTCGGCATGCCGCTCCTTCCGTACTGGCTGAACCTCGATTCCGTTTCCGTCATCCGGCTCGCCGCGCTCATCCTCTCCCTCGTGATCGTCGGCTACCTCCTGAGGCGTCAACAGCGCTCACCCGTGAGGATCTTTCTCGCTGTCGCCTTCGCCGGTGCGGCACTCTTCAACGCGGCTTCGTTCCTGGAGTTCGCCGGCCGGTTCTACTGGCAGCCCCGCACGCTCAAGAATCTCCTCGTGCCGATCCTGCAGGACGCGGGTCCTGGCCTGTCGTTCGTGTTCCTTACCGTGTTCGCGTATCATTTCCCCCGCCCGCGCGCGATCGAGACCACAGAACGGCGGGTCGTCGTCCCGCTCTCGATCCTGCTGTGCCTCGGGAGGCTCGCCCTCGCGGTGTGGGTATTCGCCTTTCTCGAGCGAGGACGGAGCGACATCCGGCTCACGGAATCCTACTATTACCTCCTGTACGCTTCGGCCGGATGCCAGCTCCTCCTCATCATCGCGGTACTGCTGCGGACGTCCGTGCGCCTGTCTGCGGGCAGGTCGCGCCCCTGGTGGAAGCGCCTCGCCCGGCCCCGAGGCGGTGGCGCGAAAACCGCCCGGGCGCTCGGGCTCATCCTGCTGCTGCCGGCAGCCGCCCTGGGAAGCTTCATCGTCATGACATCGGGGGTGCTGCCCCCCGGAACGGCCACGTACTGCGTCTGGCTCGGCTTCCTCCTCTTCTACCTGGCGTTCGTTTCGACCTACCTGAACAACACCGGCGACACGACCACGCTTCGGGTCAAGCTCGTCGGGATCTCCCTTATCACCGTGCTCGGCCTGATCGGGCTCGTCGGCCTCGTGGTCGGTAAGGCCTCCACGGATGATTTCCGAAGCGACCTCCCCGCGCTTTCCCGCCGCAGCGTCCGCTTCACCCCGAACGGCGCCGGCAGCTACGACATCCGCGAGGTCACCTACAACTTCGATAACGACCTCGGCGGCCGCCTGCCGATCTCGTACGCTGCCGGGGCGCGCGTCGCCCCATCCTTCGATTTCCCCTTCTTCGGAACGCCGTACCGGGCCGTGCACGTCATGCACGCCCCCATCGTCTACCTCGGCGACGTGCTTCGAGAGAACGGCTGGGGCGGTTACCACCCGCAGCCAGCCATTGCCCCCGTTCTCATGAACCTCGATCCCGCGAGCGGCGGCGTCTTCCTGAAGAACGGCGCGGACGCGATGACGATCACCTGGCTCGGCATGAGCGAGCTCGGCGCATCGGACCGGATCACCGTCCAGCTCGCCATCCGTCCCGACGGCTCAATTGATATGACCTTCGCTGCGATGGATCCAGCCAGCCGGTACTCGGCCGAGCAGATGATCAACTACACGGCAGCGATCACCCGTGGCGGCGACCCGGCGCCGGGTGCCGCTCCCGCCCCCTATGGACCCCGGCTCACCGGGCTGCATCCGGGTGGCGAGCGCAATCCCATCCGTGAGGTGGATCTCGTCGCCGGCCTGCCCTGGGAAGGATCGGGGCCGGGCATCATCGTCGACTCGTGGGAAGCGGCGTTCACCCGACATCTCCATACCAGGATGTCCGTCATTGCCGTCATCCTTCTGGCCGGGAGCCTGTTCGTCCTTTTCGTGTTCCCCGCGCTCTTCCGGGTGAACCTCCTACGTCCCCTGCAATCCCTCTCGGAGGGCATGCGCCAGGCGGAGGCGGGCGACCTGCAGTCCACCGTCCCGATGCAGTTTGACGACGAGATCGGCTTCCTGACGAGGTCCTTCAACCGGATGCTCGATGCGATCAGGGAAGCCGAAACGAGCTTCCGGGCTATGGCGGAAAACGCGCGCGAGGGCATCATCGTCGTCCGAGGGGGAATACCGGTATACGCGAATAAGCAGGCCTGCCAGCTCACCGGTTACTCCCTCGCAGAGATGGCGGATGCCGGCATCGCCCGAATCGTGCCGGTCGCTGCACAGCCCGGCGAAACGGCCCTGCACCCCCGAGAGACCGAGCTCGCGAGCCGGTCGGGGGGGAAGATCATCGCGGAAATTACCGTCTCGCCGGCGAGCTGGCATGGCAATCCGGCGCAGGCCATCATCGTGCGCGACATCACGGAAAGGAAAAATGCGGAGGAGGAGGATCACCGCCGGAACGACTACCTTGTGCAGGTCGACAAGCTCACCGCCCTCGGCGTGCTCGCCGCGGGGTTGGCGCACGAGATCAACAGCCCCAACCAAGCGATCCTGGCGAACGCCTCGATTCTCGTGCGCGCCGGTCCCCAGCTGTCCCCGATCCTCGACAGCTTCGCGAGGGAGAACCCAGGATTCATCGTTGCCGGCGTGGATGCCGCGGAGTTCGGCGGCACCCTGCCGACGCTCGCCTCGGAGATTCACAAGTGCTCCGAGCGCATCGACGGCATCATCCGGGGGCTGAAGGACTTCAGCCGGCAGGATCCCGGCATGCTCTCGGGGAGCCTGGACGTGAACCCCGTGGTGCTCAGCGCCGTCGAGCTGGTGTCCGGCCATCTCCGCCGCGCCACGGAACGGTTCTCGACGGCGCTCGAGGAAGGCCTGCCCTTCGTCAGAGGAAATGCGCAGCGGCTCGAGCAGGTGATCGTCAACCTGCTCCTCAACGCATGCCAGTCGCTGACGAACCGCCGGTGCGCGATCCGCGTCAGCAGCCGCAGCGCGGAAGCCGGGAGGAAGGTCATGGTTGAAGTGCAGGACGAGGGGATCGGGATCGCCCCGGAGGATCTCGGCAAGGTCGCGGAGCCGTTCTTCACCACGCGGCGCAGCTCGGGCGGAACGGGTCTGGGGCTGTACGTCTCGCGGAGGATCGTCGAGGAGCACGGCGGCACGCTCGCCCTCGAGTCCGAGACGCGCCGCGGCACGCGGGCGGTCGTCTGCCTCCCCGCGGTAGGCCGGACGTGAGCGCCCGGCCGGCAGCCGACCGGGCCGTGCTCATCGTGGATGACGAGCCTTCCGTCGCCGCGAGCCTCGCGGCGCTGCTCCGGTCGAACGGGCTCGCGAACGTGATCGAGTGCACCGACAGCCGGCAGGTGATGGACCTCGTCGGTTCCCGGGACGTCGGGGTGGTGCTGCTCGACCTCTCCATGCCGCACCGCACGGGCAACGAGGTCCTCGCCGATCTGCACCAGCGCCATCCCGACACGGCCGTGATCGTGGTCACGGGGACGAACGAGGTGCCGGCGGCGGTGGAGTGCATGAAGGCCGGCGCCTTCGACTACCTCGTGAAGGCGGTCGAGGAGAGCCGGCTC
>JAPLSM010000247.1 GCA_026398635.1 Spirochaetota bacterium | reverse complement strand
AGGGCTTCACCACGTAGTCGTCGGCACCCAGCTCGAGGCCGAGCACCTTGTCGACCTCCTCGTCGCGCGCGGTGACCATGATGATCGGCAGCGTCATGCCCTCCTCGCGCAGGCTGCGGCAGACGTCGAAGCCGCTCATGTCGGGGAGGCGCACGTCGAGCAGCATGAGGCGGGGGTGCGCGGACCGGGCCGCTTCGAGGGCCTTCTTCCCGTTCGGCGCCACGATCACCGCAAAGCCCTCGTGCTTCAGGCCGTATTCGAGCCCGCGGGCCACCGGTGCCTCGTCCTCCACTACCAGGATCATGTCGGGCATCGCGGGGAGTGTAGCACGCCGGGCAGCGCGGCGTCACCGGCAGATGCGGGCGGCGGGATCCGCCGTACGGAAGCACGCGGCGGGGCCTTGCGGCGGTCCGGCCCGCATCGGCTATAGTGACCAGGTTCAAGGAGGCAGGCGATGCGGAACTGGGGGCCGGTCAGCCCGAAGCTGCCCCGGCTGTGGCACGGCGGAGATTACAACCCCGAGCAGTGGCTGCACGATCCGGCGGCGCTCGAGGAGGACGTGCGGCTGATGCGGCTGGCGGGGTGCAACGCCATGAGCGTGGCCATCTTCGCGTGGTCCGCCCTGGAGCCCGAGGAGGAGCGGTACGAGTTCGGCTGGCTCGACGGCATCGTCGACCGGCTGCACGCGGCCGGCGTCTTCACCGTGCTCGCCACGCCATCCGGCGCCCGACCCGCCTGGATGGCGGAGAAGTACCCCGAGGTGCTGCGCGTGGGCCCCGAAGGGCGGCGCAACCTCTTCGGGGGCCGGCACAATCATTGCTTCACCTCGCCCGTCTACCGGAAAAAGGTCCGGGAGATGAACAGCCGGCTCGCCGACCGGTTCGGCCGGCACCCGGGCGTGCTCGCCTGGCACCTGTCCAACGAGTACGGCGGAGAGTGCTATTGCGATCTGTGCCAGGAAGCGTTCCGTGCCTGGCTGCAGCGCCGGTACCGCGACGATCTGGATGCGCTCAACCGCGCGTGGTGGATGTCGTTCTGGAGCCACACCCTCACCGCGTGGTCGCAGGTGCATACACCTGCGCTGCACGGGGAGCGGTACGTGCACGGGCAGAACCTCGACTGGCGCCGGTTCATCACCGACCAGACCGTGGACTTCATGCGGGCCGAGATCGCCCCCCTGAAGGCCGCGGCCCCCGAGCTGCCGGTGACAACGAACCTGATGGGCACGTACGCCGGCCTCGACTATTGGCGCCTCGCACCGCACCTCGACGTGGTCTCGTGGGACAACTACCCGTGCTGGCATGGCACCGGATCGATCCCCGATGCCCGGGGCGCATGGGACCCCGAGGGGAAGGACTGGCGCCTGGCTTCCGACATCGGCTTCGTGCACGACTTGAACCGAAGCCTCAAGGCCGGCAGGCCGTTCCTGATGATGGAGAGTACGCCGAGCGTCACCAACTGGCACTCGGTCGCGCGCCTGAAACGCCCGGGCATGCACCTGCTTTCATCAATGCAGGCCGTGGCGCACGGCTCGGACTCGGTGCAGTATTTCCAGTGGCGGAAGGGCAGGGGAGGGTCCGAGAAGCTTCACGGCGCGGTGGTCGACAATGTCGGTACCGAGAAGACCCGGGTGTTCGCGGACGTGGCGGAGGTGGGCCGGGTGCTGGCCAAGCTCGACGACGTGGTCGGCACGTCGGTCGACGCCAGGGTTGCTGTTCTCTACGACTGGGAGAACGCCTGGGCGATCGCGGACACGCAGGGCCCCCTGAACGACGGCCGCAAGCGGTATGAGCGAACCTGCAAGGACCACTACCGGGCGTTCTGGACGCGGGGCATCGCGGTCGACGTGATCGACGAGGACCAGCCGCTGGACGGCTACCGGCTCGTGGTCGCGCCCATGGTGTACCTGGTGAAGCCTGGTCTCGCGGAGCGGCTGGAGCGCTTCGTGCAGGACGGCGGCACCCTGGTGTGCACGTACTGGTCGGGCATCGTGGACGAGCACGACCTCTGCTTCCTCGGAGGGTTCCCCGGTCCCCTGCGCAAGCTGCTCGGCATCTGGTCGGAGGAGATCGACGGGCTCTACCCCGACCAGCGCAATGCGATCGTTCTGGACCGGCGGAACGCGCTCGGCCTGTCGGGCAGCTACGAGGTGCGGGACCTCTGTGACCTCGTGCACCTCGAAACCGCGGAACAGCTTGCGGCCTACGAGCGCGACTTCTATGCGGGCAGGCCCGCGGTGACGGCAAACCGGTTCGGAAAGGGGCGCTCCTTTTACCTGGCTGCCCGCACCGAAGAGAGGTTCCTCGACGACCTCTACGGTCGGCTCGCCGTGGAGTTGGGGATCCCACGCGCCGTCGACGCTGCGCTTCCCGAGGGCGTGAGCGCCTGCGTGCGTGCGGACGGGAAGAACACCTTCCTGTTCGTCATGAACTTCGCTTCCGAAATGCGGCGGGTGGATCTGGGTGCCGCCGGGTGGACGGATGCGGTGACGGGGGAAGCTGCGGCAGGACGGATGGAGTTGGCGGCGTATGGGGTCAGGGTGCTGAGGAAGGCGGCAGATGGGTGAGGGGCTACTGGCCGTCAGGTGCTCGCAAAGGCTGAATAGATCCCGGATATCTTTCGGGCTCAGCCGAGGAGGACGCAGCCTAACACACCCCGGGGCGTGCTTATACAGACCGCAGAACACTGCCCCGGATAGGCAATGAAAGCATGTTCATCACCGCCCAGGACGGGTTATTCTACTCGCAATAACTGATCCGTAGTCAGGTATCGCTAACTTTAATAACATGGCTGGGGGTGAAGAGGACGGAACAACTCAATATGTTTGTTAGGTGGATCAGGGGCCTGCTACATACAGTGGGGTTGATCAGTCGATGCAATAGAATGTACAATGCAAAACATGAAAAGTAATTATGTCCCAAACAGGATCTTCTTAGGTTACCCATGGAATCCCTATAAACCAATGTGGGAAGCCGTGGTCGCAGATTTGCATAAACAATACCCAGTCCATTTTCTTGCGATTGGCAGGGAGCAGGGGCAACCTGCAGGACAATTGCTATTGAAAGTGATGAAAGGTCTTGATTCAAGCAGTGCCGCGATATTCGATGCTAGTACTGGTAATGCCAACGTGTCGCTTGAATATGGATTCTTTCGGGCGACCAGGGATGAAGATAATGTGTTCTTGTTTCTAGACGAAGATGCCAAAGTACCTTCTGGATCGCCGATCATTTCGGACTTGGCTGGATCAATTGCAAATAAATATCGGCCAACTGATAACCGGTTGAAAGGTATAGTCAAAGCCATCTGTGAGCAACATTCATACGTGAAGAGATTCAATAAATTCTGCCGCCAAAGGAAATATGGTGGAGGTACAAAGAGGTTTCTTCTCCGGATAATTAGGCACCTGGATGGAAGGGATTCCATTCTACGAAGAGAGCTGATAGACGATCTCATCCATGAAACAAAGAAAGATGAAAAATATCTGACACAACGAATTAAGGATCTTCACGAAGGTGGATTAATAACCATCACAAGGGGAAACGAGTATTCATCAAGGATACATATATCGGGGTGATCCACCTAACAAATCGTTGGAGATTGTTTTAGATATGTCAAGCGGTTTTTTATCGTAACCGCTTGTTATTTCCTCCTCCCATTTGATCTCGCACCCGGAGCCTTGCTGCTCTTGACCTTCTTGGTACTCTTCGATTTATTTGATCTTGGGGATGAAGGCGATATGTTGCTTTTGCGACCTTGATCGCCGCGGGTAACACCGCTTGCCATATCGCCTTCTCCCTCTTTCTGTTGCTCTTGTTCCAATTCGTTCGCCTTCGATTCATTGAGAGCCGAAAGCTCACGAAAGATCACACGGACAAGCGCTCGTGCAACCCTCTTGGTCGCCTCCAGGGGCTTCATTCCCGCCTTCACAAGGTTCCTGTAGTAGCCCGCCAGGTGAGAGTCGGGATTGTAGAAGACCACGTTGCGTGCCGCCGTCATGAAAGCGTCCTTCAGTCGATGGTTGAACAGCCGCGTAGGGATCATCATGGAGGTGTTGCCCGTTGCATGTTCCCTCATTCCCAAGCCACTGTAGCACTGCACCGCCAGATTCCCTTCAGTCAAACTATCCAGCATCCGAAGAAGCTCGCCCTGCTCCTCTTTGAACCGCTGGATCTGTTGGGCGCTGCTTCTGATCACCAACCCGATCCCCGCAGAGATGGAGGGAAAGCTTTCAGCTGCCTCTCGCAGCTCCGCGATGAGCTCGCCCCGTCCCTTGTAGTTGCCTCCCCCCATCGAATCCCGCATGTCCGTCTGCGAAAGGCGTTTCCATTCTCCAATATCCGGCTTGGAGATCAAAAGAGTGAGAATCCCCTCGTTTTTAAGCACCTTTCCCCGCTGCCCGTTCTCCCCATTCTTGCCCCCAAGCAGCAGATACAGATCCGGGCAAGCGTAGCGCAGAAGCTTCCACAGCCGGTTCACTTCCCCCGTCAGCTGGTCGCTGAGGCTCTCGTAGCGGCGAGTAAGAAGTTGAAGCTCCATATCCGCGCTCCACACCCGCCGATACTGCTCAAGCTTCCCCTGCGCCTCCAGGGCCAGCGCATACCGCGCCACCGATTCCGCATCCCGCTCGTTGTTCTTGTTCTGCCCCAGCACCGCCTTCCTGAACTTGTCCGTGTCCGCGGGTTTGAAGGAATGAAAGATCACTCCCGCTTCCCGCAGCACCTTCTCCAT
>JAPLSM010000186.1 GCA_026398635.1 Spirochaetota bacterium | reverse complement strand
CCGATCGACCCGCTTGAAGACGACCGCCGCGTCGGTCCGGTCCCAGTAGTGGTCCTCGATGAAGACCCCTACGCGCGGGTCGCTGGAGAGGTCGGGTCCGCAGAACGAGTATGAGGGGTAGGGCGGGTCGGCGTGCGGCCACGCGAGGAAGCGCTCAGGGTGCTCGACCATCCACCGGGAGTCGATGCCCGTGTGGTTGGGCACCATGTCGCTCGCCAGGCGGATGCCCCGGCGCCATGCCCGGTCGCGGAGGCCGGCAAGCGCCTCTTCCCCGCCCAGGCTGCCGGCCACCGCGTAATCGGCCAGTGCATAGGCCGACGCCTCGGCCTCGGAGTTCCCCATCCGGCGCTTGATGGTCCGCGAGGCGGCGCTGCGCTCCCACACGCCGATCAGCCAGAGGGCGGTGAACCCCCGCCGGGCCAGCGCGTCCAGCTCCTCGTCGGGCACCTGGTCGAGCCGGCTGATGGGCCGGCCGTACGCGCGCGAGAGCTGGTCGAGCCAGACCAGGGTGTTCTTCGCGATCATCACCACCCGGGGCATCCATTCCCGGTCGGCGCTGAAAGCCTCGACCTCGGCTCGGGCGTCGTCGTAGGTCGGCACGCCCGCGGCAGCGGGGCCGGGCGCCGGGGCGCCGAGCTTCTCCTGCTCGCGCAGCAGGTCGAGGCCGGTGAGCAGCCCGGGCAGCAGGTCGCCGAGCAGTGCGCCGAACTTGCGCCGGATGTACTCGAGCTGGTCCTTCAATGATTTGGGGAACGCGACCGCGGGGCTGCGCAGCAGGGTGACGAGGTCCTCGTTGTCCGGGCCGAAGACCGGCTGCCCGGTAAAGAAGCCCCCGAGCCCGTCGACGATGTCCGCGTACCGTGTGCCTTCCAGCTCCTTCGGATCGAAGAGCCCGCGCAGCGGTCCGCAGGCGGGATTCGCGTCCGCAAGCCACAGGTGGAGCAGCTCCTCCAGGGCGAGAGGCCGGGTGACGGGCTGCGACGCGGGGGGAGCCGGCTGGGCGGCGGCCGAAGGGGCGGGTGCCGCGGGCCCGGGAGCCGGTTCGGGGGCATACGCATCGACCATCCAGTCGAGTGTCGGTTCCACCACCTCGCTCCCGGTGCGCCGCTCGAGCGATTCGAGCGCGTCGGTGAACGCTGCAGGCGCTGCCTGCTCGCGGTACCTGCGGGCGACGATCCTCAGCGCCTCGTTCACCAGCGCGGCGGCCACGAGGTCTGCACTGCTGACGCCGAGCTTCGCGGCGAGCGTGCGGGCCGCCCGGAGATCCGCGGCGCCGGTCGGATCCACGACGAGCCCCTGGCGGTGATCGAGCCGGCGCCGGGCCACCTTCGAGAAGGGGAACCCCCACGACCCGGATGCAGCCATCACCGCACCTCCCCCGGCCGCCGCCGGCGGCCGTCCACCATCGCGCGAAGCCGGTCCGCCAGGCCGGTTCGGCCGGTCAGCGACTCGATCGTCAGGGGCATGCGCCAGGTCCAGTTGGTGTCCGCGACGGTGCCGGGCACGTTGACCCGGTCGCCGCGCGGGTCGGGCGTCCAGAGGTCCGGATCGAGGTCGAGCAGCTCCTGCAGCGGGAACATGCAGAGGCGCGAGCGCGATCCGAGGCAGCGCTCGACGATCGCGGCGTGCACCTCGGGCGTGAGCCGGTCGGGGCACGCTCCCCCGAGCTCGAGCAGCGGGTAGAAGGCCTCGCGCTCGGCCCGGTCCTCCTCCCACCACCCCCGCAGTGTCGAGGTGTCGTGCACGGAAGGGGTGCAGACCGTGAGTGCCGGGTACTCCGCGGGGGGGATGAACGGGCTCCCGGGCCGCTTCCACTCCCGGGCCCAGCGCTCGATGCGCAGGCCGAGGATGCCGAGATCGGCGAGCACGCGGGGCACGCAGTCTGGTACGTCGCCGAGGTCCTCGGCGCAGACGAGCATGTCGCTCGCGTCCCGGACCATGGCGAGGAGGTCCCTGCCACGCCGCTCCCAGATCCGCTCGCTCGCCGTGCGCCGCTCGCGGAACAGGTCCTGGAGCCGCCGGCGCCGATCGTCGTCGAGACCGATGAACGCCTGGGACCGCTCGTAGTACCAGGACGGGAAGAACCGGTCCCGGCCCGCGGCGAGCAGGGCCCGGTCCGCGTGCCAGCGGTAGAGTGCCTCCTTGATCCGGTTGGGCTCGTCGAGCGCCCTGATTGCGTCCTCGCGGTCGAGCCCGGGCCCGAGGTTGTAGAGGTCCTCCCCGCCGATGCGCAGGAGGTATCGACCGGCTACCCGGTCCGCGTCGGGACCGAGCTTTGCGCGCAGGTCGGCGCCGCGCACGTGCGGCACCGAGAGCCAGCGCACCGCCGCGTCGTCGAATCCGGCCGCCGCGAGGTCGGCCCGGGTGCACGCCTCCGCCGGGTCGAACCAGCCGAGGAGGCCGTTTCCCTCGGTCGCGGGCACCTGCCAGATGCGGAAGAAGCCGAGCACGTGGTCGATGCGGAATGCGTGAAAGAACCGTGCCGCCTGCGCGAGGCGCGCCTTCCACCAGCCGTAGCCGTCGCCGGCCATGGCATTCCAGTCGTAGACCGGGAATCCCCACATCTGTCCATGCGCCGAGTACATGTCGGGCGGTGCGCCCGCGCGCATGCCGGAGTCGAAGAAGCGGCGCTCGTGCCACACGTCTGCGCTCTGGCTGCTCATGAGGATGGGCAGGTCACCCTTCAGGCGCACCCCCGAGCGCTCGAGCGCCCGGGAGGCGGCGGCGAGCTGGGCGGCAGCTTCGCGCTGCACCCACGCGTGGAACCGGCACTCGTCCGGACGGTCGTTCCAGCACGCGCGGACGGCGGATACCGGATCGGCGGCGTCATTGCCCCACGTTTCCCACGCCACGCCGCCGTGCGCGCGCTCGAGCGAGCGGAACGCTGCATACGGCCGTACCCACGGGTTGTCCGCGAGCCAGGCGGTGAAGCCGGGGTCGGCGGCGATCCCGGCGGACCGGTCCCGGTGGATGCGCTCGAGCACCGAGAGCTTGAACGCGAGGGTGCCCGGGTAGTCGAGCCTCTGCCGGGCCTCGGCCTTCCTCCGCCAGGCAGCGATCTCTACGGCGTAGCGGTCGGCGCCGCGCACGTCCTCGAGACGCAGGTACAGGGGGTGCAGGGCGAAGGCGCTCAGGGCGCTGTAGGGCGAGCTGTTGGAGCCCGTGTCGTTAACGGGCAGGAGCTGGATCACCTCGATGCCGACGCCGGCCGCCCAGGTCGCGAGCGCCGCGAGGTCGGGGTACTCGCCAACGCCGCAGCTCGAGCGGCTTCGGAGCGCGGACACGGGCACCGCCACGCCCGTCATCGGGTGATCGATCACGCTGAACCGCATGACCTTACCGTCCCTCTTCGGCCGCGGCCGGCCGCAGCCGGCGGGCCCGGCGGAACAATGGCTGCCGCAGCCGGGGCAGGAAGGAGCCGGTGGCTTCCCAGTAGGAGAGCCAGGCCGCGCCGAACCGCTCTGCGAGCCGCCGTTCCTCGCGCGCCAGGCGTACGGTCATCAGCGTGAGGATGACGCCCACGCCCCCCGTGCCGATCACCCAGTTCGCCGACAGGAGGAACGCGCCGAAGAAGAGCAGGAGGTACGCCGAGTACATCGGGTGCCGCATGAACCGGTAGGGTCCGGTGGTGACCAGCCGGTGGTGCCGCCGCAGCCTGATGGTCGGGCTGAAGCTGCCGTCTAGGGCGTGGTGCGCGGTTGTGATCAGGGCTACCGCGGCGAGACTCAGGCCGGCGCCCGCCCACCGCAGCCAGCCCGGAAGGCGAACGAAGGACCACGGCGCCCAGGGCAGGTCGAGGACGAAGACGGCGGTGGCCGCAACGAGGGGAATGCCGAACAGCCCCCGCAGGGCGATGAAGTGCCATTCCTCCCGGTCGGCGTAGAGTCGCTCGCGGAAGGCGCCCGTTGCGATCCGGTAGTAGACGCGGATCCCGGTGAGCAGAGTGAAGATGGCGATGAAGGCGGCGCGATGCAGGATCCTGCCTCCCTTCCGCGGCCGGCTGCCCGACAGCGTAGCCGACGGCGTCGCGCGGTGTCAATTCGACGAATGGCCCAAGACTATCACCTTCCGGAATCATTCTGTGCACTACCGCACAGATTGCGTCGGGTTCGATGTGCATTCGCTCATTTGCAGTGGGCGTCAAAACCGGGCGCTTCGTTATAGACGATCGTCGGCAGCCCTTTCCAGCTGGGGAGAGAGGCGCTCGAAGTCGGACCTGGGCAGGATGTAGAGCAAGTGTTTTTCCGCGGGTCCGGGGGATTCGACGTGCTGGACGTGACGGACATCCGCAACCTTTGGATTCGTCATCTGGGTCGTTTACCCCACTGTACAGCCAGCAGTTCAGGCCTGCGAAGGTCACTCGGTGCCATTCTACGAACGATGTTGCACACGCCTGAGTATGCTGCCGCGAGGGCACGGTGAGACTGGGACTGGGGCCGGCGTGCCGAGACAGCGGGGTATACAACGCTTCAGAGCGGATGTATCTTGGCCAGAGAGAAATCCTGAATGGGTCGCATCATCGTAACCGTGGCTCTTGTTGTTGTGTTCGCTGTGCTGGTCGCGCTGAACATCGGATTCACGACCTCGGTCAACCTGTTTGGCAACCGGCTCGACAATGTGCCGGTCGTGTCGGTTGCGGCCCTGAGCTTCGCCGTGGGAGTCATCTGCTCGCTGTTCATCTACATCGGAAGGTCACTGCACCACAGGCAGAAGCGGGGACTTGCGGACAGGGATCGGGACCTGGCCGAGCGCGAGAAGACCCTCGCACACAGGCAGGCCGGCGCCAAACGAGCGCCCAAATCCCCTCCTGCGCCGGACGCCCCTCGGGAAAGCGGCGGGAGAGAGGTCGTGGACGAGCCGGACAACCCTGCAGGCGGCGGCCGAAAGGTTCTCGCGAAAATCCTCGATTTTTTCAGATCTCCGTCTTGACGATTGCACTGGCAGCACGCCATGTCGTTTTTCTGTTGATTCGTTCCGGCATCCTCAGTAACTTTCAACCATGAACATATCGAAGATTATCGGAGTAGTTCTGCTGATCATTGGAGCCGTCCTGATCATCATCGGGGTGACAGCGTCCCGCTCTCTGGCTGACAACCTGAGCAATTTTTTCACGGGCCATTTTACGCAAAACACGATGTGGTACATCTTCGGCGGCATCGCAACGGCTGTCGTCGGGTTGCTGCTGACCATCGGCGTCTTTGGCCGGCCTAGATAGTAAGTTCAAGCCCGCACGGTGGGCGTACGAGGCGGGCAGGCTTAACTGCCGTCGAGAAAAATGAACTGATCACACGGTTGCCGCGAGGGCTGGAAAAGTACATGCCGATCTGATGGAAGAATCGGCCATACGAGAAGGAAGAGAGGCTTATCATGAGGAAGCTGGTTCTGATTCTCGCAGTCCTGGCGATTGTGCCGGTCGCGGTCTTTGCTGACTTAGGCGTCGGCGCTGCCGCCTTCTACAAATCGCCGGTATTGCTCGGCCAGCCGATAGACCTGGGCAGCCTGAACGTCGACCAGTTCAGCTTCGGCGGGGATGTGCGGTTCAAGCTGGGCTGGTTCCAGGCAGAGGGTCTCCTGCTCTACTCGGCCGGTGACGTGAATAGCCTGAACGCGTATCTGGACGCAGGCCTGGCCTTGGACGTGGCGATTCTCCGCCTGTCGCTTGGAGCCGGTCCCAATTTCACCTACAACTTCGGCGAAAGCTCCCCGATGCAGGCCGGACTGAACGCTAAGGTGGGTGCGGATGTCATGCTGGGACCGGTCTCGATCGGCGCCTCGTACCTCATGGCACTGAACCTCGAAAATGGCATTCACATCGGTACGAGCTCAGGGCTGCTGGGAATCCAGATCCTCTTCTGGATGTAGTGCCTGAGTGCATCGCCGCGGCGATCGTGCTGCGGCTGATGTGTCGTCATCCGGACACGAACAGCGTCACGGGTAAGGGCTGCCTCCGGGAGGCAGCCCTTGCACTGCGGAACGAAACCGCATCATCGGCTTGCCAGGCATGCAGGTGGAATCCGTGCGTGAAGTCTGCAACAGGAACGAGAAAGTGGCGGAAATAGAGAGAGAATAGAGACAACAGATCGCGGAAACCCTATGGAAACAAGGCTTCAATCGAGTGCTTGGCAACAATATGGAACTGGGAATGAATGGTTTCTCTCGCAGAGCACCGTTTCCGGCTGTTCTCTTGTTGACCCGTGAAGGAAATGCCTATAAAATAATTACCAATGATTTTGGAAGTGGAGAGGGTAAGGATAAGCCCGAAAATCGGGTATCCCTTCCGGAGCGTAGCTGCGAGACGACCGTGGGGTGGTCGAAGAGCCTTGCGATCTCAAGCCGCTATCCATTCAATACCTATGCTCCGCGGTTCTCGAAAACTCCTCACGCGTATTTCCAGGAATTGCGTCCAACGCGTACCAGGGAACTGGGATTGATGAACGGATGAACAAAAACCTCTCCGTTAGTCTCGGAACGGTTTCGCTCTCCTCGACGGGCAGGGCATTTTCCCATGATCGGGAAGCTGCGCGAGAAGCTCACGGTTGGGTTGCATCGCTCCGAATGCTGCCAGGTGGCTTGGCACAGAAAGCAGAGAGAAGGGTTTTTTCACGCAAGGGCAGCACATCAAGCGGAGCAGGAGACGATTGCCCCTAGGCAATCGTCTCCGTGCAGAAAGGAGGGAAGGACGATCCGGCCTGGGTTTTGTCGGGGAGGAGCATGCACATAGGAATGCATGCCCAGACGAGGAACGGAGGTTGGCATGTCCATGGTACTGACGGTTCTCACTATAGTGCTGCTTGTCAGTCTCATCATGTGGCTTTTATAAGGAGAGGCAGAACGATCCCCCTAAGGTGCAATTCTAGTAAGAGCCTCCACAGGGGAGTGTTCTCTCGGACGCAGAGAGGAGAGGAGTAGGATGGCCAATATACTGCTGATTATCGGTGTCGTTCTCCTGATCCTGTGGCTCTTGGGATTCGTCAGCGCGTACACGCTGGGCGGTTTTATCCACGTAGCGCTCGTCATCGGGCTCATCCTCGTGGTCGTCTGGCTCGTCATGAGATTCAGCAGGCGCAGGTAACAGGAAAAGCTCTCGGTGAGCCGGTCGGGAGGCTTCTTGTGCACGATGGCGGATAGCTTCATCACGAGAATAAATTTACTTGTGTCATTGACTTTTCGTGGCCGGCACACCGAGACCTCAACCCGCCGTTGCGGGCATGAATCAGTACTTTTAATGGGGCTTCGTCCTCGGGCGGTGATTGCGTACAACTCATAGAATAGAAGGGAGTGGACATAATCATGTTTCAACCAATTGGTCTGATATGGGGCATCGTGACGCTCATTTTTGGTCTCCTCGTGATCGTATATCCCAAGTTCCTGCGATACACCGTGGGCATCTATCTGGTCATCGTGGGCTTGTGGGCCATCATTCCGAGGCTGCATTTCTGACCTGCACCTTCCAGCCCGCCCGGGGTATCCGAAAAGGTTCGGCGTCAGTGCGGACCAGATCCGGCGGATAGCCCGGTTCGCGGGCGAACGGTCGAGGAGTGAAAGCCGAGATGGACTGCGGAGACTCGTTCGCAGTCTGAGGGATGGTTCAGGAAAAACCGCGGCAGGGTTGCCTTTTTCGAAGACGAACTGGCGCAGTCCCTGCGGGGGACGCCCGGCTCGATTCCGGACGCGGCGATGTCCATCCATTTCCCCCGATACGGTCCGGACGTGCTTTCCGAACCGGGCGAGAGCGCCGGTGCCGACTGGAGCAACTCCCATGCCGCAGACACCACACACCGATCAGCAGCACCGGGCACTATTGGCGAACCTTGCCCAGAGGGCGATGCTGGAGAGAGGCCTGCTTCCCGACTTTTCAGCCGCGGTGCTTGCCGAACTCGACAGGATCCGGGCGCCCGCAGGCGTCAACGGTGAGTCGGCCGGAGAGTCCTCGGAGATTCGCGAACTGACGGACCTCCTGTGGACTTCCATCGACAACGATGACTCCCGCGACCTGGATCAGCTCACGGTCGCTGAGGCAGTGCCCGGAGGCAACGTCAAGGTCCGCGTGGCGGTGGCCGACGTGGACGCGCTGGTCAAGAACGGCTCAGCCATTGACGGACACGCGCGCCACAACACGACCTCGGTGTATACGGCGGCCAGGAACTTCCCGATGCTGCCGGAAAAGCTTTCCACCGATCTCACCTCCCTGGGCTTCGACGAGGTGCGCCTGGCTGTCGTCGTGGACATGGTGATCGGCGCGGACGGCTCCGTAAAGGGCTCGGACATCTACCGGGCGCGGGTCCGCAATCACGCGAAGCTCGCCTACAACAGCGTGGCAGCCTGGCTGGAAGGCGATGGCGCCGTCCCCGCGGGGATTGCGGCCGTCAACGGACTGGCGGAGAATCTTCGCCTGCAGGACCGTATCGCCCAGAGCCTGAGGGGCCTGCGGCACGCGAACGGGGCGCTGAGTCTGGAAACCATCGAGGCGAAGCCGATCTTCGACGGCGACCAGATCCGTGATCTCGAGATCGAACAGAAGAACCGAGCCATGGAGATCATCGCGGATTTCATGATCGCAGCCAACGGCGTGACCGCCCGGTGTCTCGAGGCAAGGGCATTCCCTTCCATCCGGCGCGTGGTGCGCACCCCCAAGCGCTGGGACCGAATTATCGAGCTTGCCCAGGAGCGCGAGTTCAGGCTGCCCGAGAACCCGGATTCGGCGGCGCTCGACGCGTTTCTCGTCAAGCAGAAGGCGGCCGATCCGCTGCGATTCCCCGACCTCTCCCTCGCGGTGATCAAGCTTCTGGGAAGGGGCGAATACGTGGCGGAACAGCCCGGCGATACGGCCCCTGGGCACTTCGGGCTCGCGGTCAGGGACTATGCCCATTCCACTGCCCCCAATCGCCGTTATGCCGATCTGATCGCGCAACGCCTGCTGAAGGCCGCCATCGCCGGCCGGGCTGCGCCGTACCGGTATGCAGAACTCGATGTGCTGGCCACCCATCTCACCGAAGAAGAGGATGCCGCCAACAAGGTCGAACGCCAGGTCGGCAAATCCGCGGCAGCGCTCCTCCTCGAATCGAGGGTCGGAGAGCAGTTCGACGCCATTGTCACGGGTGCCTCCGAAAAAGGCACCTGGGCACGGCTGCTCAACATCCCCGTTGACGGAAGGGTGGCGCGCGGGTTCGACGGTGTGGATGTCGGTGACCGGATCCGCGTGCGGCTGATCTCCGTGGATGTGGAACGGGGATACATCGATTTCAAGAAAATCAGTTCGTCAGAGCATTGAAGAGGTGAGCATGGATTCTTCGAAACCGGGGCATCAACCCGGCGGAAACAGCACCGCGATCTCCGTTCAGCGGCTGGCAATAGCGCGTGCCGATACCGCCACCCCCCCCGCAGGAGTTCGCGTCGCGCCGGGAGGGCCCGGGCTATGTGGAGGTCGAAGCGCGCTTGAAGCAGGTCGGATCGAACGAGATTGCCCGCGAAAAGCGCCAGTCCCCCGGGCGACGGGTGCGCGCGGCGGGGCGGAGGCGGAAATGCCGCTCGCGCTGCTGCTGGCGATCATGCTCCCGTGCTGCGTGGTCGTGACCCAGCTGGTGAAGACTTGGTTTTACCGGAAATTGAGCGAATGAAAAAACATGCGTGATTCCTTCGAGGGGGCTTCGTCGTGCCAGGCTTGATCGAGAGGGTCCGCTCGGACCGCGGTCTCGGCCGCTACTCCCCGAACATGGTCTACGTCCTCTCCGGAGGAGCGGCCAGGGGGTTCTGCCATCTCGGGATGATTGAGGCGCCGCGTCCGACGAGTTCAAGGAGTTTGAACGGAGGTATTTCGGGGAGCGGAAGCCGGCGGACGGTCATGTGCGGTCCAGGATAAGGCATTTCTTATCGGGCCTCGCGGGAACGCTGAAGAACGGGATGCATCTCGGCAAGGCTATGGTCACCTCGGCCATGGTCGCGGAGAAGGATGCGGTGTCGATTTTCAGGAGGATCTTCGAAGGCATCACCTTCCAGACCCTGAAGATCCCCTTCGCGGCCGTCGCGGTCGATCTTGTCGAGGGAGCCCCTGTCATTTTCTCGGGTGGAGGACAGGTGGGCGACCGAAGGACGGTCAGGACCATCCCCGGGCCGGACGGGCTCATGAAGGCAGTCATGGCCTCGTCGGCCATCCCGCTCATCTTCCCGGCCGTGGAGATCGCGGGTCATGCGCACGCCGACGGGTTCATCATGTCGAACCTGCCGGTCCGTGAGGCCCGTACACTCTGTGCGGGACAGGAGGCGTTCTTCGTCGGTTTCGATGTTTCCGCCCCCGTCGATCAGTCCGAGGATAGTCTTTCGCCCGTTGAACTCGTCCTCAGACTCCTCGACCTGTCCACGAGGAGCAAGCAGTCCGCCGACCGGGAACTCGTCGACGTTCTGTTCCAGCCCATGGACCGGTCCTACCCGTGGTCCTCTTTCGCCGAGTACAAGGAGTTCCTCGGGCTGGGCCGGCGGTGCATGACCGAGGAACGCCTGGCTGCCTTCGAGAGGTCATATCTCGATGCGTGCGCCGCAAATGTCCGCAAGGACAGGAATACCTTCCGAAGAATCATTTCGGGTGCAAGGCTGAAGCGCTTGACGTCCTGACGGGGACGCAGGCTGCGCCGGGGCGAAGCGTCCGGCGTCTGCGCCCGACTGCGCATTTGCGCTTCCGGCCCCGTGCTGGTAGGATCGGCCCATGCCGACCCTCACGAGGTGGCGCAAGCTCGCTTTCGGTTCGGGCGACACCGCGATCAGCCTGTTCGGGACCACCATCGACGCGTGGTTCCTGTTTTTCCTGCTCACCGTCGCGAAGGTGCCGCCCGCATACGCGGCGGCAGCCCTTTTCGTCGCCAAGACCTGGGACTGGGTCAACGACCCCCTGATGGGCGTGATCTCCGACCGGACGCGCAGCCGCTGGGGCCGGCGCCGGGTGTGGCTGCTATTCGGCGCGATGCCATTCGGCTTCGCGTTCGCGCTGATGTGGTGGATTCCCCCGATCGCGGATCCGCGATGGCTGGCCGCATACTACGGCCTCGCTTACTTCCTCTTCGACACGGGCTTCACCGTGATCGGCGTGCCGTTCGCGGCCCTGCTGCCCGATGTCGCGGCAACCTACGACGAGCGCACATCGGTGTCCTCGTACCGGATGGCTTTCAGTATCGCCGCGGGCCTCCTCGCGTTCACGGCGCCGGACATCGCGCGTCTGCCGCTGTTCGGCGGCAGCCCCGTGGGCTGGCTCGCCGTGGCCGGGCTCTTCGCAGTGGTCTGCGTCGCGTCGATGTGGGTCGTGTTCGCGGCCACGGGCGGGGGGTTCGACCCCGACAACCGTGTCCCCGGCGCGCGCCGGGGGGATGCCGTCCGCGGCCTGATCCGGGAGCTGACGGACTGGCTGGCCCGCCACCGGCGTATCGTCGCCATCGCTTCTGTGTATCTCGCCTGCTGGATCGGGGTCTTCGGCGTGCTGCCCCGGGTCTGGCCCGGGCTGGGCGTGAGCGCAAATTGGAGCGATTTTATACTCTATGCGGGGTTCCTCATTCCCGCGGCGGTCGCCATCACGCGCACCTTCTCGCACAACCGGCCGTTCCTGTTCGCGATGGTGATCTTCCTGCTCACCTGGACGACCGTCGCGGTGGTCATCTCGGTGCTGCCCTTCTTTCTCACCTACTGGCTACGCTGGGGGGATGGGATGACCATGGCCATGGCCGCACTGTTCGTCTCAGCCCTGGTCCTGGTGCCGTTCTGGAACTGGTTCACGCGCCGGGCCGGCAAGCGTGTCGCCTATGTCACGGGCATGGTGTCGCTCGCCGGCATTCTGGGCCTGCTGTCGGTGCTGCCATCCGCCGTGGACCATGTGCTGGTGCTCGCGATCGCGGCACTGGCTGGCTTCGGGGTCAGCGCGGCGCACGTGGTGCCGAACAGCATCCTGCCCGACGGCATCGAGTGGGAAGAGTTGCGCACCGGTTCCCGCAAGGAAGGCTTCTTTTTCGGAGTCGTGTCCCTGCTGAACAAGGTGGCCAACTCGGTGGCCGTGCCATGGGTGGCCCTGGTCCTGGCCGCCACGGGCTACGATGAGGCGCGGGGTCTGGAACAGCCTGCCGGCACGCTTGCCGCGATCCGGCTGCTGGTGGGTCTGGTGCCCGGGGTGCTGCTCGCCCTCGGGGTCGCCGCTGCGGCCGTCTACCCGCTGAGCCGCGACCGGCACGAGCGGATCCGTCGGCTGCTCGAGCTGCGTAAGGCACGGACCGCGGGCGCCGCCGGTGGAGCGGGCGCGACAAGCACCCCCGCAGCTGCGGGCGCA